>NZ_SMOA01000089.1 GCF_004353985.1 Paracraurococcus ruber | reverse complement strand
CCAGCAGCGCCGGCGCCGGCCGCGCCACCGCAGCTGGCGCTGGTCCGGCCGTCCGAGCCGCGCGCGATGCCGGCGCCGCCGCCGGCCGGCAGCACGGACCGCTATTTCCAGGACTGCCCGACCTGCCCCTGGATGGTGCGCCTGCCCGGCGGCACGCTGCTCATGGGGCAGGGCTCGGGCGACCCGGCCGCACGGCCGGTGCGGTCGGTCACGATCCGTCCCTTCGCGCTTGGCCAGTTTCCCGTGACGGTGGCGGAGTGGAAGGCCTGCGGCGCGGCCGGCGGCTGCGGCCCGCTGCCGCGTCTGGCGGTGGCGGAGGATGCGACGCCGCTGCACAATGTCGCCTGGGACGATGCGCAGGCCTATGTCGCCTGGCTCTCCCGCACCACCGGCCAGCGCTACCGCCTGCCGAGCGAGGCGGAATGGGAATATGCTGCGCGCGCCGGCAGCGCCACGCGCTATCCCTGGGGCGAGCAGCTGGGTGTTGCGCAGGCGAATTGCGCGGAATGCGGCGGCACGCAGGATGCCCGCGGGCCGATGCCGGTGGATGCCCATCCGCCGAATGCCTTCGGCCTGCACGGCATGGCCGGCGGCGTCGCCCAATGGGTCCAGGATTGCTGGGCGCCGAACTACCAGGGCGCCCCGGCCGACGGCTCGGCGCGGGAGACGCGCGGGTGCATGCGGCGGGTCCTGCGCGGCGGCTCCTTCCGCTCGGGGCGGGAGGAGATCCTGCCGGTCGCGCGGAACTTCTACGACGCGCCGGTGCGGTACCAGGCGAACGGCTTCCGCGTCGCCCGCGCCATCGACTGACCGCGGCGCTACTGCGGCTGGCTTGCCGCCACCGCCTGCGGCCGGCCGGGCCGGACCGTGACGGTGATGCGCTTCGACATCACCGGCGGATCGTGCGGGATGTGGTCGGCATCGCCCATCAGAAGTTGCAGCGTGTGCACGCCGGGCGGCAATTCCAGCATCGTCTCCGTCTGCCCCAGGCCGAAATGCAGGTGGTTGCGATCATTCGGGATGGGCCGGTCCAGCGCCGGCAGCGGCGCATCGACGATGATGTGGTGGTGGCCGGTATTGGCCGTCGTCACGCCGGCCGGGGCCACGCCGAAATTGCGCGTGCCGAACCACACCTTGAAGCGCGTGCCGCTGATGACCTGCCCATCCTGCGGCCAACCGATATAGACATAGGCATCCTTCGGCGCGGCGCTGCGCGGCCGCGGTGCCTCGGCCGCCGCAGTGGCGGCCGGCGCGGCATGCGCATGGTCCGGGGCTCGCGTCTGGGCAGCGGCTTGCCCGGCGGCGGCGGGAAGCATGGCGGCGGAGGCCAGCAGCAGATGGCGGCGCGTCGATGGCATGCTCGCCTCCCTCAGGGCAGGACGGTGATGGTGATCCGCTTGCTCGCCAGCGGCGGGTCGTGCGGCACATGATTCTCGTCAGCCAGCAGAAGTTGCAGCGTGTGCCGGCCCGGCGGCAGGTCCAGCCGGGCCTCCGTCTGGCCAAGGCCGAAATGCAGGTGGTTGCGGTCATTGGGGATCGGCTGATCCAGGGGCGGCAGATCGGCATCCACCAGCAGGTGGTGATGACCGGTCATCGCCTTGTCGATGCCGGCCGGCGCGATGCCGCCCTCGCTCAGCCCCATGCGCACCCAGAAGCCACCCTTCACCGTCGCGCCGTCGGGCGGCCAGAGGATATAGACGCGGGCATTCTCCGGCATCGCCCGCCGCTGCGCCGTCGCCGTGGCGCCGCCCAGCAGCGCGATGGCCGCAAGGCCGGCGAGAAGATGCGCGCGCGTCATCGGATGATCCCCCTCTCGCCGCACGGCCCGCTGCCGCGCGATACCGTGTGTTGCGGGGAAGTCGACGCCGTGCTCCGCGCCAGTTCAAGGAACGTTTGCGGGATCGCGCCGATCGCCGCTGCTGTGAACCACGCCACAGCGCCGCGGCCGCCGCGCCGCCATGCTGCGCAGGGACGAGAGGAGACAGGCCATGCTGCCGACCAGGCTTGCCGGTGTCGCCGCCCTGCTGCTGGCCGCCGCGCCGGCGGCGCAGGCGGCGGAAAGCGCGGTGCTGCTGGCCGCGACCGCGCCGGGCTATGCGCCCGGCATGGTGATCGACCCGCAGGAGCGGCTGCGCCTGCCCGACGGCGCCAGCGTGACGTTGCTGCTGCGCTCCGGCCAGATGCTGAAGCTGCGCGGACCGCTCGAGACCTCCCTGGACCGGGCCGAGCCGGCGCGACCGAATGGCTCCGCCGCCGCCCTGGCCGAAGCCTTCCGGCTGCGCGGCGTGGATGCGACCGCCATCGGCGGCACGCGCGCCGCGGCGCTGGGCAAGCGCATGCAGCGCGCCGCGGCGGAGGTATCCGTCGAACTCGAGCGGTCCGGCACCTGGTGCGTCGCCCCGACCGACACCCTGTGGCTGATGCGCCCCGTCGGCGGGCCGGCCGAGTTCGGGCTGCGGCGGCGCGGCAGCCTGCGCCGCCTGGCCTGGCCGCCCGGCGCGGCGCGCGTCGAATGGCCGGGCGACCTGCCGATCGAGGATGGCGACAGCTTCGACGTGCTGGCGGATGGCCAGGTGCGCGCGACGCTGACTTTCCGGCTCCGCACCGGCGCGACGGGGCAGGAACCGACCGAGATCGCGCAGGGGGTCCTCCTGGGCTGCCATGCCCAGCACGAGGCGGCGCTGCGCCGCCTGGCGCGCGCGCATCTGCCACCGGATCTCTGGCTCAGCACGGAGCGTGGCCGGACACCCACCTATGCGCCCGGCGAGCGGATCGGGCTGACGGCGATGGCGGATGCCGATGGCTGGCTCTATTGCGTGACCACGCAGAGCGATGGCGCGGCCATCGCCGTCTTTCCCGCCTCGGCCGCCGGCGGCGCCAGGCTGGCAGCCGGCGTGCCGGCCTCGCTGCCGGGCGACCGGCATGGCATCGCCCTGCCGGCCGGGCCGCGTGGCGTGCAGCGGGTGCAATGCTGGCTGGCCGACCGTGACGCCGGGCCGGACCTGCCGGATGCGCTGCGGGGCGCCGCCGTCGGGAGGCTGCCGGACGGGCTGGCGCCGACGCTGGACACGATCTTCGCCGGCATGGCCGGCCAGGTGGCCCGGGCGAGCCTCGACATCCGGGTGGATTAGAGCAGATCCCGATCAGGTGGGATCACCTGAGCGGGTGAAGATGCTCGTAGTTTCAGATGACGACGGCGGTTGCCGTGAGCCATGGCGAACGGAAGCCGCTCAAGGCCGGGCGTGGCGCGTCGCATGTGGCAGATCGCGCGGCGCTGAGCGGGGCACCGCCGCACCCGGGGACCAGCCCGAAACCCCGAGCGTCCGGTCGGAGATCTCCTGGGTCACGACAGATCGCCGGGCGGCATCAGTGCGGGAATTCGACCACGCGCCAGAACGCCTCCAGCATGCTGATGGACGCGAGGAAGTCCTGCCCGATCCGCTGCTTGACGAGATAGCCGGCGACGTTGTGGTCATAGGCCTCGAGCATGTCCTCCTCCGCCTGGGATGTGGTCATGACGAAGACGATCATGCGGTGCAGCGCCGGGTCGCTCCGCAGCACCGAGAGAAACTCGATCCCGTCCATCCGCGGCATGTTCAGGTCCAGCAGGACGAGGCAGGGCGAAGGCACCTTCTCTTGCCCGTTCTCGCCGCGCAGCCGCTCCAGCGCCTCGACGCCATCCCCGACCTCGATGACCGGGTTGAGGATCTTCAGGGTCTTGAAGGCTCGGCGGACGGCCATCCGGTCGACAATGTCGTCCTCGACCAGCAGGATCGTGACCGTCTTGCCCGTCATGGCGGCGTCTCGCTCCAGGTGAAGACGAAGGTGGCGCCGCGGCGCGGCGGCGCGCTCTCGATCCAGATGCTGCCGCCATGCGCCTGCACATGCTTGCGCACGATCGCAAGGCCGATGCCGCTCGCCTCCACCGCATCGCGGCTCGCCAAGGTCTGGAAGATCTGGAAGACGCGGTCCTGGAAGCGCGGCGGGATGCCGGGACCGTCATCGCCGATGCGGAACTCCGCGACGTCGTCCTGCTTCCGCATCGCGACCTCGACCCGTCCCTCGGCCCGGTCGTGATGCATGATGGCATTGACGATCAGGTTGCTCAGCACCTGCTGCAGCGGGGCGAGATGCGTGCGCAGGACCGGCAGGCCGGGGGCGCAGGCGATGGTGAAGCCGGCCGGCGCCCCCAGCGTTGCCGCGATGTCCCGCACCAGAGCGGCCACATCCACCGCCTCCGCCTCCGGATAGGACTGCCGGGCGGCCCGTGCATAGGCCAGCAGCCCGTCCAGCAGCGACTGAAGCCGCAGGACGCGGCCCTGCAGCATGCGCAGGTTCTCCGCCGTTGTCGCGCTGGCGGCTGGGCCGATATCCTCGGCGATCCAGTCCGCGAGATGCCCGATCGCCCGCAGCGGCGCCTTCAGGTCATGCGACGCCGCATAGGCGAACTCCTCCAGCGCGGCATTCGATCGTTCCAGCTCCCGCTGCCGGTTCGGCTGCCCGACCATGCGGTCGAAACGGCGCAGCTGCTCGACCTCTGTCCGCAGGTCGACGGCCATCCGCGCCTCGATCGCCGTCCGCAGGTCCCGGGCCAGCGCCAGGTCGACCGTGCTCCAGGGCGCGGAGCGGCCGGTGACCACCTGCTGCCAGGCGGCGAAGCTGGTGCGCGGCTCCATCGCGCCTTCGGCATGCGCCGCCGGGTCGCCGCCCCAGGGCACGATGCGGGATTGCTCCGGGCGGAACCAGAGGATCGCGTCGTCGCCGCTGGTCGACAGCGGCAGGAAGAGCACGCCGCTGCCCTGCGCGCGGCAGGCTTCCAGCGCCGGGTGCCGCAGGACCAGGTCGTCGAGCGCCACCGGTCCGGCATCGGGGCCCAGTTGCAGCACGGCCAGGATCCGGGCGATGTCGGTCGGCCGCGGCGTGCTGCCGAGGCAGCGTATCGTCCCGCCCAGGCTGATCGCCGCGCCGGGCGCATCCACCAGGTGCAGCAGGTCGGCTTCGGCGGCCACCAGGGCGTCTGCCAGCGGCACCGGTGCGGCCAGGCGATCGGTCAGCGTGCGCAAGGTCGCGGCGTGGCCCTGCCGCATCGCCTCATGCTCGGCATCCGCAAGGCCGGCCAGCATCACCGATACCGCCGTACCGACCATGTCCGCGACGGCCCGCAGATCGGGGCCGGCGACCCGCGGGGTCGCATGGTGGCAGACCAGCATGCCCCAGAGCTGCATCCGGCTGGCGAGGCCCACCGTCAGGCTCGCCGCCGTTCGCATGTTGCGCATGTAGCGGCGATGGATCGGCGACACGCTGCGCAACGCGCTATGGGTCAGGTCGAGCGACGGCGCCGCGGGATCCGCTGCCAGCACCGGCACCGGGACATAGCCGGCATCGGCCACGGACCCGACCCGCTGCCGCAGATAATGCTGCCGCGCCTGCGCCGGGATGTCCGCGGCGGGATAGCGCAGGCCGAGGAAGGGCGGCAGGGACGCATCGCGCTCCTCGGCCACGACCTCGCCGTCGCCCTCGGGCCCGAAGCGATAGGCGAAGACCCGGTCATAGCCGCTGACGGCGCGCAGGCCGTGCACCGCGAGGTCGCAAAGCTCGCTTGGCGTCCGCGCCACGCGGAAGGTCTCCAGCACCCCGCGGGCTGCTTCGATGGTGGCATCCGGCTCCGGCTCGACGCGCACGATGTCCAGGCAGAGTTGGTGGGCGTGGCGATGCGCGCGGACCCGCAGCCGCGTGCCCCCCGGGCCTTCCAGCCGCCCGGTGCAGGACGCCGCCGCCCCCGGGGCCGCCGACCGAAGCCGGTCGAGGATGCTCTCCCACGCCGCGCGCCCGATCAGCGTGGCGAGCGGCGCGCCCAGGGCTGCCGTCGCCGGGACACCGAGGAATGCCGCGAGGTTCGCGCTCGCATGCGTGACGGTGGCGTCGTCCGGCCCGGCGGCGAGCAGCGCGCCATGCGGCTGGATCGCATCCGGCACATGGATCTGCTCATCCTCGCAGCGGGCGAAAGAGGCGGGCAGCGGCTGGGAATGCGGCCCGATGGTCATGCCCCCATGCCCGCTCGGCCGGCAGCGCCAGGCAACCGGCCGCACGCCATCAGCAGGTTCGGCCAAGCCTTGGTCCGGCAGGCATCGGACGTCATCAGGCGCCGCATCTCAAGATATCGCCCCAGATTGGACCAATCGGTCCGATCCTGCCAGCAATAAGGATGCTCGATTTATTTTTGCTCTACAGATTTTCTACTTCATTTCTCTAAGTTCATTCCGTCAATGAACGCCAGACCTGCAGCATCCGCCGGCCATGCGCCAAGGCCGGGCTCGACGGCGCGGCCATCGTCGCCTCGCGGCCAATGTCCCAGGCCTGCGACCGGGCACCCGGCCCCGCCGCCGCCCCGTCCGGCGTGGCAGCGCGGAGATGGCCGGCCAGCCGGGCCATCAGGACATCGGGACGGAAGGGCTTGGTGATGAAGTCGGTGGCGCCGACCTCGCGCGCCGCGGCCCGCATGCGGTCGTCGACGAAGGCGGTGAGTGCGACGATGGGCACATCGCGGTATCCCGGCATCCGGCGGATGGCGTGGCAGGCCAGCAGGCCGTTCATATGCGGCATAGCGATGTCGAGCAGGACCAGTTGCGCCGGGAATTCGGCCGCCAGCCGGACCGCTTCCACCCCATCCGCGGCCAGCATCACCTCCAGATCCATCTGCAGCAGGATGGAGCGGAGGACCCCCCGCATCACCGCCTCGTTCTCCGCCAGGATCACGTGCTTCCTCTGCGTCGCCGGCGGCATCGCTGTCGTCTGCGTCATGGCGGCCGGCTCCTCGGTTCCCGCATGATCCCGGCCAGGACCTCCAGGGCGGCGGCGGATTCCTGGCGCAGGGTGCGGCCCAGGCGCATCGCCTCCGGCGCCCCGGCACCGGCGGGATGGGCGAAGTCGCGGGATGCCGCGGACAGCGCCGCAAGGCCGAACATGCCGGAGGTCGAGGCGAGGCCATGCGCCGCCTCCCGCTGCAGCGTGGGTGGGGCGCGGCGGTTGAGCAGGGCCAGCATCGCCTCCACGCTGTCCTGCAGCGCACCGAGATGGCCGGCGACCTCGCCGGCCGGCACGAAGGCCAGCGTCGCATCCAGCGCCGCGCGGTCGAGCCGCGGCGGGCGCGGCGCCTCGTCCCGCGCCGGCGGCGCACGCCGCGCCACCGCCGGGCTCTGGCCCGATGCCACCGTGGCGATGGTGGACATCAGCGCCGCATAGGTGACCGGCTTGGCGACATGGCCATCCACGCCGGCCGCGCGCGCTTCGGCCATTTGCGCGGGCGAGGAATAGGCGGTCAGCGCCACCACCGGCACCGTGGCGGCGGGGCCCGGCAGGGCACGGATGCGCCGGGTCGTCTCCTGCCCGTCCATGCCCGGCATCTGCATGTCCATCAGGACCAGATGGATCCCGCCGGCGCGCACCAGCCGCAGCGCCTGCCGGCCATCCTTCGCCAGCACCGGTTCATGCCCGGCGGCCAGCAGGAAGGCGCCGACCACGTCGCGGTTCATCGCCACGTCGTCCACCACCAGGATGCGCAGCGGCGCCGCGGGACCGGCCGCCGTGGCGGAAGGCATGTCCGCCGCGCGGTGCTCCGGCTGCGCGGGCGGCAGGTCGATCCAGAAGATGCTGCCGCCGCCGGGATTGGGCAGGTGCCCGAAGCTGCCACCGAGCAGGCGGAGGATGCCGGCGACGATGGACAGGCCAAGTCCCGCCCCCTCGACCGCGGAATCGGCGCCGCAGCGCTCGAAGTCATGGAACAGCAGGCCAAGATGCTCGGCCCGGATACCGCAGCCGGTATCGGCGACCTCCACCCGCAGCGCGCCGGGCACGGCACCGGCCGCCAGCCGCAGCTCCACCGAGCCGGTATCGGTGTACTTCACCGCATTGCCCAGCAGGTTGAGCAGGATCTGCCGCAGGCGCGCCGGATCCGTGCGCAGCTCGGCCGGCGCGTTCGCGTTGCGCTCCAGCCGCAGCGACAGCCCGCGCGCCGCCGCCATGGGCGCGATGACGGCCAGGCAGCGCTCGCAGAGCGCCGCGACGGATACCGCTTCGGGGTGGATCTGCAGATTGCCGGTCTCGATGCTGGCGAGGTCGAGGACCTGGTCGATCATCTCCAGCACATGCTGGCCTGCTTCCAGCATCGCGCCGACCCGCTGGTCCTGCCGGGCGCTCAGCCCGCCTTCCAGCCGGAGAAGCTGGGCATAGCCGAGGATGCCGTTGAGGGGCGTGCGCAACTCATGCGTCACCATGGCGACGAAGCGGGTCTTGGCTATGTTCGCCCGGTCGGCGACCTCCTTGGCGGCACGCGCCTCGGTCTCCGCCGCCTCGCGCACCGCCACTTCCTGCTCGAGCGCCGCGTTGACGGTCTTCAGGCTGTGCATCGACGCGGCGAGGCTGCGGCGCAATTCCTTCTGGGTCACCGCGCGGGTGATCGCCCGCCACAGGCTGTCCTCGTTGATCCGGTCCTTGACCAGGTAGTCCTGCGCGCCCTGCTGCATCGCCGCGACGGCCACGGCCTCCGTCCCCTGCCCGGTGACGAGGACGACAGCGCAGGACAGTTCCCCGGACGACATGGCGTCCTGCAGGAATTCAAGTCCGGTCATGTCCGGCAGGCGGAAATCCAGCAGCAGGCAGTCGAAGCGCCCTTCGCGCAGCAGGGCCAGCCCGGATGCACCGTCGGATGCCGTGACGATGCTGAAGGCCCGCGGAGCCTTGCGGCGCAGCAGCACGCCATAGTTGCGCGCATCGATGTCGTTATCGTCGACGACGAGCAGGCTGTAGGTACGCTCCGCATCCGCCATGTGTGCCCCCCCTGGGGCCGGCATTGGTCAGGAGTCGGAAGAGTGTCAGGGTATCCGTTGATTTTGCCTTACTAGTCGGTGCCCGGCAGGAATCCGGGACGACACGCATCCGGCGCGCGGAACCGGGGACGGGCAGCGCCGCGAGGCGCCCGGACCGAGTGGATAGCGTCGTCCGGGTGCGGCCGAGGGGGCCCGCATGCCGTCGGGCAGGCCGGCGCCCTTCGGCCGGCGGTCATGCCGGTCACTCGCGCTGCGGCGAACCGCGGGCGGCGCCGCAGGCCGTCCGCCGCGGCGGCGGCGACCGGCGCACCCTGCCGCAGGAAAGCCCGCGGGCCCGTCACCGGGGCGCCGGGCACCCGGCGTGGGATGGCCAGCGCCATGGCGAGCAGGTCGACGACGCCCAGGCGCATGGCCCGCGCCGGCTGGCCAGGCCCCCGTGCGGCACGCGCGGCGCTGCCCGGCGCGTCCAGCCAGCGCAGGTCGGCAGTCCCGCCTGCATGCCCCAGGCCGCGCTTGGCGGCGATGCAGGCCGGACCGGCGGTCCGGGCGACTGCCTCATTGGCCTGAGGACGACGCGGATGGATCCCCAGGCCAGGGGGATGCCTGGCGCCAGGGTTCAGCGTGGCTGGGTCAGCGCGGCAGGTCGCCCGCCAGGCCGAAGGCGTCGGGGTAGCCGAACAGGCCGACCTGGCCGCCGGTATGCAGGAAGACCACGTTCTCGTCCGGCCGGAACATGCCCTTGCCGATCAGGTCGATCAGCCCGGCCATGCCCTTACCGGAGTAGACGGGGTCGAGCAGGATGCCTTCCTGCTCCGCCAGCAGCCGCACCGCATCGACCATTCCCTGGGTGGGGATGCCGTAGCCCTGGCCGACATAGTCGCAATTGGCGACGACATGCTCGGCCTTCACCAGCGCCGGCAGGCCGAGATGGGCGATGGTCTTCTCGGCCAGGGCCAGGACATTCGCTTCCTGCCGCGGCTTCGGGGCACGGACTCCGATTCCCAGCACAGGGATGCCGCTGTTCAGCGCCACCAGGCCGACGACGAGGCCCGCCTGGGTGCCGGCGCTGCCCGTCGCATGCACCAGGTGGTCGATCCGCAGCCCCATGTCGGAGGCCTGGGTGACCAGTTCCTGCGCGGCATTGACATAGCCCAGCGCGCCGATGGGGTTGGAGCCGCCGCCCGGGATGACATAGGGCTTGCGGCCTTCGGCGCGCATCGTCTCCGCCACCGCCTCCATCTCCGCCTGCATGTCGGCGCCGCCGGGGCGGCGGGAGGTGGTGGCGCCGTGCAGCTTGTCCATCAGGACGTTGCCCGACTGGGTGTAGGCCGCATCGGTGTAGCCGGTCCGGTCCTCCAGCAGGATATGGCAGGCGAGGCCGAGCTTCGCGCAGGCAGCGGCGGTCTGGCGGGCATGGTTGGACTGGGTCGCGCCCTGGGTGAGGACGATGTCGGCGCCCTGCGCCAGGGCATCGGCCATCAGGAATTCCAGCTTGCGGGTCTTGTTGCCGCCGGTGGACAGGCCGGTGCAGTCGTCCCGCTTGATCCAGAGCCGGGGTCCGCCGAGATGCTTCGAGAGGCGGTCCATGGGCTCGAGCGGCGTCGGCATGTGGCCGAGCCGGACGCGCGGAAAGCGGGCGAGGTTCATGGCGGGGCGTGTCCTCCGGGCGTCGGGCGTTTGCCGGCACGGCCGGTGCCGCGACGCCGCTGTTCACCGCCGGGGGGCGACGCCTGTCGGATCGCACCACCAGCGGCCTCGCCCCGGTAACGGCCCAAACCGCCCGGCAGTCAAGTCGGGCCGTGGTTCGCGGGGGCCCCCGGGCAGGGTAGCCACCGGCATGGGGCTGGGGGCCCGGCGGCCAGGGCGGATGGCCGCGGCAGGCGCCTGGCGCCGACGGGGCCAGCCGGATCAGGCGGCGGCGATGCCCGCCATCACCCGATCGATCCCGGCGGTCACCCGCCCGGGCCCTCGGTGGTCAGTCCGGCGGCATGCAGCACCCCGCCGGCCCAGCCGGGCATGATCGGGCGGCCGCGTCGCCCGTCCGGCTCCGGCGCCACCGCGGCCGGCGTCGCCGGCCGCAAGCCAGCCCCTGCGGCCCACGCCAGGCCGCGAGGGAAGCCCGGACCGGTCACGCCGCGGTCTCATCCAGCCCGCGCACCTGCGGGCATCCCTGAACGAACCCTCACGCGGCCATGCGCAGGTCCTGGAACAGCCGATCGACGGCGCGCGCGGCCGTTTTCGGGTCGGTGAAGACCAAGCCCAGCAATCCCTTCTCCACCCGGGCGACGCGCGCCGTCACCGGCGCCGGGGTACCGGGCAATGTCACCTGCACCGCCGTGCCGGCGTTGAAGGGGAGGTCGCTGGCAAGGCCGACCCCGCCGGCCGAGATGTCCTTCAGCGGCAACGACACGGTCCGCCCATCGGGCAGCGTCAGCATGGCCTGCTTGTCGCCCGGCACGGGCCGGCGCTCGAAGCGCCGGCGCTCGCCCTCATCGGTGCGCAGCAGTTCGATGAAGCTCTCCACCTCCGACCGCAGCGTGCCGGCCTGCTTGCTCACGGCCTCCGCCGCCTCAAGCACATGCCCGCTGACCGTGCCGGAATCCCGCGCCACGCCGGACAGTTCCTGCATCGCGCCCGCGACCACGCCGGTGGTGGCGGAGACGCTCTGCACCCGGACATTGATCTCGCGCGTCGCGGCCCCCTGCTGCTCCACCGCCGCGGCGATGGCCGCCGCCACCTCGTCCATCCGACCGATCGCCGCCGCCACCGCCTGCATCGCCGCGGTCGCGTCCCCCGTCGCTTCCCGCATGCCGGTGATCTGGGAGGAGACCTCCTCGGTCGCCTTCGCGGTCTGGGCCGCAAGCTGCTTCACCTCCCCCGCCACCACCGCGAAGCCCTTGCCGGCCTCGCCGGCGCGCGCCGCCTCGATGGTGGCATTCAGCGCAAGCAGGTTGGTCTGCCCGGCGATGTCGCCGATCAGCCGCACCACATCGGTGATGCGCTCGGCGCCGCTGCTCAGCGCCTTCATGCGGGCATCGGTCGCGCTCGCCGCCTCCACCGCGTCGCGCGCCACCTGCGCCGCCTGCGCCACCTGCCGGCTGATCTCGGCGACGCTGACGGCCAGTTCCTCGGCCGCGGAGGCAACGGTCGCCAGGTTGGCAGCGGCCGTGTCCGCCTCCCCCGCCGTGTTGGTCGCCCGGCCCTCGGTCTGCCGGGCGCTGTCGGCCATGCTGCGGGCGGCATCCCGCATGCCGGACGCCGACTCGCCGAGCGAGGCCATGACGCCCGCCACCGACCGGCTGAACTCGGCCGTGTGCCGCTCCATCGCGGCCGCCCGGCGCTCGCGCGCCGCCCGCTCCTGCGCCGCTGCCGCTTCCAGCCGCTGCTTCTCCATCAGGCCGTCGCGGAATTGCTCCAGCGCGGTCGCCATGGCGCCGATCTCGTCCTGCCGGGCACGGCCGGGGATGGCGACGCCGGTCTCCCCCGCGGCCAGCCGCCGCATCGCCCCCGCCAGACCGCCGAGCGTGCCGGCCATGCGCGCCGCCGCGAACAGGGCGGCCGGCACCGCCACCAGCAGCACCAGCAGGCCGGCACCGCCGATCATCAGCAGGCTGTGCCGCTCCGCCGTGTCCCAGGCTGCCAGCGGCAGGGCAAGCACCACCGCGCCGGCCACCTTGCCTTCGAGGTCGCGGATCGGCCGCACCAGCGCCATGTGCCGCCCGGCCTGCCCGATGGTCGTGACCACCGGGTCGGCGGTGCCGGCGCGGATCGCCGTCAGCAGCGCCTCCGGCACCGTCTCGTTGGTCACGCCCGGCACCGTGCTGGCGGTGAGCTTGCCGGCGCCGAACAGCAGCGCCTCCCCTCCGGCGAGCAGGCCGATGCTCCGGGCCACCCGGGCATCCAGCCGCATGGCGGCCTTGACGGTGCCGATGACACGGCCATTCCGTTCCAGCGGCACCGCCGCGCCGAGCGCGATCAGGCCGGTGGTGGGGGACACCACGCTGCCGATGGACACCCGCCCAGACAGCGCCGCGGCGACATCCGTCACGCGCGATTTGTCGTCGCCGCGCTGCGCCGGATTGTGCCCACGGGCGATGACGCGACCGCCGGCATCCGTCACCTCCAGCACCTCGAGCGAGGGGTCGGCCCTCTTCAGGACCGTGAAGCTTTCGACCACCAGCGGGACGGCATCGTCGGCGCTCCGCCGCTCCACCGCGTCGATCAGCGCGATGCGGATCGCCGTGCTGGCGGCGATGGTCTGCATGCGCTGGCCCGCTTCCTCCAGCGCCCGGTCCAGCCTTTCGCCGGCCGCCTGGAACTCCGTCCGCAGCCTCTCCGCTTCCAGCGAGCGGAGGGACCATAGCCCGCCACCACCCGCCAGGAGGGCCGCCACCAGAGCCGGCAGGATGGCGATCAAGGCGAGACGACCGCGCAGACCCAAGGACAGGGCTGTGACAGGCATGGCAGATTCCCGAAGCGACCTCAGTCACTTCGATGACACGAACCCGGTGAACAGGATGTGAAATCAACGGCCTTTCTGCCGCAATGCGGCATCGGCCCCGCGCCCGTCCCTGGGCGGCGCGGCGCCATGCACCCCGTTCCGTCGGGTGGCGGGCCTCACTCCGGCTGGTAGTTCACGCTCCGCAGCAGCTCGCCCGCCCGCGCGATCTCCGCGGCGATGAAGCGGCGGGCCTCGGCGATGCTCTCCGTCACCGGCTCCAGCACCTGGCCGGTCAGGCGCTGGGCGATGGCCGGGTCGCGCATCGTCTCCCGCATCAGGGCATTGACCCGGTCCTGGATCGCCGCCGGCGTTCCCTTCGGCGCCCAGGCACCGTACCAGGACTGGAATTCGAAGCCCGGCAGCCCGGCCTCCGCCAGGGTCGGCAGGTCCGGCGCCAGGGCGGAACGCTGCCGCGTGGCGATGCCCAGCGCCCGCACCCGCCCATCGGCCGTCGCGGGCAGCACGCCGAAGCTGTTGTCGATCAGCAGCGGGACATTGCCCGCCATCAGGTCGGTCAGCGCCGGCTGGGTGCCGCGATAGCTGACCAGGTCGAGGTCGAGGCCGGTGCGCCGCAGGAACTCGATGGTCGCCAGGTGGCTGGCGGCACCCAGGGAGGAGATGGCGATGGTCCAGTCCTTCGGCCGCGCCTTGGCCGCCGCGACCACCTCGGGCAAGGTGCGCTGCGGCCGGGTGCCGCCGATCACCATCACCAGCGGCGCCTGCGCCCAGCGGCCCAGCACTTCCAGGTCCTTCTCGGGGTTGAAGGTCGCGCCCTTCAGCACCAGCGGCATGACCGCCGTGTTGAAGGCGGAGGCCAGCAGGGTGTAGCCGTCCGGCGCCGCCTGCAGCACGGCATTGGTGCCGACCAGGCCGGCGCCGCCGGTGCGGTTCTCCACCACCGCCTGGGCGCCCAGCGTCTCGTTCAGCCGCTGCGCCAGCAGCCGCGCCAGCGCGTCATTCGCCGCGCCCGGCGGCCAGGGACAGATGACGCGCAGCGGCCGGCCCCCCGGCCAGGCATCCTGCGCATGGACCGCCGGCGCGGCCAGCAGGCCGAGCGCGGCGCCGATCACGTGGCGGCGGTGCATCGCGTTTTCCCTCCCTGTCCTGGCCTTCGTCGCGTGCCGCCGGCGGCGCCGGGCGGGCGCAGGATCATGCGCGGATCCAGGCCTCCGTCACCCGGACGTATTTGATCGCCTGCCGCCAGTAGGTGTAGGCGAGGTGCAGCGCCCCGTCCGGCGTCTGGCAAAGCGAAGGATAGCTGAACTCCCGGTTCAGCCGGTCCTTCGAATTGTTGGTCATGCAGTAGCCGTCGCCGGTTTCGAGGTCGCGGCGCCAGGGCCAGGTCAGGCCGCCATCCTCGGACAGCGCGATGGTCATCGGCGCCCGCGGCGCGCCCCAGAAGGCGGCGCGCCCCTCGGCCGGCGGGGCGGCCGGTTCCTCCCCGCCGATATCGTCGTAGAGCGAGGCGCGGCGGCCTGACGCATCCGCGGCGCTGCTCGCGTTGTACATCAGGGCGATGGCGCCGCTGGCGAGCGTGAGCGCCATGACGGAGCTGTTGTTGTTGGGCAGCGAGGTCGGTCGCGGCGCGGTCCAGCTGCGCCCGCCATCCGGGGATTCGCTGCGGTACACATGGTCCGCCCAGCGGCTGCGGTAGAAGGCCAGAAGCCGGTCCTGCCCGGGGGCGGGCCAAGGGATGATGGACATATGGACGCAGCCGGTGCTGTCCGGCACCGGGCATTCCCGCCAGGTCGCGCCCGCATCGGCCGAAAGCAGCACGGAACTCGTGTCCAGGTCGCCGGTCCAGGCGCCGGCGGCAGGCTTGGTGCAGCGCCAGATCGGCAGCAGCCATTCGCCGCTCGCGTTCACCACGATGCGGCTGCGGATGAAGGTGCCGTAGCCCGGCGTCTCCGGGATGATGTCCTCGATCGGGCCCCAGGTCGCGCCGCCATCCGCCGAGATCCGGCGGCGGATCAGCGCCGTGTCCTGGTTGCCGCCGAGCTGGGCGGTCCAGAGCAGCCAGAGCGCGCCGGCGGGCGTGGCGAACAGCAACGGGTTCTGCTCGCTCCGCGTCGGATCATCCGAGAGCCTCACCGGCTCCGCCCAGCGCGTCGCCCCGGGCGCGAGGCGGGAGAACCAGACCGAGATGTCGGGGATGCCCTCCTGCGTGCCGCCGAACCAGGCGCAGCCGAGCGCGCCGCCCGGCAGCGGCGCGATGAAGGCGGCATGGTTCTGCACGCAGGGGGTGGGGATGAAGGCTTCGACCCGGCCGGGGTCGCCGGGATGCGGCGCGAGATCGGCGGGCCGGTCGATGAGTCCGTCCATCAGCGGGGGGTGTCCTGCATCGCCGGGTTCCTGGTGCGGGGGGTGAGGTCCTGCCGGCCGCCACCGGGGCGCGGCCGTCGGGCTGCCCCGGGGGCCAATGGCGTGGCGATCACCGCGGCACCCGCCCGGGGCCGATGGCCCCGTGGGAAAGCCGCACCGCCGCCGCCAATTCCGCGGCGATGGCGCCGGCCCGCGGCGCGGCCAGGTCGGCGAACTCCACCGCCGGCAGCCGGCCGCCGACGATGGTCAGGCTGACGCCGGCGATGGGTGCCCCCGCCGCGTCCAGCACCGGGGCGGCGACGGTGCAGAGGCCATAGGCATTCTCGCCCTCGGACAGCGCCCAGCCGCGCGCCCGCACCTCCGCCAGCCGGGCCAGCAGCGCATCGAGGCCGGTCAGCGTCCGCTCCGACAGCTTGACCCGCGGCACCGCGTCCAGCTGCCGCAGCTGCTCCTCCCGCGGCAGGAAGGCGAGGATGGCCTGGCCCAGCGCGGTGGCATAGGCGCCGATGCGGGTGCCCGGCCGCCGCACCAGGCCATGCTGGTCCAGCCCGGCCTCGACCCGGGCGAGGTAGATCACCTCCCCGGCCTCCAGCACGCCGAGAGAGCCGGCATCGGCGATCGCCGGCACGACGTCCCGCAGTAGCGGGGCCGCATGCTCGCCCAGGTCATGCGCCGCCAGGGCGGCATGGCCGAGTTCCAGGCATTTCAGCGCCAGCCGGAAGCGCCGGCCGCCCGGCACGGCGCGGAGATAGCCGAGATCGAGCAGGGTATGGATCAGGCGGAAGGCGGTGCCGCGGTCGAGGCCGGCGCGCAGCCCCACCTCCGACACCGTCAGCTCCGGCATGCCCGGACCGAAGGCGCGCAGCACGGCGAAGGCCTTCGCCACCGACTGCACCTGGTTTTTCGGGTTGTCGGCCGGGCGGTCATCCCGCCGCGGCGCCGTTGCCTCGCCCATGTCGTCGCTTTTGCTCGGAATGCGAACGCTTGTTCGTTATCTGCCACATTGCTACGTCGGTGGCTGCGACGGTGTCAATCACCGCTCGGCCGAAGGGAGGAAGCGCATGCCGTCGGACCAGCCCCCGGGGCTCCGCCATGCCGTGGTGACCGGCGCGAGTTCCGGCATCGGCGCCGCCATCGCCGCCTGGCTGCTGCGGGAGGGCTGGCGGGTCACCGGGCTCAGCCGCGGCGCCCCGCCGGCGATGCCGGCGGGCTATGAGCATCGCGCCGCGGACCTGCTGGACCCGGCCGCGACCGCGGCGGCGCTGGATGGGCTGGCGCCCTTCGCGCTGGTGCATGCCGCCGGGCTGATGCGTGCCGGCGCCCTGGGCGGGCTGGACCCTGCAGCGGGGGAGACGCTGTGGCGCCTGCATGTGGATGCCGCCTTCCAGCTGGCCGACGCGCTGGCGCCGCGGATGCCGGAGGGCGGGCGGATCGTCCTGCTGGGCAGCCGCGCCGCGGGCGGCGCGCCCGGCCGCAGCCAGTATGCCGCGGGCAAGGCGGCGCTGGTCGCCATGGCACGGTCCTGGGCCGTGGAATTGCTGCCCAGGCGCATCACGGTGAACGTGGTCTCGCCCGCCGCGACCGACACGCCGATGCTGCGCGACCCCGCCCGCGCCGGGATGCAGCCGAAGCTGCCGCCGATCGGCCGCTACATCGCGCCGGAGGAGGTGGCGGCGCTGGTCGGCTTCCTGCTCGGCCCGCATGGCGGGGCCATCACCGGGCAGCAGATCCTGGTCTGCGGCGGCGCGTCCTTGGGCTGACAGGTGGCCGGGACTGGAACCTCCTGGCGCCCTGGCCGCGAGGGTGGCGGCGATGGTCACCCGTCCGCGCCCGCGGTTCAGGACGGGACCCGGCCTAGCGACGGTGGGGCAGGGGTGCGGTAGGGGCGATAGCGAAACGGCCTGGGCTGGCGGGCAAGGGACCGGCTTGTCGTTCCGGGTCGGGCGACCGAGTTGGACAGTCCCAGGGCCGGTTCCGCTGCCGGCTGCGCCGGGATGTGAAGGCCGATCCGCCACCTTCCGCCGTGGCCCGGCGGATCCGCGCATCCCGGCGCTCACGCCCGCCCGCGATCCGCGGTAGGGTTGCGGCAACACCAGCAGGAGGACGATCCCGAATGTCCGAGGCAGACACCCTCGCAAGGACCGCGGCGCGGCCGGCCGAGCATTTCGACGTGCTGATCGTGGGCGCGGGCATCTCCGGCGTCGGCGGCGCCTACCACCTGGCGACCCAATGCCCGGGCACAAGCTACGTCGTGCTGGAAGCGGCGGAGACCTTCGGCGGCACCTGGTGGACGCACAAATACCCCGGCATCCGCAGCGACAGCGACCTGCACACCTTCGGCTACCGCTTCAAGCCCTGGGTCGGCCCGCCGATCGCTACGGCGGACGAGATCCGCAAGTACATGGGCGACGTGATCGAGGAGAACGGCCTCGGCAGCCATATCCGCTACCAGCACAAGATCAGCAGCGCGAGCTGGTCGAGCGCCGAGAACCGCTGGACGATCGAGGCGACCAACACCGCGACCGGCGAGGCGGTGGTGATCACCGCGCAGTTCCTCTGGATGTGCCAGGGCTACTACCGGCATGCGGAGGGCTACACGCCGGAATGGCCGGGCATGGCCAGCTTTCAGGGCAGCATTGTGCACCCGCAGAGCTGGCCCGAGGGGCTGGACTACACCGGCAAGCGCGTGGTGGTGATCGGCTCCGGCGCCTCAGCCGCCACCATCGTCCCGGCCATGGCGGGCAAGGCGGCGCATGTGACCATGCTGCAGCGCTCCCCCACCTATTTCCGGACCGGACGCAACGCCATCGAGCTGGCCGAGGAATTGCGCAAGCTCGGCGTCGAGGAAACCTGGATCCACGAGATCACCCGCAGGAAGATCCTGCTGGAGCAATCGGTCTTCACCGAGCGTTGCTTCAAGGAACCCGAACAGGTGAAGCAGGAGATGCTGGCGAACCTGCGCAGCATCCTCGGCCCCGACTACGACATCGGCACGCATTTCACGCCGAGCTACCGGCCCTGGCGGCAGCGCATCGCCTTCGTCCCGGATGCCGACCTGTTCCAGGCGGTGGCGCGCGGCGACGCCTCGGTCGCCACCGACGAGATCGAGAGCTTCGACGCGACCGGCATCCAGCTGAAATCCGGCCGGCACCTCGATGCCGACATCATCGTCACCGCCACCGGCTTCCACCTGAACGTGCTGGGCGACATCGAATTCGCCATCGACGGCAAGCCGCTCGCCTTCCACGAGACGGTGACCTATCGCGGCATGATGTTCACCGGCATCCCGAACCTGGCCTGGGTCTTCGGCTATTTCCGGGCGAGCTGGACGCTGCGCGCCGACCTGGTCGGCGACTTCGTCTGCCGCCTGCTAAAGCACATGCAGGCGAAGGGCGCGAAGCGGGTCGAGGTGGCGCTGCGGCCCGAGGATGCGGACATGGAAATCCTGCCCTGGATCGACCCGGAGAATTTCAATCCGGGCTACCTGATGCGCGGCATGCACCTGCTGCCCAAGCGCGGCGCCAAGTACGAATGGCAGCACACCCAGGACTACTGGCGGGAGAAGGACGAGTTCCCGAAGATCGACCTGGACGGGCCGGAATTCCTGTACCGGTAGCGCCTAGGCAGGGGCGGCGGGCCCGTCTGGCCCAGCCCGCCCGGCATGCGGGTGATGCCCATGCCGGGGCGCGGCGCCACATGCGGCTGCGTCGCGCCCCGGTGCCCGAGCGCCGCTACAGCGGCCGGAAGGACAGCGACATCATCGTCACCGCCGCCTCCAGGCAGGGCTTCAACGCGCGCGGGAATTCCAGCCATAGCGTCGCCACGGTCCCGTCCGGGGTGACGACGCTGCGGCGGTAGAAGATGCGGCCCAGGATGAAGCCGCTCAGCACGAACCAGGTGCCGCGGCGGCGCCGGTAGGTGATCTCGCCGCGGCTGTTGCGCAGGATGTCCTCCTCCGCCTCCGCGAGCAGCGTGTCCAGGCCGCGGCGCTGCGCGGGACGGGCGGCGTCGACCACCGCGGTGGCCTGCCGGTCCGCGGTCCAGAACCGGGCGCTGTCGCCGGCGGCGGGGATGCTGCCGGGGTCGAGCGCGAAGACCGACGGATAGGTCATGGTGATCCCGAAGCGCTCATTGCGGTAAGTCCGCGACCGGCCGTCGCCCGGGGGCGGGCAGGCCGGGCCCTGCGCCGCGGCGGGTGACGTCCCGAGGGCGAGCGCCCCGGCGAGCACGGCGCGCCGCCGCGCGGCTCCGGGCGTGGCCCGTTCGGGTGCTGGTTGCATCGCGGCTCCTC
>NZ_SMOA01000088.1 GCF_004353985.1 Paracraurococcus ruber | reverse complement strand
CGGCCCGGCGGGCCGGGTCGTGCCGGGGGCGACGATCCGGCGGCGGCGCCGGGCCGTCAAGCGCGCAACCGCCGCGCGCCCGGCCCGTTGCCAGCGGGACGGGCCGCGCGCCCGATCCCCCCCGAGACGAGAGGACCGACCCGATGGCGAATGAGCTGAGCGGGAAGACCGTGGCCGTGCTGGCCACGGATGGCGTGGAGCAGGTGGAGCTGACCAAGCCGGTGCAGGCGCTGAAGGAGGCCGGGGCGCAGGTCCATGTCGTCTCGCCGAAATCCGGCGCCATCCAGGGCTGGAATCATTTCGACAAGGCGGACGAGATCCCGGTGGACCGGGTGCTCGACCAGGCCGACCCGGCGCATTACGCGGCGCTGCTGCTGCCCGGCGGCGTGATCAACCCGGACCAGCTGCGGCTGGAGCCGAAGGCGATCGCCTTCATCCGGCATTTCGTCGAGGCGAAGAAGCCGATCGCGGCGATCTGCCACGGCCCCTGGACGCTGATCGATGCCGGCGGCGCCAAGGGCCGGAAGATGACCAGCTGGCCATCCCTGCAGGCGGACCTGCGCAATGCCGGCGCGGACTGGGTGGACCAGGAGGTCGTGACCGACCAGGGCCTCGTCACCTCCCGCAATCCGGACGACATCCCCGCCTTCTCGCGGAAGATGATCGAGGAATTCCGCGAGGGCCGGCACGAAGCGCGGACCGTCGCCGCCGAGTAGCTTCCCGCCGGCGGCGCGGCATGCTGGCATGGCGGGACCCCGAGACAGGAGCCCGCCATGCACCCGGCGCTGCGCAGCCACCGGCCGCTGATCATGGGGCGCCGCGGCGCGGTCGCCACCAACCACCCCGTCGCCACCCAGGCCGGCCTCGACGTGCTGCGGGCCGGCGGCAATGCCGTGGATGCGACCATCGCCGTCTCCCTCGCGCTGGGGGTGGTGGAGCCGCACATGTCCGGCCTGGGCGGCGACGGCTTCTTCCAGCTGCACCTGGCGGGCGGGGAGGGGGTCTGCGTGAACGCCACCGGCGCCGCGCCCCGCGCCGCGACGCCGGTGGCCTATGCGGCGGGCATCCCGGTGGAGGGGCCGCGCAGCACCTCCACCCCCGGGCTGCTCGCCGGCCTGGCCCTGCTGCATGAGCGCCACGGCACGCTGCCCTGGGCCAGGCTGGTGGCGCCGGCCGAGGAGGCCGCGCGCGACGGCTTCGCCGCCACCCATCACTACCGCCATTTCGCCGGCGAGAATCTGGGCAAGCTGCGCCCCAGCCCGGGCAGCGCCGCGCGGCTGCTGGCGGATGGCGCGCCGCCGGCGCTCGGCGCGCTGGTGGTGCAGCCGGAACTGGCGGAGACCCTGGCGGAGATCGCCCGCGGGGGCGCCGAGGGCTTCTATCGCGGCGCCCTGGCGCAGCGCCTGGCCGCCGGCATCGCCGCCGATGGCGGCCCGGTGGCGGCGGCCGACCTCGCCGCCTGCACGGCCGAGGCGCAGCCGCCCATCGCCGTGCCCTTCTGCGGCTTCGAGGTGCGGCAGACCCCGCCGAACTCCACCGGCTTCGCCTTCCTGCAGATGCTGCGCATCCTGGACCGCTTCGACCTGGCGGCGCTGGACCTGGACGGCGCCGGCCTGATCCACCTGATGGTGGAGGCGAAGAAGCTGGCCTTCCTGGACCGGGAGCGCTGGGGCGCCGATCCGCGCGGCCTCGACATCCCGCTGGACCGCCTGCTGTCCGAAGGGCATGCCGCGGAACTGGCGGCGCGCATCGACCCACGCCGCGCGGCGGCGCTGCCGGTGCGGGAGGATGCGACGGGCGACACCACCTATTTCTGCGTGGTGGATGCGGCGGGCAATGCGGTGTCCGCCATCCAGTCGCTGAACTCCGCCTTCGGCAGCGGCGTGACGGCGGGCGACACCGGCGTGCTGCTGAACAACCGCATGGCCTATTGGCACCTGCAGCCGGGGCACCCGAACCGCCTGGCGCCGGGGATGCGCGTGCGGCACACCATGAACGCGCCCATGGTGTTCAAGGATGGCGCGCTGTGGGGCGTGTTCGGCACGCCGGGGGCGGACAACCAGGTGCAGGTGAACCTGCAGGTGATGGTCGCCATGGCGGTGTTCGGCCTGGATCCGCAGCAGGCGGTGGAGATGCCGCGCTGGACCAGCAGCCAGCCCGGCCAGGGCGCCAACTACCCGCATGGCGGGGACAGCACGCTGACCCTGGAACGCGGCCTGGGCGCCGCCGCGCCGGCGCTGGAGGCGATGGGCCACCGGGTGAAGGTGGTGGGCCCGCTGGAAGGCCCGTGCAGCGTGGAGGCGATCCGCGTGCTGCCGAACGGCGTGCGCATGGCCGGCAGCGACCCGCGGCGGGATGGCTGGGCGGGGGCCTGCTGACGGCGCGGCGGCGCTGGTCTAGCCTTCACCCCGCATGATCCGCTTCCTCCTCCGCCGCCTGGTCGTCGCGCTGCTGGTGGCGCTGACCGTCATGGTGCTGGCCTTCGCGCTGACGCGGCTGTCGGGCGACCTGGCGATCTCCATCGCCGGCGCCGGCGCGACCGAGGCCGATGTGGCGGTGATCCGCCGCGCCTATGGCCTCGACCGGCCCTTGCCCGTGCAGTTCCTCGACTGGGTGGGCCGCGCCGCGGTCGGCGATTTCGGCGAGAGCTTCTTCTTCAAGGCCCGCACCGCCGACCTGATCCGGGAGAGGATGCCGGTGACCCTGGCGTTGGGGATCACCGGGCTGGTGCTGGCCCTGCTGGTCTCCATCCCGCTCGGCATCCTGGCGGCGGTGCGGGAGAACACCTGGGTGGACCGGCTGGTGCAGGTGGTGGCGATGATCGGCCAGGCCATGCCGAGCTTCTGGCTGGGGCTGATCCTGATGATCACCTTCGGCCTGCAGCTTGGCTGGCTGCCGATCTCCGGCACCGGCGGGCCGGAGCATTTCGTCATGCCGGGGATCGTGCTGGCCTTCTCCGCCATCCCTGCCCTGACGCGCCTGACGCGCAGCGGCATGATCCAGGCGCTGGGATCGGACTACATCCGCACGGCGCGGGCGAAGGGGCTGAGCCGGCTGTCCATCCTCGGCAAGCATGCGCTGCGCAATGCCGCCATCCCGGTGGTCTCCATCGCCGCGGTGCAGCTTGGCTTCATGCTCGGCGGGTCGATCGTGATCGAGACGGTCTTCGCCCTGCACGGCGTCGGCTTCCTGGCCTGGGAGAGCATCAGCAAGAACGACTTCCCGGTGGTGCAGGCGGTGGTGCTGGTGCTGGCGCTGATCTACATCGCGCTGACCATGGCGGCGGACCTGCTGAACGCGCTGCTGGACCCGAGGCTGAGGGCGGCATGAGCGCCGTCCGGACCCCGGCGCGCCGCATGGGCAGCGGGTGGCTTTCCGCGATCGGCATCAGGGGGCGGTGGGGCCTGGCCCTGGGCGCCGTCATCGTCGGCGCGGTGCTGGTGCTGGCGGTGCTGGCGCCCTGGGTCACGCCGCACGACCCCTTCGCGCAGAACCTCGACAACCGGCTGGCATTGCCCTTCTGGATGGAGGGGGCGCAACCCGGGCACCTGCTGGGGACGGATGGGCTGGGGCGGGACTACCTGTCCCGCCTGATCTACGGCGCGCGCATCTCCATGCTGATCGGCCTGCTGACGGTGGTGACCAGCGGGCTGATCGGGACGGTGCTGGGCGTGCTCGGCGGCTTCTTCGGCGGGCGGGTGGATGATGCCGTGCTGTTCGCCATCACCTGCCGGCTGTCCATCCCGGTGGTGCTGGTGGCGCTGGCGGTGGTGGGGCTGCTGGGGTCCAGCCTGACGCTGGTGGTGCTGGTCCTGGGCCTGCTGCTGTGGGACCGCTTCGCGGTGGTGGCGCGCAGCACCACCATGCAGGTGCGGAACCTGGACTATGTGGCGGCGGCCTGGGCGGCGGGCCTGTCCACGCCGGCGATCCTGCTGCGGGAGGTGCTGCCGAACATCGCCAGCCACCTGGCGGTGGTGGCAACCTTGGAGATGGCGCTGGCCATCCTGCTGGAAGCGGCGCTGTCCTTCCTGGGGCTGGGCGTGCCGCCGCCCCTGCCGTCCTGGGGTCTGATGATCGCCGAGGGCAAGGACTACATGTTCTTCAGCCCCTGGGTGATCTGGATTCCCGGCGTGGCGCTGTTCGTGCTGGTCTTCGGGATCAATCTCCTGGGCGACGGCTTACGCGATGCGCTTGGAGCCGCGGACTCACAGAAATAGAGGGGGGTGCGGGGGGATACCTCCCCCCGTACTCTTTCTTTCTTTAGCCGACCCGGATGTTCTTGAACTGCCACGGATCGGACGCATCCACATCCTCCGGGAACAAGGCGCCGCGATCCTGCAGCGGGGTCCAGTCGGAATAGACGCCGACGACCTCGCCCAGATAGGGCCGGCAGATCTCGAGCGCGCGGTCGTGGTCGATCTCGTCGCTCTCGACCACGCCGCGGCGCGGGTTCTCGATCGCCCAGACCACGCCCGCCAGCACCGCGACCGTCACCTGCAGGGAGGTGGCGTTGTTGTGCGGCACGAGCTTGCGCGCCTCCTCGATCGTCAGGCGGGAGCCGTACCAGTAGGCGCCCTTCGCGTGGCCCATCAGCAGCACGCCGAGCTCGTCCATGCCGCGGACGATCTCGTCGGTCATCAGCCGCTTCTCCGGCTGCATCTGCCAGTTCTTGCCTGCCAGCTCATGCACCGACAGCACCGCGTCGTCGCAGGGGTGGTAGGCGTAGTGCGCCGTCGGGCGGTAGACCGCATTCCCCGCCGCGTCCCGCACCGTGTAGTAATCGGCCAGCGAGATGCTCTCGTTGTGGGTGATGAGGAAGCCGTGGAAGGGGCCTTCCAGCGGCGTCCAGGTCCGCACGCGGGTGGAGGCGCCCGGGCGCATCAGGTAGATGGCCGCGTCGCAGCCGAAGCCATGGCGATGGCCGTCCGGCGGCAGCGCCTTCTCATGCGTGCCCCAGCCGAGTTCGGCCGGCTGGCAGCCCTCGCCCACGAAGCCGTCCACCGACCAGGTGTTGACGAACTCGCCCGGCTTCTTCGGGCGGTCGGCCACCTGGGTGTCGCGCTCGGCGATGTGGATCACCTTCACGCCCAGCGACTGCGCGATGCTCGCCCAGCCCGCGCGGTCGGAGGCCGGCGGCGGGGCGATGATCGTGCCGGTGTCGCGGGCGATGTCGAGCAGCGCCTGCTTCACGAAATGGCTGACCAAGCCCGGATTGGCGCCATGCGCGGTGATGGAGGTGGGGCCGCCCTTCGCCGCCTCGCGCAGCGCGATCGCCTCCTCCCGCATCGCGTAGTTGGAGCGCTGGGAGGGCGTGAGCGCGGGGTCGGTGTAGCCGCCGGCCCAGGGCTCGACCACCGTGTCGAGGTAGAGCACGTCCAGCTCCTGGCAGAGCTTCATCAGCTCGACCGAGGAGACGTCGACCGACAGGTTCAGCAGGAAGTCGCCGCGGCGCAGGCGGGGGATCAGCACGTCGCGCAGGTTGTCGCGGGTGACGGCTTCCACCGTGAAGCCGATGCCGTACTCGGCCGCGACCTCCTGGCCGCGCGCCTCGGCGGTGACGATGCTGATGTTCTCCCGCGGGATGGCGATGTGCCGGAGGAGGAGCGGCAGCACGCCCTGGCCGATGCTGCCGAAGCCGAGCATCACCAGGCGGCCGGAGAAGGAAGTGTGGATCATCGTACCGGGGTCTCCAGGGCACGTGGTGGCGCAGCGCCGCCGGCGCGGGGCCGGCGGCGCTGCCAGGGAACCGTCGCGTCGGACGGTCAGGCCGCCAGGGCGGCCGCGGTGTCGTCGCCCAGCATCGGGCGGTCGCGGACCTCGACCAGGCGGGCCCGGTCGAAGCCGTTGAAGGCGGTGCGCAGGCAGGCCCCGTAGGCGCCCAGCTGGCCGATCTCGATCCAGTCGCCCTCCCGCACATCCTCCGGCAGCCAGAAGGGGCCTGCCATCCGGTCGGCGCTGTCGCAGGTGGGGCCGAAGAAGGCGAAGCCCCGCAGCGCCGCGCCCGCCGCGCCGTCCGGCCGGACCAGCCGGCAGGGGAACTGGAAGCCGGGCGCGCCGGCATCCGACAGCGCGCCATAGACGCCGTCATTCACGTACAGCGTGTCGCCGCGGCGCTGCTGCACCTGCACCACCACGCTGCCGCCGCCGGCGACCAGCGCCCGGCCCGGCTCGGCCCAGAGGGTCGCGCCCGGCAGGTCCAGCGCCTCGAAGGCCGCCTCGACCTCGGCGAAGAAGGCGCCGAGCGGGGGCGGGGTGACGTCGGGGTAGGCGACCGGGAAGCCGCCGCCCACGTCGATGACCTCCACCGGCACGCCGGCGGCGCGGATCACCTGGCCGGCGAGGTGCATGGCGCGCCGCCAGGCCAGCGGGTCCAGGCACTGGGAGCCGACATGGAAATGCAGGCCGAGCCGTGCCGCAAGCGGCCGCGCCGCGCGCAGCAGCGCGACGGCCTCCGCCGGTTCCGCCCCGAACTTGCCGGAGAGGTCGTAGCGCGCGACGCCCTTCGGCAGCGCCAGCCGGACGAAGAGGCCGAGGCCCTGCGCGGCATCGCCGCCGGTCTCGTCGAGCACCTTCGCCAGCTCCTCCGCGGTGTCCACCACGAAGTCCTGCACGGCGTGGCGCTGCCAGGCCTCCCGGATCGCGGAGCGGGCCTTCACCGGATGCATGAAGTGGATGCCGGCCTCCGGGAACATGCTGCGGACCAGCGCCACCTCGGCGGCGGAGGCGCAATCGAAATGCCGCACCCCGCCCTCCCACACCGCGCGCAGCACGGCCGGGTCCGGGTTGCACTTCACGGCATAGAGCGTCCTGCCCGGGAAGCCCTGCACGAACCCGGCGCTGGCGGCGGCGATGGCGGCCGGGCGGAGGCAGTGCATGGGCTCCTCCGGCCGGGCGACGGCGACCAGGGCATCCACGCTGGGCAGGGCGGTGGCGGTGTCGAGATCGCGGCGGAGCGGGGCGACGGCGGCGCGGGCGCGGAGCAGGTCCATGGCGGCGGGTCCTCACGGCATCCCGGCACGCGCGGGCGCGCGCCGGCAGGGCAACGAATGGAAGGGGGCCGGCCGCCGCGCGGGGCGGCCAGGCGGGCCTTGGCTGGGTGGGCCTCCGGACGGGCGCGCCAGGCGGCGTGCGGGTCCGGCGGCCGGCCTCAGGCAGGGCGGACCGGGTCAGGCCGGCACGCCTCGCGGCGTTCCGGCCCCTCGGGCCAACCTTGGGCGAGCGGGCCGATTCCGACCGTCGCGCCATCCGGCGCTCCGGCCATCGGGCCGCCTCAAGCGATGCGGTGTGGACTTCGCATCGCGGCGAACCGGTCTAGCGACACAGGCAGATCCCTCACGGCCCCGGCGCCTTGCGGCGACGGCATGGACGAAAAGGACGCGTCCCGTCGTTGCTGTGCCCCGGCGCTGGGCGGGGGCTCGCGGCACGTGCGATGGCGTCAGCGCCCGGCTTGACCCGGGCACGGCCGGAGAAATAGTGGTTCCCCGACGGAATTGCCATGCATTTTTTCAGGGGTATGGCTGCCCCACGGGCATGGCCGCCGGAAGACGCCGTTGGTGACCGGAATCTTGCCGGTCGGCCCGGCGGCCGGCAGGTCAGGCCAGGGCCTGCAGGGAGAGGTATTCCCAGGCGATGGTGGCCGCGGCCAGGGCGGTGATCTCGGCCACGTCATAGGCCGGCGCCACCTCCACCACATCCATCCCGGCCCAGGCCAGGCCGCCCAGGCGCCGCAGGATGCCCTGCGCCTGCCAACTCGCCAGGCCGCCGATTTCCGGCGTGCCGGTGCCCGGGGCGAAGGCGGGGTCCAGGCAGTCCACGTCGAAGGACAGGAAGCAGGGCGCCTGCCCGAGCACGCCGCGCACCCGCTCGGCCAGCGCCGCCGGCGTGCTCTCATGCGCCTCCTGCGCCGTCACGACGGTGATGCCCTGGCCGAGCGTCCAGTCCCAGGTTTCCCGATCGACGGGGGAACGGATGCCGATCTGGATCATGCGCCTGGGGTCGAGGATCCCTTCCTCGATGGCATGGAAGAAGACCGAGCCATGGCGGTAGGCCTGGCCGAAATTGGTCTGCCAGGTATCGACATGCGCATCCATGTGCAGCAGGCCGACCGGCCCGCCGAGCCGCTTCGCCAGGGCGCGCAGCAGGGGCAGGGTGATCAGGTGCTCGCCCCCCAGCGTGACCAGATGGCCGCATTGCGCCGCCTGCTGCTCGATCAGCGCCAGGCTGCCGGGGATGTCGCCGAGCACGAGTTCGAACTCGCCGAGATCGGCGATGTCGAGGCCCAGCGGGTCCACCCAGTGGCTCGGGTGGACGCCGTCCACCAGCATGCGGCTGGCCCGGCGAATCGCCGCCGGGCCGTCCCGCGCGCCGGCGCGGTTGGTGGTGCCGATGTCGAGCGGCACGCCGGCGACGCAGAAGGCCGCCCCCGGATCCTGCCGCCTGATGCCAAGGAAACCGGGCGGGGTGGCGAAGGTCGGGGGGCCGGCCATGCTGCGCTCTCTCCTGCGGGTGCGACCGCTACTTCACCGCGGAATAGGCAGTGGGTTGCAGGAACATGTTCTCGACCCGCTCGAGGATCGGGCCATCCGCCTCGGAGGCGGCGCGCGCCGCCAGCCAGTCCGGGTCGGCGGCGAAGGCGTTCCACTTCTGCTCGCGCTCGGCCAGGCTTTCCCAGGCCAGCAGGTAGTACAGGATCTGGTTGGACGGGCCGACCAGCGTGGTCCAGAAGCCGGCCTGGCGGATGCCGTACTTCTCCCACATCTTCAGGGTCGTGGTCTCGAACCGCTTGTTCAGCGCCGGCAGGCGGTTGGGCAGGCAGTGGTAGATGCGAAGCTCATGGATCATCCGGGGTCCCTCCCATTGGGCCGGCGGATGCTAGCCTGTACCAAGGTGACGAAACAGCCGGGCCGGGGGTTCATGGGTTACGAGGCGTTCAAGGTGATGCACCTGCTGGGGCTGGTGCTGCTGCTGGGGAATGTCACCGTCACCTCCATCTGGAAGCTGTATGCCGACCGCACGCGGGACCCGCGGATCATCGCCTTCGCGCAGCGCCTGGTGACGGTGACCGACTGGTTCTTCACCTTCTGGGGCATCGTGCTGCTGGTGGCGGGCGGCTATGGCGCGGCCTGGGTCGCCGGCATCGACCCCTTCGGCGCCGGCTGGCTGGTCTGGTCCCAGGTGCAATTCGCGGTGGCCGGCGTGATGTGGCTGGGCCTGCTGGTGCCGATCCAGATCCGCCAGGCCAGGCTGGCCCGCGGCATCGCCGAGACGGGCAGGGTGCCGGACGAGTACTGGGCGCTGAGCCGGCGCTGGATCATCTGGGGGCTGGTCGCCACCCTGCCGCTGGTCGGCGCGACTTGGACCATGGTTGCGAAATCCTGACCCCCTGGCAGGATGCCGCCACCACAATGGGGGGAGGCAACGCCATGCTGTTCTATGACTCCGTCGGGCCCAATCCGCGCGTTGTGCGGATGTTCATGGCGGAACGCGGGATCGAGGTCCCGAAGACCACCGTCGACCTGCGCGGCGGCGAAAACCGGCAACCGGCCTACCTGGAAAAGAACCCGGCCGGGCAGATGCCCTGCCTGGAACTGGACGACGGCAGCGTGCTGGCCGAGATCACCGCCATCTGCGAATACATCGACGAGATCGCGCCCGGCCCCAGCCTGATCGGCGCCACCCCGCAGGAGCGGGCGGAGACCCGCATGTGGGTCCGCCGCATCGACCTGAACATCATCGAGCCGATGGCCAACGGCTTCCGCTTCAGCAACGGCCTGAAGCTGTTCCAGAACCGCATCCGCTGCATCCCGCAGGCGGCGGACGACCTGAAGCTGACCGCGCAGGAAAGGCTGGCCTGGCTGGACGGACTGATCCAGGGCCGGGAGTATGTCTGCGGCAGCCGGCTGACGCTGGCCGATGTGATGCTGTTCTGCTTCCTGGAATTCGGCGCCCAGGTCGGCCAGCCCGTGAAGCCGGAGCTGACGGCGGTGACGGCGCTGATGGAGCGGATGAAGGCGCGGCCGAGCGCGGCGGCGTAATGCCGACGGCCGTCGACCGTGACCGATCGACGGCCTTCCGATCGCCGGGCGGTTTGCGCCGCAAGCCTTGGCGACGCGGCATGAATGGAACGTCCATGCCGTCAGAGCAGATCCCGATCAGGTGGACTCGCCTGGTCGGGTGAAGATGCTCGTCGAATTGAAAGACCAGGGCGGTTGCCGTGAGCCGTGGCGAACGGAAACCGCTACGGTGTAAGGCGGTCGGGGCGCTGCGCCTGGCGCCCGCTCAGGCGATCCGCTTCCGCCGCCGATGCGCCGGCGGATCGCCGGGGAAGGTGATGCCGCTGGCATCGACGCCGAGATTCACCATCAGCCGCGCCAGCTCGATCGCGCAGCGATAGCCCTCCAGCACCGGCACGTCCCAGCCCCGTTCCGCCAGCCGCGCCTGCAGGGGCCCCTGCAGCCAGAAGGCGCCGGAACAGCCGAGCAGGATCACCTCCGCCCCGTCCTCCTCCAGCGCTGCCAGCGCCGCGGCCTCGGCCGCCTCCAGCATCCCGCTCGGCTCGCCGCGCGCATGCGCCTCCGCCTCGCCGCGCAGGGTGGGGCGGCCGCGATGCGCCGGGCGCGGCAGCGGGAAGTCGATGTTGCGGATGGAGGCGAGGCCCTGCGTCATCCGGTAGCGCACCACCAGCTCCGCCATATGGGCGTTGTGCGTCTCCGAGATGTCGATGATCGAGAAGCGGTTGCCCAGCGTCATCGCCACATGCATCTGGGCATGGGCGTTGGCGGTGACGGGGATGCGGTGGCGCCGTCCGATCTCCCGCGCCTCCGGGTAGCCCGGGTCGCCGCCGCCCAGCAGGACGATCGCGTCGTACTGGCCGCTCTCGCAGGCCTGCCGGACGATGGGCAGGCGGGCGACCCCCGCCACCGCGAATTCCTCCCGCGTCTCCACCGGCCAGTCGCCATGCGGCGCGATCGGGCCGGGATGCAAATCCCAGTCGATATCGGCCAGCAGCGGCGCCACCGCCGCATGGTTCATCAGGTTCGCCTCCTTCGTCCCGCCGTCGTCGCGGTAGCGGTTGGGCGAACCGGGCGGCAGGGTGAAGGCCTGCACCAACAGGAAGCGCGGGCGGCGGGATGGGTCGCGCATGCTCAGACGGCGCCCTGGGCGCGCAGCGCGGCGATTTCGGCCGCTGAGTAGCCGAGTTCCGCCAGAACGGCGTCGGTGTGCTGGCCCAGGCGCGGCGGCGGGCTGTCCACCCGCGGGCCGCCATGCGCCAGGGTAAAGGCCGCGACCGGCACGCCGAAGGGGTTCGGCACGCCCGGCGCGCCGGCCTCGAACCGGTGCAGCAACCCGCGGGACCGCAGATGCGGATCGGCCAGCGCCTCCTCCGTCCGCCGCACCCGGGCGGCCGGGACGTGGCGCGCCTGCAGGTACTCCTCCCACTCGTCGGCGGTGCGGGTCAGCATGATCTCTGCCAGCACGGCCTCCTCGTGGTCGCGGTCGGCCAGGCGCTGCTCGTTGTCCGCCTTGGCCATCTCCGGCCGGCCGAGCGCCGCCCAGAGCCGCTTCTGCTGCCGCAGGTTGCTGGCGCCCAGCATCACCATGCCGTCCTTCGTGGCATAGGCGCTGTTGGTCGCATGCGCGTGCTTGTTGCCGCTGGGCTTTGCCGCCTTGCCCGAGGCGAGATAGGCCGTGACATGGCTGGCCTGCATCATCAGCGCCACGTCGAGCATCGCCAGGTCGATGCGCTGGCCCTTGCCCGTCCGCTCCCGCTGGAACAGCGCGGCGGACAGGGCAAAGGCGCCCATGGTGCCGGTGGCGTAGTCGATCGCCGGGGCGCCGAACTTGATCGGGTTGACCTCCGGCGTCCCGGTGACCGCCATGATGCCGCTGGTCGCCTGGATCACATGGTCATAGGCGGTCTGCCCGCCGCGCGGACCCTGCTGCCCGAAGGCGGAGATGGAGCAGTAGATCAGCCGCGGGTTGAGCGCGCTCAGCGCCTCCCAGCCCAGGCCCAGCGCCTCGAAGGCGCCGGGGCGGAAATTCTCCACCAGCACATCGGCCTCGGCGACCATGCGGCGCAGCACCTCCCGCCCCGCCTCCTGCTTCAGGTCGAGCGTGATGGCGCGCTTGTTGGAGCCCTGCGTCAGGAAATAGCTGCCCATGCCGGCGCGGTTCAGCGCCAGGTCGGGGCCGCTGTCGCGGCTCTGGTCCGGGTCGCCGGGCGGCTCGACCTTGATCACCTCCGCCCCCAGCAGGCCGAGCTGGTAGGCCGCGAAGGGCCCCGCCAGCACATGCGTGATGTCGATGATGCGGATGCCTTCGAAGGGGCGCATGGCTGCCATTCCTGGGACGTTTCCTGGGCCGAGCTTGCCAGCCCTGGCCCCCCGCCTCAATCGGCGGCACCATGCCGGCCATGGAGGGAACGACACGTCCCGCCGCGGTGGCGCCACCGCGGCCCTTCGCGCTGCCCGATTTCCGCCGGCTCTGGGGCGTGGGCCTGGTGGTCTTCCTGGTCCGCTGGCTGGAGATGCTGGCGGTCTCCATCTTTGTCTGGCAGGCGACGCACAGCGCCTTCCTGGTGGCGATGATGGGCATGCTGCGGGTGCTGCCCATGGGCCTGTTCGGCGCGCCGCTGGGCGTGCTGGCGGAACGGTTCGAGCAGCGCACGGCGCTGGTGATCATCGTGCTGGCCAGCCTGCTGACCTCTGCCGTGCTGGCGGCGCTGGCCTATGCGGGAATGCTCGCGGTCTGGCACCTGGCGCTCGCCAGCTTCGTCAACGGCATCGCCTGGGCAGCCGACAACCCGGTGCGGCGGATGATGATCGGCCAGGTGGTCGGGCCCGCCCGCATGGGCCAGGCCATGTCCTTCGACGTCGGCAGCAACAATGCCAGCCGCATGCTCGGCCCGACGCTGTCCGGCCTGCTCTTCGCCGCGGTGGGGATCGAGGGCACCTTCCTGGTCTCCGTCGCGCTCTACCTCCTCGCGCTGCATGCCGCGGTGACGCTGCGCTACCGCAGCGGCCGCGCGCCGGCTTCGGGGGAGGGCGTGCTGGCCCGCATGGCGGAAGGGCTGCGGGCGGTGCGGCAATCGCCGCGGCTGCGCGGCACGCTGATCGTCACCATCCTGTTCAACGTCTTCGGCTGGCCCTTCACCAGCTTGGTGCCGGTGGTGGCGCAGGACCGCTTCGCGCTGGGGCCGGAGGCGACCGGGCTGCTGGCCAGCATGGACGGCGTCGGCGCCTTCGCCGGCGCGCTGCTGATGGCCGGGCTGGCGCGGCCGCATTGGTATGCGCGGCTCTATCTCGGCGGCCTCGTGCTCTACCTGGCCATGGTCACCGGCTTCGCCCTGCTGCCGGGCGCGATCACCGCCGGCGCGGCGCTGCTGCTGGTGGGCTTCGGCCAGTCCGGCTTCAGCATCATGCAGGCGACGCTGGTCTACCTGCTGGCGCCGCCGGAGGTGCGGACGCGCGTGCTCGGCCTGCTCTCGGTCTGCATCGGGCTCGGGCCCATCGGCTTCGTGGCGACGGGGCTGGTGGCGGATTGGCTGGGCGCGACGGCGGCCTGCGCGATCACCGGCCTGGCGGGGCTGCTGGCGCTGGGGGTGACCTTCCCGCTCTGGCGCGCCATCCTGCGGCGGGGAGAGGAGACGCCGGCATGACCGACCTGACGATCCGCGAGTTGCGCACGACCTTGTTGCGCCTGCCCTGGGCGGAGGATCCCTGGCTGTTCGGCCATGCGCTGGGCCCGCAGCGCGACCTGGTGGTGGTGGAGGTGGTCACCGCCTCGGGCCTCGCCGGCATGGGCTACCTGCACCTGCTGAACCTGCCGCTGCAGCGCACGATCGGCGCCTGCCTGGCGGAGGCGGTGGCGCCGCGCGTCGTTGGCCGCAGCGCGACGGAGGTGGAGGGGATCTGGCGCGACCTGTGGCGCGCGACGCTGACCGGCGGCCGCGGCGGCGTGACGATGATGGCGCAGTCGGCCGTCGACATCGCGCTGTGGGACGTGCTGGGCAAGGCGGCCGGGCTGCCGCTGCACCGGCTCTGGGGCCATGTGCGGTCGAAGATTCCCATCTATGGCAGCGGCTGCTTCCGCGGCGCCCTCGGCGAAGGCATGGCGGCGAAGGCGAAGCACTACGTCTCCCAGGGCTATCGCGCCATCAAGATGCAGGCGGCGCATATCGGCGACTGGCGGCAGGATGTGCGGAACCTGCGGATGGTGCGCGACGCGGTGGGGCCGGATGTCGAGATCATGATCGACATCAACATGGGCTGGACTGCCGACCAGGCGATCATCGCCGGCCGCGCCTTCCAGGACTACGACCCCTACTGGATCGAGGAGCCGGTGCTGCCCGACGATTTTTCGGGATATCTCCGCTGCGCCGAAGCACTCGGCACCCGGGTCGTGGGCGGGGAGACGCATTTCGGCCGGGCCGACCTGCTGCCGGTGCTGCAGAACCCGCGCTTGCCGATCCTGCAGCCGGACCCGATGCGCGGCGGGCTGACGGAGTTGCGCAAGCTGGCGGTGGTCGCCGACACCTGGGGCATGACCATCGCGCCGCACCTGTTCCCGGAACTGAACGTGCATCTGCTGGCCAGCATCCCGAACGGGATCTGGGCGGAGCAGATGGGGCTGCTGGACGATGTCTGGGTGGCGAAGCCCGTCATCGAGGACGGGCACATCCTGGCGCCCGAGACGCCCGGCCACGGGCTGGCCTTCAGGCCGGAGGTGCTGAAGGATTTCGTGCTGAAATAACAGCAGAAAGAGCGGGGGAAAGTATTCCCCGTTGGGCGCCTCTGGCGCCCGACCCCCTTCTATTTCTGTGAGTTTGGGTACGCGGCAGACCCACAGAAAACGAAGGGGGCGCGGGGGAAGTGTCTTCCCCCGCTGCTTTCCTACCCCAGCGTCGCCAGCGCCGCGTCCACCCCGCCGGGCTGGTAGGGCACCCCGCTCACCTTCAGCGCCAGCTCCACCGTCGCCAGCGTCCCCAGGATCATCGGCTCGTTCAGGTCGCCCAGGTGCCCGATGCGGAACAGCTTGCCGCCGAGCGGGCCGAGGCCGCCGCCGAGCGAGAGGTTGAAGCGCTGCATCGCCACCTTGCGGAAGGCGTCGGCGTCATGCCCTTCCGGCATCAGCACCGCCGTCACGCTGTCCGAGAAGCGGCCCGGGTTGGTGCAGAACAGCTGCGGGCCGTTGTTGCCCGACCAGTGCTGCACCGCCGCGCGCGTCGCGCGGGCCAGGCGGGTGTGGCGGGCGAAGACATTCTCCAGCCCTTCCTCGTCGATCAGCCGCAGGGATTCCTGCAGGCCGAAGAACAGGCTGGTCGGCACGGTGCCGAGGAAGCTCTTCAGCGGCCGCTTCATCATATGCGACCAGTGGAAGTAGTGCTTCGGCAGCTTGGACGTCGCATGCGCCTGCAGCGCCTTGTGGGAGACGCCGGTGAAGCTCATGCCCGTCGGCAGCATCAGCCCCTTCTGGCTGCCGCCGACGGCGCAGTCCACGCCCCACTCGTCCATCCGGAAGTCGAGGCTGCCGAGGGAGGAGATGGTGTCGGCCAGCAGCAGCGCCGGGTGGCCGGCGCCGTCCAGCGCCGCCCGCACCTCCGGCAGCGGGATCATCATGCCGGTCGAGGTCTCGTTGTGGACGACGCCCACGGCCTTGATCCGGTGGTCCTTGTCGGCCGCCAGCTCGGCCTGCAGCGCCGCCATGTCCACGCCGCGGCGCCAGTCGGCCGGGACGGTCCGCACCTCGATCCCCAGGTCGGTCGCCATCCGCGCCCAGGACTGGGAGAAATGCCCGCTCTCCAGCACCAGCAGCACCTCGCCGGGGGAGAAGAGGTTGGCCAGGCAGGCCTCCCAGGCGGCGTGGCCGGAGCCGGTGTAGAGGAAGATCTCCTGCCGGGTCTTCAGCACGCGCTTCAGCCCGTCCATGCAGGCCCAGTAGACCTCGCTGAAGGACGGGTCGTTGAAGTCCACGGTGTGGTGGGCGGTGGCCAGCAGGATGCTGTCCGGGATGTTGGTCGGCCCGGGATTGGCGAAGAACAGGCGGCCCCGCGGCTTCGGGGTGGCGGCGCTGGCGCTCATGCGACGGTCCTCGGTGTGTCGGTCAGATCGGGAAAGGGTGCTTGCGGAGATAGGGCATGTACGCCTCCTCCACATCCACCTCCAGGGAGGCGAGCACCCGCACCACCGCGCAGTAGAAGCTGGCGGTGACGGTCAGGTCCACAAGGCTTTCGTTGTCGAGCGCGGCGCGCAGCGCGGCGAAGGTCTCGTAGCCGATGCCGGGGCCGGCATAGACCTCGCGGGCCGCGCGCAGCACCAGCCGCGCGACGGGCTCGAGCGCCGAGGCCTCGCCGCGGCTCTCCTGCTTGACCGCCTCGATATCCGCGTCGGTGACGCCGAAATCATAGCCGATCTTGACGTGGTGCGACCATTCGTAGGGGGAGCGCGCCAGCCAGCCGACCTGCAGGATGGCAAGCTCCCGCAGGCGCGGGTCCAGCTTCGCGCCGTGGCGGATATATTGGCCGAGCGTGCTGAAGGCGCGCGCCGCGCCGGGGCTGTTCACCAGCGCCTTGTGCAGCGTGATCTCACGCTTCAGCAGGTCCTGGTCCTCGGGGCGGAGGTCGGCTTTCTCCAGATAGGGCAGGCGGGCCATGGGTATCCTCCGCGCGGTCAGAGATATTTCCAGTCGAAGCCGCCGGCGCGCGGCGCGATGCGGCCGGCGGTCGGGCCCGGGAAGTGGATCGGCAGCACCACCGTCGGCGTGTCCACCACCTCGGCCAGGAATTTGCGGCGGGATGCCTCGGCCATCTTCGCATCCCAGTCGAAGATGGTGGACCACTGCGGCTCCCGCACCTGCAGCGCGTGGTGCATCAGGTCGCCGGTGACCACCGCGCGCTGGCCGCGCGAATGGATGTTCACGCAGCAATGGCAGGGCGCATGGCCCGGCGTCGGCAGCAGGGAAATCGTGTCGTCCAGCGCGAAGTCGTCATCCACCAGCAACGCCTGGCCGGCGGCGACGACCGGTTCGCAATTGTAGCGCCAGACATTGCCGGGCGGCGTCGTGCCGCGCGCCGTCGCCTCCTCCCAGGCCGCGTATTCGCGCTTGTGGAAGACGTACTTGGCCTTGGGAAAGGTCGGCACCCAGCGCCCGTTCACCAGGCGGGTGTTCCAGCCGCAATGGTCGATGTGCAGATGGGTGCAGAAGACGTAGTCGATGTCCTCGAAGGACAGGCCTTCCGCCTTGAAGCCCTCCAGCCAGGGCGCCTTGGAAAAGTCCATCGGCGGCGGGTAGCCCTTGTCCTCGCCGGTGCAGGTGTCGACCAGGATGGTGTGCTTCGGCGTGCGCACCACGAAGGTCTGGTAGGTGATGACCATGCGGCCGGAGGCCGCGTCGAACACCACCGGATCGAGTTCCGCCAAGTGGCGGGCGCCGATCGCCTCGTCATAGGCGGGGAACATCTCGGCCGGGCGGCGCCAGGGGCCGTCGCGCTCGACGATGCTGGTGATGCTGACGTCGCCGATCTGCAGCCTTTGCATGGCGCTTGCTCCCCCGAAGGACGCCGAGCCTAGCGCCGCGGCCACGCGCCCGCCAAGCGAGAGGGCCCCGCCCCTCTCGCGCTCTCCCGCCACGGGGTGTCCCATGAGGCCGAAGGGCCTTTGGAAACCTCGAGTCCAGAGCGGCTCGCGCGTTCTTCTGAATGCGCGAGCCGCTCTATGCTGTTGATTGTACAGCGCAGTCTCGCGTCCGGGCGTTCACGCCCTGCCGCGATCCGCCCTAGGCGTCGATATGCGCCGTCGCCTGCACCGAGGGGCGGGCGGAGAAGCCTTCGTGCCAGGCGGCCAGCGCCGGGTGGTCGCCGCGCCAGCCGGCCTGCGGCCAGCGGAAGTCGAGGTAGGACAGAGCGCAGCCGATCGCCACCTGGCCGATGCCGAAGGGCGTGTCCGCCAGCGCCGGCGCCTCCCGCTCCAGCGCCGCCAGCACCGCCGCCTGCTTGGCGGCGAAGCCGTCTAGGATGCGGCGGTCGGGCTGGTCGCGCCCCATCTCGGTCCGGAACAGCAGCAGCATGTCCATGCAGCCATTGCCCAGCGCATGCCGCCGCAGCGCCTCGATCCGCGCCGGCCCGGCGGGCGGGAACAGAAGCGGCTGGCCGGACAGCCCGTCCAGGTACTCGCAGATCACCACCGAGTCGTAGAGCGCGGTGCCGTCCTCCAGCACCAGGGTCGGGATCTTGCCCAGCGGGTTGGTCGGCAGCAGGTCGAGGCCCGGCCTGGTCAGCGCCACCACCGTGGGCACGCGCTCGATCCGGTCGGTCAGGCCGGCCTCATGCGCCACCACCATGACCTTGCGGACGAAGGGGGAGCGGGAGGACCAGTGCAGGCGCATCATGGCGCGCCGCCCCCGCCGGGGCCCCGGAACCCGTCCATGCCATTCCTCCCGTCCTGCGCGCGGCATCCTGCGCCGGCTTCGCCCCGGGGAGAAGCCGCCGGAGAAACTATCGGGGGCGGAATGAAGGGGCCGGAAAGCAGAACCGCGGCCCACGGGTCATCCCCGTGCCGCGGCTGCCTCTCTCGGTCGTCGTCCCGCCCGGTCGGGCGGGGCGGCCAGGCTCAGAAGCCCGTGCTCAGAAGCCCTCGCGCTCCAGGCGCTTGCGCTCCACCTTGCGGGCGCGGCGGACGGCCTCGGCGGCCTCGCGGGCGCGGCGCTCGGACGGCTTCTCATAGTGCCGGCGGAGCTTCATCTCCCGGAACACGCCTTCGCGCTGCAGCTTCTTCTTGAGCGCCTTCAGCGCCTGGTCGATGTTGTTGTCACGGACGACGACTTGCACGCGGGACAGCCTCCTGTCGCTGTGTGAGGATTCGGATACGGAAATGCCGCAAGCGGCAGGCGGTTCCGGCTGGCCCCGGTCACCCGGGACCCCGCGCGGTACCCCCTACCGGACTGCGGAGAACGCGGTGCATAGCATGGTTGGGGGGCCGGCCGGAAGCCCTCCCCGGCTGTGGCTTGCCATCCTATGTCCGGGACTGCACCCCGTCCCGGTCCCGGAGGCCCCATGCCCATCCTGAAGATCGCCCGCATGGGCCATCCCGTCCTGCTGCGGGAGGCCGAGCCGGTCGACGACCCCACCCACCCGGAGATCCGCCGGCTGATCGCCGACATGGTCGAGACGATGCAGGATTCCGCCGGCATCGGCCTGGCGGCGCCGCAGGTGCACGTCCCCCTCCGGCTCTTCGTCTGGCGGGATGCCGCCGGGGCCTCCGTGCTGGTGAACCCCGAACTGGCGCCGCTGGGGGAGGAGACGGAGAGCGCCTGGGAGGGCTGCCTGTCCATCCCCGGCCTGCGCGGCAGCGTCCGCCGCCCCCGCCGCATCCGCTGGCGCGGCCTGGACGCCGAGGGGAACCCGGTGGAGGGCGAGGCCGAGGGCATCACCGCCCGGGTCATGCAGCACGAGACGGACCACCTGGACGGCATCCTGTACCCCATGCGCATGGAGGATCATTCCTTGTTCGGCTTCACCGAGGAATTGGCCCGCGCAGCCGGGAGCGCCCCGCGATGACCGAGCGCAGCGAGATCCGCGACCGCGCCGTCCGGGCCATGCTGCCCGTCGCGGCGGCGCAGGGCTGGACCTGGGCCACCCTGCGCGCCGGCCTGGCCGCGGCGGGGGAGGACCCGGCCCTGGCCGAGAGCCATTTCCCCACCGGCCCGGCCGGCGCCGTGCTGGCCTGGATCGACCTGGCGAACCGGGAGATGGCGGAGCAGGCGGCGGCCGAGGGCGTGACGGAGCTTCGCGTGTCCCAGCGCATCCGCCGGGTGGTGGAGATCCGGCTGATCGCCCTGGCGCCGCACAAGCCGGCGCTGCGCCGGGCGCTCAGCCTGCTGGCCCTGCCCTGGAACGCCCCGCTCGGCCTGCGGGCCACCGCCGAATCGGTGGACGCCATGTGGCATGCGGCCGGGGACAGCTCGGCCGACTTCTCCTGGTACACCCGCCGGGCGACGCTGGCCGGCATCTACATGGCGACCATCGCCTGGTGGCTGCGGGACCAGGATCCCTCGATCCTCGGCGCCATGCGGTTCCTCGACCGCCGGCTGGCCGACCTGGCCCGCTTCCAGAAGGCGAAGGCCCGCCGCGCCCGCCCCATGGCCGCCTGAGCGACGCCCGGGCGCTGCGGCGGCGGCACGCCCGCCCGCATCCCGGCGCCAGGGGCGGCGCGGCGCCC
>NZ_SMOA01000087.1 GCF_004353985.1 Paracraurococcus ruber | reverse complement strand
CCGGGCGGGCATGGCGCACCGCCGCGTGTCCTCGCCGCGGGCCGGGGCGGCCGGGCCGGCGGCGTCCGAGGCGCCGCGGGACGTCAGCCGGCGGCGGCGGCGATCGCCAGGAAATCCGCCGCGACCAGGCTGGCGCCGCCGACCAGCGCCCCGTCCACATGCGGCAAGGCCAGGATGGCGGCGGCATTCGCCGGCTTCACCGACCCGCCATAGAGGATCCGCAGCCCCTCCCCGGCGCCGCCGAAGCGCCGGACCAGGTCGGCCCGGATGGCGGCATGGATGGCGGCGATGTCCGGCTCGGTCGGGGTGCGGCCGGTGCCGATGGCCCAGACCGGCTCATAGGCCACCACGCCGCCTGCCCGGGCGAAGCCCTCCGGCAGGCTGCCCGCCAGCTGGGCGGTGACCACCGCCTCGGCGTCCCCGGCCAGGCGCTGCGCCTCGCTCTCGCCGACGCAGATGATGGGGGTCAGCCCGGCGGCCAGCGCCGCCTCTGCCTTGGCGCGGATGGCCGCATCGGTCTCGGCATGGTCGGCCCGGCGCTCGGAATGGCCGAGGATGACGTAGCGCGCGCCGATATCCGCCAGCATCGGCGCGGCGACATCGCCGGTATGGGCGCCCTTGGCCGCCGCGTGGCAGTCCTGCGCCCCGACCGCGACGCGCTGGCCCAGCATCGCCGCCGCCACCATGTGGATGTAGGGGAAAGGCGGGCAGACCAGCAGTTCCACGCCGGTGCCGGCCGCCCCGGCCCGCACCGCCTCGGCCAGCGCCGCGGCATCCCGCAGGGTCCCGTGCATCTTCCAATTGCCGGCGATCAGCGGGCGCACTCCGGGGGTCATGCCGTCTTCCTCCTCCCAGCATGGGCCGCCGCGGCGCCGGCCCCGCCGCCCCCTATCCGCCGCCCCGCGCTTTGGCAACTCACGCCCCGCGGGGCCGGCGGCGCGCTTGGACAGGCGGCCGGCGGCGGTCTAAGGGGGCGGCCGAACCCGCGCACGGACCGCCATGCTAACCGCCCTCCGCCGGCTTGCCGGCACCTGGGTCGCCAAGGCCCTCTTCGTCCTGCTGATCCTCTCCTTCGCGGTCTGGGGCATCGGCGACATGGCGAAGAACCTCTTCGCGCCGGACACCTCCCTCGCCCGGGTGCAGGGCGACCCGGTGACGCTCGAGGAAGGCCAGCGCGCTCTGCAGCGGGAGATCCAGCGCCTGGCCCGCCAGCTCGGCCCGCAATTCGAGAGCGATCCGCGCATCCGCCGGGTCCTGGCCGAGCAGGCCGTGGACCAGCTCGTACTCGACCGCGTCCTGCGGGTGGAGGCGCAGCGGCTGGGCATTGCCGTGCCGGATGCCGCGCTGCGCGACTTCATCTTCGGGATCGAGGGGTTCCGCGGCCTGGATGGCCGCTTTTCGGCCCCGGTCTTCCAGAATTTCCTCCGCAACAACGGCTTGACCGAGGACGGCTTCCTCGCCCTGGTCCGTGCCGACCTCGCGCGGCAGCAGGTGAGCATGGCGGTGCGGGCCGGCGCCACCGGGCCGGATGCGCTGGCCAAGCCGCTGCTGCGCTGGATCGCCGAGCAGCGCAGCCTGACCCTGGTCACCCTGCCCATCGTCACGGCGCCCGAGCCGCCGGCGCCGGAGGAGGCGCAGCTCCGCCGCTTCCACGAGAACAATCCGGAGCGCTTCTCCTCCCCCGAATACCGCAGCGCGACCGTCGCGGTGCTGACCGCCGACCTGCTGTCGCGCGAGGTCGCGGTGAGCGAGGCCGAGATCCAGGCCGCCTATGACGCGCGCCGCGGCCAGTACGAGACGCCGGAGCGCCGCAACCTGGCCCAGGCGCTGGTCCCGGATGAGGCGAAGGCCAAGGAGATCGCCGAGGCCTGGCGCGGCGGCGCCGACCTGGAGGCGGTGTCGGCGCAGGCCCAGGCCGCCGGCGGCCAGGCGCTGGAGCTCGGGCTGGTGGACCGCGCCGGCCTGCCGGTGCCGGAGCTTGCGGCGGCCGCCTTCGCGGTGGCCGAGGGCGGCGTGACCGACCCGGTCCGCACCGCCTTCGGCTGGCATGTGCTGAAGGTGGAGAAGGTCGAGCCGGGGACCACCCGCTCCCTCGCCGAGCTGCACGACCAGATCAGGCGCGACCTCGCCATGGAGAAGGCCGCCGACATCGCCTTCGAGCGGGCCAACAAGGTCGAGGATGCGCTGGCCGGCGGCGCCACCCTGGCCGAGGTGGCGCAGCGCTACGGCCTTGGCCTCGCGCGCTTCCGCGCCGATGCCGAGGGGCTGGACGCGGATGGGAAGCCGGTGGAACTGCCGGTCATCGAGGCCTCGCGCGCCCCCCTCCTCAAGGCCGTCTTCGCCACCGACCGCGGCGCCGCGCCGCGCCTGCAGGAGACCGAGGCCGGTTTCGTCGCGGTGGAGGTGCAGGAGGTGACGCCGCCCGCGCTCCGCCCCTTCGAGAGCGTGGAGCCTGCGGTGCGCGCGGCCTGGGAGCAGGATGCGCGGCGCCGGGCGCAGGAGGAGCGGGCGGCCGCCCTGCTGGCCGCCGCCAAGGCCGGCAAGCCGCTGGCGGAGGCGGCACAGGAGGCCGGGCTCGGCAGCCGGGAGGTCGGCGCCGTGGGGCGCACCCCGCAGCAGGCCGGCGTCGTGCCGCCGGAGCTGCTGGCGCCGGTCTTCGAGCTGGCGGCCAAGGACGTCACCATGGTGCCGACGCGGGACGGCTTCGCCGTGGCGCAGGTGCTGGAGATCACCCCGGGCGATCCGGAGGCGGACAAGCCGGCGCTCGACCGCCTGAAGCGGGAGGTCGAGCAGGCCGTGGCGCAGGACCTGGAGGTGCAGTTCGTCGGCGCGCTGCGGGCCCGGTCCGATGTCCGGCTGAACCCGCGCATGCTGGACGTGCTGGCGCAGCCCTGAGGCGGGGCGGGGGCCGGCCCCGCAGCGCCGGTATCGGCCGAACGCGCCCGGAGCCACCGCGGCACCTTGCCGCCGGCGGGATCGGCTCGAAGGCCCCGATTGCCGCGGAAGACCGCCCGGCGCCCATTCCCCGGTATCGCGCGCCGGCCCCGGCGATCCTGCGGGCCGGCGGCAAGCTGGCCCGAGGCGGCCGGCAGGCGCGCCATGCACGCGCCGGTGGTCAGCTCACGCTGCCCTCCATCAGCGTGCCGAAGCGGTCATAGGTCCGGCCGTTGAAGCGCTGCAGCTGCATCTGCCGGATCGGCCGGTAATTGGTCGGCGAGGAGTTCAGCCGGATTCCCGGCAGCAGCGTGGCAATCTCGACATCCTTCAGGTTCGCCGCCTGGCGCATGATGTTCTCGCGCGAGGCATCCTGGCCGCATTGCCGCAGCACCTGCTCCATCGCCCGCGCCGCGGTGTAGCCATAGACCGAGTTGGCATCCGTCAGGTCGGCATCCGGCATGTATTTCGCCATGAAGCCGCGCCATTCCAGCATGCCGGCATCCTGCGCCCAGGCCGGGTCGGTCGGGTCCTTCATGTAGGCCGCGGTGGTCAGGCCCACCGCCTTCTCCGGCCCCGCCGGCTGGATCACCACGCCCACCGAATTCGCGCCGTAATGCACGCAGGTGGTCGGCTTCCAGTTGATCTCGTGCATCTTGCGGATGGCCATGGAGGCGTATTTCGCCGTCACCGCCAGCACCAAGCCGGTCGCGCCGCTGGCCTGCAGGGTGATCAGCTGCTGGTCGATCGTCGGGTCGGCGCTCTCGTAGCTCAGCACCCGGGTCGAATCCTCGAATTTCGCGCCCAGCACGTCGCGCACGCCATGCACGTAGTCCCGCCCGAAATCGTCGTTCTGGTGCAGGATGGCGATCTTGCCGGCGGGATGCGTCGCCAGGATGTGCTTGGCGTAGAGCTGCGCCTCGATCCGGTAGCTTGGCGGGAAGCCGATGGTCCAGGGGAAGTCCTGGTAGTTGCTCCACTTGTCGGCGCCGGTGGAGGGGAAGAGGTTCGGCACCTTGCGCTGGTTCAGGTAGCGCAGCACCGCGCTGTTGGTCGGCGTGCCGAGGTTGCTGAACAGGCAGGCCACCTGGTCCTGCTCCACCAGCCGCCGCACCTGCTCGACCGTCTTGGGCGGGCTGTAGGCATCGTCATAGGTGAGGAATCGGATCCTCCTTCCGGCGACCCCGCCCTCGTCGTTCACCCGGCGGAACCACGCCTCCATGGTCCGGCCCTGGATGCCGAGGGCCGAGACGGGGCCGCTGTAGGACATGGTGTTGCCGATGCGGATCTCGGTCGCCGTGACGCCCGGCGAGGTCTGCGCCGGGGCGAGCCGCGGCGCGGCCAGGGGGGACGCCACGATGGCGGCCGCGCCCGCGAGGAGCGTGCGTCTGGTGGTCATGGACTTATCCTTCCCTGCGGCGGTTTCGCCCGCCTGCGCAACCAGCCTAGGCGAGGGGCCGCGCGCCTCGCCAGGGAAAGTCGCTGCGGCTACAACCCGGGACGGGGGATGTGCCCCCGTCGGCGGCGGTGCCGCCGATCCCCGCCGGGGCCTCGGGCGAGGCCCCGGATCCCGGTCCTCGTCCGCAGGAATCCCGATCGATGTCCGCACCCGATTTCGCCAGCTTCAGCGCAGGTCTTGCCGCCGGGCAGGGCCAGGTGCTGTGGCGGGAGAGGGTGGCGGATCTCGACACGCCGGTCGGCACCTTCCTCAAGCTCGCGCATGGCAGGCCGAACAGCTTCCTGCTGGAGAGCATCGAGGGCGGCGCGGCGCGCGGCCGCTACTCCGCCATCGGCATGGAACCGGACCTGATCTGGCGCTGCCGCGACGGCCGCGCCGAGGTCAACCGGCATGCGCTGGCCGCGCCGCATGCCTTCGAACCTGCGCCGGACAGCGCGCTGGACAGCCTGCGCGCCACCCTCGCCGCCATGCGGATGCCCCTGCCCGCCGGCCTGCCGTCCATCGCCTGCGGCCTGTTCGGCTACCTGGGCTACGACATGGTCCGGCAGATGGAGCGGCTGCCGGCGAAGAACGCCGACGCGCTCGGGATCCCCGATGCCGTGCTGCTGCGCCCGACCCTGGTCGCGGTCTTCGACCATGTGCGCGACGCGCTGAGCCTGTTCACCACGGTCTGGCCGCAACCGGGGCTGGATGCCAGGGCGGAATGGGAGGCGGCGCAGGCCCGGCTGGACGAGGCCGAGGCGGCGCTCGACCGGCCCCTGCCCCGCCCGGCCGCGCCGGTGAGCCTGCCGACCCTCCCCGAGCCATCCTCCAACTTCACGCGGGAGACCTTCATCGCCGCGGTCGAGCGGGCGAAGGAATACATCCGCGCCGGCGACTGCTTCCAGGTCGTCCCCTCCCAGCGCTTCTCGGTGCCCTTCGCGCTGCCGCCCTTCGCGCTGTACCGGGCGCTGCGGCGGATCAACCCGGCGCCCTTCCTGTTCCACTTCGATTTCGGCGGCTTCTCCGCCGTCGGCGCCAGCCCGGAGATCCTGGTGCGGCTGCGCGACGGGGAGGTGACGATCCGCCCGCTGGCCGGCACCCGCCGCCGCGGCGCGACGCCGGAGGAGGACAAGGCGCTGGAGGTCGAACTGCTCGCCGACCCGAAGGAGCGGGCGGAGCACCTGATGCTGCTCGACCTCGGCCGCAACGATGTCGGGCGGGTGGCGGAGGTGGGCACGGTCCGCGTCCCGAGCCAGTTCCAGATCGAGCGCTACAGCCAGGTGATGCATATCGGGTCCGAGGTGAAGGGCCGGCTGCGGCGGGGCCTCTCCGCGCTGGACGCGCTGGCCGGCGGCTTTCCCGCCGGCACGCTGACCGGCGCGCCCAAGGTGCGGGCGATGGAGATCATCGAGGAGCTGGAGCCGAGCCGGCGCGGCATCTATGCCGGCGGCTTCGGCTATTTCGGCGCCGATGGCGGCATGGACACCTGCATCGGCCTGCGCACCGCCCTGGTGAAGGATGGCGTGATGCATGTGCAGGCCGGCGCCGGCGTGGTGGCGGACAGCGACCCGGTCGCGGAGTACGAGGAGACGCGGCAGAAGGCCCGCGCCCTGTTCCGCGCCGCCGAGGAAGCGGTGCGCTTCGCGGCAGGGCGCAGATAGAGCGGATCGCGGGAGGGCGTGAGGGCGTGAGGGCTTGAGGACGTGAGGGCGTGAGGGCGTGAGGGCGTGAGGGCGTGAGGGCGTGAGGGCGTGAACGCCCGGACGCGTGCATCCGCTCTGCAATCAACAAGCTAGTGCGGCTCGCGCGTTCAGAAGAACGCGCGAGCCGCACTAGCCCGGGCATGACCCGCCGGATCGCGCCCCCGCGATCCGGCCTCGGCGGGCCATGACAGCGGCCGCCGCCCGCGCGACACTCGCGGGCGGAGGAACCCCTGCCCATGACCCGCCCCTGCCCCGGCCCGCGCGACGTCACGTCGAAGCCCGGCTGGCGGGCGCCGCCCGGCGCCACCGACTGCCACATGCACATCTTCGGGCCCTACGGGACCTACCCGCTCTCGCCCGGCCGCGGCTACACCCCGCCCGAGGCCAGCATCGCCATGTACCGGGACATGCTCGCCACCATCGGCCTGGAGCGGACGGTGGTGGTGCAGCCCAGCATCTACGGCACCGACAATGCGGTGACGCTGGATGCGGTCGCGGCGCTGGGGCCGGACCGCGCCCGCGCCGTGGTGGTGGTGGATGACGGCTTCGACCTCGATGCGCTGCGCGCGATGGATGTCCGTGGCGCCTGCGGCGTGCGCTTCAACGCCGTCTCCGGCAACGGCACGCCGCTCGAGCAGCTGGAGGCGCTCGCCGCGCGGCTGGCGGTGCTCGGCTGGCACCTGCAGCTCTACGCGCACCCCGCGGAGCTGCTGGCGCTGGAGCCGGTGCTGGCCCGGCTGCCCGTGCCGGTGGTCATCGACCACATGGCCGGCGTCCAGGCGGCGGAGGGCGGCGTCGCGCATCCCGCCTTCCAGGCCGTGCTGCGGCTGCTGCGGGGCGGCGCCTGGGCCAAGCTCTGCGGCTATCGTTCCTCCGCCGGGGCGCCCTATGCCGATGTGACGGCGATGGCCCGCGCCATGCTGGAGGCCGCGCCGGATCGCTGCGTCTGGGGGACGGACTGGCCGCATCCCTCCCGCGCCCGGCCGGAGGACGTGCCGGATGACGGGGTGCTGCTGGACGCCCTCGGCGCCTGGGCGCCGGACCCGGCGCAGCGGCAGGCCGTGCTGGTGGACAACCCGGCGCGGCTCTACGGCTTCTGACCGGGGCTTCCGACCGGCCCCGGGGCAGCCGCCATGCGCGGCCCGACCCACCCTCCTGGCCGGTGCCACGGCTGCGGCCCGGGGTCCTGCTGGGCGCGGCGTCGCGCTGCCGCATCGATGCTATTGCCGCGCCCGCCGCGCCGCACTAGTCTCGACCGCATGTCCAGGGACATCACTCCTGTCGCGCGATTTTGGTACCGCTGGTACGCACCGGCGGCCTGAGGACCTCGCGCAGAGCAGAGAGACCCCAAAAGCCGCCACCGACTGGCGGCTTTCGCGTCCCTGGACCTGTCCCAAGCGAATGCAGCCAGCCCGGTGGCCCACCACCCCGAGGAAGGCCAGCATGCCCCGCAACGACTTCGACTTCGACGTGATCGGCGGACCCGCGGTCCCGCCCCTCGCCGCCATCCTGCCGCCCCGCCCGGCCGAGCCTCGGCCGGCGCCGGCCGCGCCCTCGCTTGACCCGGCGACGCACCGGCCCGAGACTCCCAGGTCATGATCCTGCTGATCGACAACTACGACAGCTTCACCTTCAACCTTTTCCACTTCCTGGGCGACCTGGGGGCGGAGGTGGAGGTGCGCAGGAACGACGCCATCACCAGCCAGGAGGCGCTGGCGATGCGGCCGGACGCGATCCTGCTCTCGCCGGGACCCTGCACGCCGAACGAGGCCGGGATCTGCCTGCCGCTGATCGGCGCCGCCGCCGCGGCGCGCGTGCCGTTGCTCGGCGTCTGCCTCGGCCACCAGGCGATCGGCCAGGCCTTCGGCGGCGCCGTCATCCGCGCGCCGGAGCCCGTGCATGGCAAGGTGTGGGACATCCATCACCGCGGCACGGATGTCTTCGCCGGCCTGCCCGACCCCTTCCAGGCCACCCGCTACCATTCGCTGGTGGTGCGGCGGGACGACCTGCCGCCCGAGCTGGAGGCCACCGCCTGGACCGCCGACGGCCTGATCATGGGCCTCGCGCATCGCGACCTGCCGATCTGGGGCGTGCAATTCCATCCGGAGAGCATCGCCAGCCGGCACGGCCATGACCTGCTGCGCAATTTCCTGAGCCTCGCCCGGGCGAAGGTCGCGGAGCCGGCATGAACTCGCTGAAGCCGGTCCTCGCCCGCCTCGCCGCCGGCGAGCGCCTGGCGGAGAGCGAGGCCGAGGCCGCCTTCGGCATCATCATGGCCGGCGAGGCGACGCCGGCGCAGATCGCCGGCCTGCTGATGGCCATGCGCGTCCGCGGCGAGACGGTGCCGGAGATCACCGGCGCGGTCCGCGCCATGCGCGCCCGCATGGCGGCGATCGAGGCGCCGCGCGACGCCATCGACATCGTCGGCACCGGCGGCGACGGCTCCGGCAGCCTGAACATCTCGACCGCCACCTCCCTGGTGGTCGCGGCCTGCGGCGTGCCGGTGGCCAAGCACGGCAACCGCGCCCTGTCCTCGAAGTCGGGCGCCGCCGATGCCCTCGCCGCCCTCGGGGTCAATCTCGACGTGCCGATGGACCGGTTGGAGGCGGTGCTGCACGCCGCCGGCATGGTCTTCCTCTGGGCGCCGCGGCACCACGCCTCCATGCGCCACGCCGCCGGGCCGCGCGTCGAGCTCGCGACCCGGACCATCTTCAATATCCTCGGCCCGCTGGCGAACCCGGCCCGGGTGAGGCGGCAGCTCACCGGCGCCTTCTCCCCCGCCTGGCTGCGGCCCATGGCGGAAACCCTGGCCCGGCTCGGCTGCGAGGCCGCCTGGGTGGTGCATGGCCAGGGGCTCGACGAGATCGCCCTCTGCGGCGAGACCCAGGTGGCGGCGCTGGAGGCCGGCGCGATCCGCGAATTCACCATCGCACCCGAGGATGCGGGGCTGGACCGGGCGCCGCCCGAGGCGATCCGCGGCGGCGAGCCGGCGGAGAACGCCGAGGCGCTCCGCGCGCTATTGGCGGGAACGCCGGGCGCCTACCGCGACATCGTGCTGCTCAACGCCGCCGCTGCCCTGGTGGTGGCCGGCCGGGCCGCCGATCTGCGCGCGGGCGCGGGCTTGGCGGCCCGGGCCATCGACAGCGGGGCCGCTGCCGGCGTACTCGCCCGGCTGAAGGAGGCCACCGCCGCATGACCGCCCCCCGCTCCTGCCTCTCCCGTCCCCCCCTGCCTCGCACTGCCCCATGAACGCGCCCCAGCTCCTCACTCCCGCGCAGGACATTCCGGACACCCTGGCCCGCATCCTGGCCGACAAGTACGAGGAGGTGCGCGAGCGCAGCGCCGCCACCCCGCTGGCGGAGATGGAGCGGGCGGCGCGCCATGCGCCGAAGCCGCGCGACTTCGTCCGCGCCCTGTGCAACGCCGTCGGCGAGGGACGCGTCGGGCTGATCGCCGAGATCAAGCGCGCCTCTCCCTCCGGCGGGCTGATCCGCGACCCCTTCGAGCCTGCCGCGCTCGCCGAGGCCTATTGCGCCGGGGAGGCCACCTGCCTGTCGGTCCTGACCGATGCGCCGTATTTCCAGGGCACGCCGGAGCACCTGAAGGCCGCCCGCGCCGCCTGCGACCTGCCGATCCTGCGCAAGGATTTCATGGTGCATCCCTGGCAGGTCCACGAAGCGCGGGCGATGGGCGCCGACTGCATCCTGCTGATCCTGGCCGCTCTGACGGACGCCCAGGCCGGGGAGCTCGAGGACGTCGCCCGCAGCCTCGACATGGCGGTGCTGGCGGAGGTGCATGACCGCGCCGAGCTCGACCGCGCCCTGGGGCTGGAGACGCGGCTCATTGGGGTGAACAACCGGAATCTCAGGACGTTGCGGACCGATCTTGCGACGGCGGAGGAGCTTGTGCCGCTGATCCCGGCGGATCGCATCCCGGTCGCCGAAAGCGGCCTCCGCACGCCCGAGGATGTCCGCCGCATGGCCGCGGCCGGGTCGCGCTGCATCCTGGTGGGAGAGCACCTGCTGCGCCAGCCGGACGTCGCCGAGGCGTCCCGCCAGCTCGTCCACGCCCTCTGACCATGCGGCACGCCCCGGGCCCGACCGCTCCCCCACCCGGCGGCGCCGCTGGCCGCCCCTGGCCCCGGCGGCGGCCCGGCGGACGCCCCGGCCGGCTGCGGCCACGGCCGGTCCGCTCCATCTTCGACCGTCCGGATCCCTGGCCCGGCATTGCCATGATGCTGCAGGATCGGGGCGCAAGGCATTGAGCGACCTGACCCATTTCGACGACCAGGGCCGCGCCGCCATGGTCGATGTCGGGGCCAAGCCGGAAACCGAGCGCGTGGCGATCGCCCGCGGCCGCATCCTGATGGCGTCGGCCACCCTCGCCCGCATCCAGGAAGGACAGATCGGCAAGGGTGATGTGCTGGGCGTCGCGCGCCTGGCCGGGATCATGGCGGCAAAGCGGACCAGCGACCTGATCCCGCTCTGCCATCCCCTGATGTTGTCCAAGGTGACGGTGGACCTCTCGATCGCCCCGCCCGATGCGGTGAACATCGAAGCTTTGGTGAAGCTTACGGGGCGAACCGGAGTCGAGATGGAAGCCCTGACCGCCGTCACGGTGGCGGCCCTGACCATCTACGACATGTGCAAGGCCATTGATCGCGGCATGCGGATCGAGGATGTGCGCCTGGTGCACAAATCCGGCGGCAAATCCGGAACCTACGAGGCGGAATAGCCATGCGCCGCGAAGCCCATCGCATGGGATTTGCTGCAGGATCAATGGCTTCAAGGATGACGCGATGATCTCGGTCGAGGATGCCCGCAGCCGGATCCTGGCGGCGCTGGCCGCCGCCCCGGCCGAGACCGTGCCCCTGGCCCAGGGCTGGAGCCGCGTGCTGGCCCGCCCCGTCATCTCCCGCGTCACCCAGCCGCCGGCCGACGTCTCGGCCATGGACGGCTATGCGGTCCGCACGCCGGATGCCGTTGCCGGCGCCAGCCTCGCCGTCATCGGCAGCGCCCCGGCCGGGCACCCTTTCGCCGGCGAGGTCGGACCGGGCGAGGCGGTCCGCATCTTCACCGGCGCCATCCTGCCCCCCGGCGCCGACGCCATCCTGCTGCAGGAGGATGCCGAGGCCGCGGAGGGCCGGGTCCGGGTGCAGGAGACGGTGCAGCAGGGCCGCTGGATCCGTCGGCGGGGCCTGGACTTCGCCACCGGGGCGGAATTGCTGCCGGCCGGACGGCGGCTGACCGCGCGGGATATCGGGCTGGCCGCCGCGGCGAACCATGCCTGGCTGGCGGTGCATCGGACCCCGCGCATCGGCATCCTGGCCACGGGAGACGAGATCGCCCTGCCCGGCGACCCGATCCCGCCCGGCGGGATCGTCAGTTCCAACGCGCATGCCCTGGCGGCCCTGGTGCGCGCCGCCGGCGGCGACCCGCTGGTCCTGCCCATCGCGCCGGACGACCGGCAGGCGATCGCCGAGGCGGCCGTGGCCGCCCGCGCCTGCGATCTGCTGGTGACCACCGGCGGCGCCAGCGTCGGCGACCACGACCTGGTGCAGGCGGCACTCGGCCCGCAGGGCTTTGCGCTCGATTTCTGGCAGATCGCCATGCGCCCCGGGAAGCCGCTGATCTGGGGCCGGCTGGGGGCGACGCCGGTGCTCGGGCTGCCCGGCAACCCGGTTTCCGCGCTGGTCTGCGCCGTGCAGTTCCTGGTCCCGGCCATCGCCCGCCTGTCCGGCCAGCCCGGCGGCCCGCCGCGGGCGATTCGCGCCCTGGCCGGGGCGCCGCTGGCGGAGAATGACCGCCGATTCGACCATCTGCGGGCCAGCCTCGTCCCGGGCGAGGACGGGCAGATGCTGGCGACGCCCTTCCCGCTGCAGGACAGTTCGATGCTGCAGGTGCTGGCGCGCGCCGAGGCGTTGATCCTGCGGGCGCCGCATGCTCCCGCCTTGCCGCGGGGCGCGCCGGTGGAGGTCATCCCGCTCGGCGACCTGGGGATATAATTCCCGGATCTGTGGATAGACCCGTCGCCCCTGTGGAAAACGCGGTTGACCCGACGCGAGGAACCTTCGTAGAACGGGGGTGCCGGTTGCCCCTTTGTTCCCGAAACGCGGGAGGGTGCCGCTGGGCCGGATCGCCGCGGGGCAATAGGGCCTGCGGGCGGGAATCCGGCCCATAACCAACGACCCGGGGCCCCGCCAGGCGGGGACGGGCCGGGCGATGGAGGCGATAGGGTGCTCACGCGCAAGCAGCACGAGCTGCTGATCTTCATCGACAAGCATCTGCGCCAGACCGGCTTCTCCCCTTCCTTCGAGGAGATGAAGGAGGCGCTGAACCTCAAGTCCAAGTCGGGCATCCACCGGCTCATCACCGCGCTGGAGGAACGCGGCTTCCTCAAGCGGCGGGCCCATCGGGCCAGGGCGCTGGAAGTGCTGCGGCTGCCGGAGAACCTGGCACCCCGGCGCGTCGCCGAGGCCACGGCGGCGGCCGCCCCTGCGCGGGAGGCTGGCTTCGCCCCCAACGTCATCCGCGGCAATTTCGCCGCCAACCTGCCCGGGGTGCAGAAGGCGGCGCAGGATGCGGCGGCGGTCCACCTGCCGCTCTATGGCCGCATCGCCGCCGGCCTGCCGATCGAGGCGCTGCGCGACAGCGGCAACAGCGTCGAGGTCCCGGCCGCCCTGCTCGGCGGCGGCGAGCACTATGCGCTGGAGGTCGCCGGCGATTCGATGGTGGAGGCCGGCATCCTGGACGGCGACACGGTCATCATCCGCCGCGGCGACACGGCGGAGAACGGCTCCATCGTCGTCGCCCTTGTGGATGAGAACGAGGTGACGCTGAAGCGGCTGCGGCGGCGGGGCAACTCCATCGCGTTGGAAGCCGCAAACCCGCGCTACGAGACGCGCATCTTCGGCCCGGACCGTGTCCGGGTGCAGGGCAGGCTGATCGGGCTGCTGCGGAAGTACTGAACGGCGACGGGGGGCGCTGCCCCCCTGCCCGCGCCCCCTGCCCGGGCTGGCTATTCGGTCGGCGCGGGCGGATCGGCCGAGGGCGTGCCGCGCGGCAGTGGGACCGGCGGCACCCAGGGACGGGCGCCGCGGGCCTCGCGGTCGCTCAGCACCCGCACACCCCCCGGCTCCAGCCAGATCGCGTGGACGCCGTTCCGCCAGACCGCGAACCGGTCCACCACCCGCGCGGCGCAGCGCCCCCGCACGGGCTCGGCGGAGACGACCACCGCCGCCGCCGCGCAGGCCTCTGCCGGCGGGTCGCCGCGCAGCAGGATCGCCCGCGGCCCATTCGGCCCGGACTGGATCGTGCAGGCACCCGGGCGGCAGTCCACCGCGCCCTCCGCCAGGGTCCCGCTGCGCGGCAGCGCCACCGGCTCCGCCACGCCATGCAGGCGCAGCCAGGTGTCCCGCACCAGGGCCGAGGCGCCGGAGGCGCGCTGCAGCGCCAGATCCTCCCCCGCCCGCACCGCGATCAGCCGGGCATCCGCCGAGACCAGGATGTCGGGCGGGCGCTGCCAGGCGCCGCTGGCCAGCCCCAGCGCCAGCAGCGGTATCGCCAGCAGGCGCCAGGTCGTCGCCCAGAGGCAGAGCCAGAGCAGCCCGAGGGCGCAGAGGCCGAGGCCCCAGGCGGGGATCGGCGGCGCGCTGACGGCCGCGCCCGGCCAGGCCGCCACCCAGCGCGCGACGGCGAGGATCGCCTCCACCCCCCATCCCATGGGGGCCAGCGCCAGGCTTTCCAGGCCGAAGGGCATCAGCGCCACCGCGGCCATGCCGGCCGGCATGACCACCGCCGAGGTGAGCGGCACCGCCAGCGCATTCGCCGCCACGCCATAGAGCTGCAGGCGGCCGAAATGATGCAGCCCGAAGGGCGTGGTCGCCGCGCCGGCCAGGACGGAGGTCGCCACCACCCCGAAGGCGGCCAGCGCCAGCCGGCGCCGCCAGCGCCCCTCCCCGCTGCCGACCTGCGGCAGGCGCGGGCGCAGCCATTCCCAGCCGGCGATCAGCGCCAGCACCGCCGCGAAGCTCATCTGGAAGCTGGCCCCCAGCAGCGCCGCCGGCTGCAGCAGCAGCACCGCTGCCGCCGCCAGGGCCCAGGCCCGCAGGCTGATCGCCCGCCGTCCGGTCAGCAGCGCCAGGGTCGCCAGGGCCGCCATGGCGAAGCTGCGCTGCATCGGCACCGCCCCGCCGGTCAGCAACATGTAGAGGCCGCCCAAGGCCAGCGCCCCCAGCGCCGCGATCGCCTTGCCCGGCAGCCGCAGCGCCAGCCCCGGCAGCAGCGCGATAAGCAGCCGGATCACGGTGAAGCTCAGGCCCATCACGATGGCGATGTGCAGCCCGGAGACCGAGAGGAGATGCGCCAGGCCGCTGTCCCGCATCGCCGCCAGGTCGGCCGGCGGGATGGCGCTCTGCCCGCCGGTCAGCAGCGCGGCGGCGACGGCGCCGGCGGCGCCGGGCAGCGCCTCGGCCACCCGCGCCTCGATCGTCGCGCGCAGGCCGGCCAGCAGCGGGGCGCCGGCCTCGCCCGGCAGCACCTCCGCCCGGCCGAGCGCGAAGCCGTTGCCGCCCAGGCCGGAGAACCAGGCGGCCCGCTGGAAGTCCCAGGCGCCGGGATGCGCCGGCGCGGCCGGCGGGCGCACCATGGCCCGGATGCGCACCTGGTCGCCCGGCTGCGGCCGGGCCGGGTCATCGGCCTTCAGCCGGATGCGGATATGCCGGGCCTGGGCGTCCCCGCCATCGAAGCGGGGCGCCTCGAGCGTCAGGCGCTGGCCTTCCGGCAGCAGCTCGACCGCGGCGACGCGGGCGGTGACGATGGTCGCGCCGCGCGGCAGCTCCGGCATCGGCGGCTGGCGTTCCGCCTGCCATCGCGCGCTGGCGAAGCCCAGCGCCATGGCCGCCGCCAGGCCCAGCGCCCAGCCCAGCAGCGGCCGGCGCATCGCCGTCCAGGTCGCCAGCGCCAGCAGGGGGGGCGCCAGCCACAGCACCTCCCGCGGCGGCTCCGCCTCCAACTGGAAATACAGCAGCACGCCGAGGCCCAGGGCGACCGCCAGCCAGGGGGCCAGCCGCGCACGCTCCGCCGCCAGCGCGGCCGGCAGGTCGGCGATGACGCGACGGGCCAGGCCGTCTTGGGCCGCGCCCGGCTGCAGGAGCGTGATCGACACGGATGGTATCTGGTATGCGCGACTCGGAGAATTCAACCCTGGCGCGATACGCGGTCTGTCAAGCGTCGTGTCGTGCCGCCGGCGGCCCTGTCCGACCCCGCCCCATCGGTGCTACCCCGCGGCAGCCGCCAGGGCGGGTCGCGGCGGGGTCGGCACCCCGCGGCGGGACGCCGCCCTGCCACCGGCAGCCTGGACCCGGCGCCCGACGCGGCCGCCGGCCCAGGCGGCCCAGCCCGGAACCGCCGCCATGTCCGTCCGCACCCGCTTCGCGCCCTCGCCCACCGGCTACCTGCATATCGGCGGGGCGCGCACCGCGCTGTTCAACTACCTCTTCGCCCGCCGGCATGGCGGCCAGTACCTGCTGCGGATCGAGGACACGGACAAGCAGCGCAGCACGCCCGAGGCGGTGCGGCAGATCCTCGACAGCCTGGACTGGCTGGGCCTGAGCCCCGACGAGCCGCCGGTCTACCAGAGCGCCCGGGAGCCCCGGCATGCCGAGGTGGCGCGGGAACTGCTGGCGAAGGGCGCCGCGTACCTCGCCTATGACACGCCGGAGGAATTGGCGGCGCTGCGGGCCGAAGCGGAGGCGCAGAAGCGGCCCTTCAAATACGATGGCGCGAAGTGGCAGGCGCTGGACCCGAAGGACGCCCCCTCCGTCCCGCCGGCCATCCGCATCAAGGCGCCGCGCGGCGGGGAGACGGTGGTCGAGGACCTGGTGCAGGGCACGGTGCGCGTCGCCAACGCCGAGCTCGACGACATGATCATCCTGCGCAGCGACGGCACGCCGACCTACCTGCATGCCGTGGTGGTGGACGACCACGACATGGCCATCACCCATGTCATCCGCGGCGACGACCACCTGACCAACACCTTCCGCCAATGCATGGTCTACGACGCCATGGGCTGGCACCGGCCGCGCTTCGCGCATGTGCCGCTGATCCACGGCGCCGACGGCGCCAAGCTGTCGAAGCGCCACGGCGCGGTCGGCGCGCTGGAATTCCGCGACCAGGGCTTCCTGCCGGAGGCGGTCTGCAACTACCTGCTGCGCCTCGGCTGGGGCCATGGCGACACCGAGGTCATCTCGCGCGAGGACGTGGTCCGCATCTTCGACATAGGCGATGTCGGCCGCGCCGCGGCGCGCATGGACTATGCCAAGCTGCTGCATTTCAACGGCGTCTGGCTGCGCCAGGCCGATGATGACCGGCTGGCGAAGGAGGTTCTGGCGCGCTTGGCAAAGCAGGGCGTCGCCTTCGGCACGCTGGGCGGCGACCGCGTGCGGCTGCTGATGCCCGACCTGAAGGAGCGGGCGAAGACGCTGGAGGACCTGGCGGGCAGTGCCGCCTTCGCCGCGGTGGAGGGCCCGCCGCCGATGGACGCCAAGGCGCAGGCGCTGCTGACGCCGGAGGCCAAGGCGCGCCTCGCCGACCTCGCGCAGTTCCTCGGCGACGCGCCGTGGGAGCGGAAGGACCTGGAGGCCTGGCTGCGCGACTATGCCGATGTGAAGGGCGTCAAGCTCGGCCAGGTGGCGCAGCCGCTGCGCGTCGCCCTGTCCGGCAGCACGCAGAGCCCGCCGATCGACGCGGTGCTGTTCGCGCTCGGCCGCACGGAGGCGATGGACCGGATCCTGGCGGCGGCGGAGGGCTGAAGCGGTTTCCGTTCGCCATGGCGCGCGGCAACCGCCCTCGTCTTTTGAATCGACGAGCAGCTTCACCGGATCAGGTGGTTCCACCTGATCGGTGTCTGCTCCGGGGCGAGCCGCTCCGGGCCCGCGGACGGCCCGGCGCCGCGCCAGCGCCGATGCCGGGCGCGGCTTGCGTGGCGCGTCCCACGCCCCGCCGCGCCGGCGCCTTCAGCCCGGGCGATGCGCCGCCAGCAGCAGGAAGATCGGCCTCTCACGTTCCTTGGCCAGTTCCGGCCGGGCAGCGATCGCCGCCTCGGTCGGAACCCAGTCCTCCACATGGTCGAGGACGAAGCCGGCCCGCAGCAGCGTGTTGAGAAGCGTTCCGAGGGTCCGGTGCTGCTTCACCACGCGGGCGCCGAGCCAGTCCACCGCGCGCTGCCCTTCCTGCCCGTAGCCGTCCAAGGGCCAGTGCCAGCCGCCGAAGTCCGCCTGCCGCCAGCCCGGCCGCCGGGGCGCGGTGAAGACGGGATGCTCGAGCGAGGCGACGAGCCGGCCGCCCGGCCGCAGCACGCGATGCACCGCGGCGAGCAGCCCCGCCAGATCCTTGACATAGTGGAAGGCGAGCGAGCTCCAGGCGAGGTCGAAGCGCGCCGGCGCCAGCGGCAGGCCGGCAAGGTCGGCGCGCAGCCAGGCGATGCCGGGATCGTCGGTCATCGCCCGGGCGCGGCCGAGCATGCGCGCCGACAGGTCGAGGCCGATCACCTGCCCCGCCCCCGCCCCGCGCGCCCAGCGGCAGAACCAGCCGAAGCCGCAGCCGAGGTCGAGCACGCGCAAGCCCGGCATCGGCGGCAGCAGGGTGCGCAGCGCCGGCCATTCCGGCGCGCCCTCCAGCCCCGCGACCGAGCGCGGCAGGGCGCTGTAGCCGGCGAAGAAGCCGGGATCGTCGTAAATGCTCGCCGCCTTGGCCTCCCCCTCGCGGCGGGGCTCAGGCCCAGAGCCGCTCCTTCTGCAGCCCGGTGTAGAGCCCGGCCACCCATTCGCCATAGCCGTTGAAGAGCTGGGTCGGGATCCGCTCCCCGGTGCCCAGCACGCGCTCGCTCGCCTGGCTCCAGCGGGGATGCGAGACCTCCGGGTTCACATTCGCCCAGAAGCCGTATTCCGAGGCCTGGATCGCCTCCCAGAAGCTCTTCGGCCGCTCCGCCGTGAGGCTGATCCGCACCAGCGACTTGCCGGCCTTGAAGCCGTATTTCCAGGGCTGGTGGAAGCGGACCGGGCCGCCATTCTGCGGCGGCAGCAGCTTGCCATAGGCGCCGACGACGACGAAGGAGAGCTCGTTCATCGCCTCCTCCACCGTGCAGCCCTCGACATAGGGCCAGGGGTACCAGGACTGCCGCAGGCCGGGCATGACGCTGGGCAGCACCGCCGTCTCGAAGCGCACATACTTCGCCTCCGGCTTCGGCGCGACCTGCGCCAGCAGGGCGGAGAGCGGGAAGCCGGTCCAGGGCACCACCATCGACCACGCCTCGACGCAGCGGAGGCGATAGACCCGTTCCTCCAGCGGCATCGTCTTCAGCAGGTCCTCGATGCCGAACTCGCGCGGCGTGCCGACCAGCCCGTCCAGCTTCACGGTCCAGGGCCGCTGCGGCAGGCGCTGGGCGGCGCGGTGGATGCCCTTGTCGGTGCCGAACTCATAGAAGTTGTTGTAGGTGGTCGCCTCCCGCTCCCCGGTGATGTCGCGGCCGGGCGGATACTTGGCGTTGCGCGCTGCGGGCAGGGCATCCGCCGCCGCGTGGCCCGCCCCCTGGGCCAGCGCCGGCAGGCCGATAGCCGCGCCGCCCAGCCCGGCGGCCGCCCGCAGCGCGGCCCGGCGCCCGAAGACCAGCGCCTCGGGGGTGACGTCGCGTTCGGGAATCTCCCAGCCGCGTGGAATTCGGATCAGCATCGCAGGCCTCCGTGGCGCCCGTTCCCAGAAGGGACCGGTGGCGGCTGGCGTCAAGCGCCGCCGCTTCGGAAGCCTGTTCGCCACACGCGCCGGATGCGTTACCCCGCGCGAGGACTACCAGTGTCTGAGCATTTTATGATTGTATCCCATCCACACCACACTATTATGTGACCTAACGATGTTGTTTGTAGCCATTGGAGTTCGCATGCGCATTGCCATCGCGTCCGATACCGCTTCCACCGCCGAGCTGGAGGCCGCGCTGGGAGACCACGGCGTGCTCTGCGACGCGGTCGAGGCGATCGCGGATCTCCCCTCGGTGGTTGCGCTCAGCGGACCCTATGATCTCGTCCTGCTCCGCATCGCGCAGCCGCTGCGCAGCGCGCTGCCGGCCATCCGCGACCTGCGGCGCCGCGGCATGACGCTGCCGGTGATCGTCACCTGCGGCGGCAACCCGGCCCCGGAGGAGGAGGAGGCGGTGCTGCATGCCGGCGCCGACGACGTGCTGTTCCACCCGCTGCGGGTTTCCGTGCTGCATGCCCGCATGCAGGCGCTGTCCCGCCGCGCCCGCGGCTATGCCTGCGCCGAGCTGGTCTGCGGCAACGTGACGCTGGACCAGGAGCAGCATGCGGTCATGGTCGATGGCCGCCGGGTCAACCTGACGGCCCGCGAGTTCGACTTCCTCGAGACGCTGATGCTCCACAAGGGCGTGCTGCTGACCAAGGAGCGCTTCATGACCCGGCTCTACGCGGACTCCGAGGCGCCGGACAGCAAGATCGTCGACGTCTTCGTCTGCAAGCTGCGCCGCAAGCTGACCGCCGCCGGCGCCGCCGAGATCATCCGCACGGTCTGGGGCCGCGGCTATGTGGTGTTCGAGCCGACCGAGGCGGCGATCGAGGCCGCCCGCAAGGTCCGCCAGCCGGATGCCGAGCCGGCGCCGCGCGGCTGGGTCCGCCGCTCCACCCGGCTGATGCACGCCACCGCCTGACCCGCCACGCCCCGGCCGGGCAGGTCCCGGCCGGGGGCGATGCCGGCGGCGCGCCACGGCGCCGCGCCGGCCTTCCCGCCCTTTCGCCGTCTGGCATGCCGGTTGCGCTGCGCCATCCCGTGCCCGCCCCCCGCGGGCGACGGGAACCCGGACCATGCGCGCCTTCGCCCTTGCCCTGCTCAGCCTCCTCCCCGCCCTGGCCGCCCGTGCCCAGGTCGCCGAGCCGGGCCTGCTCTGCCGCGCCGCCATCGCCCGGGCCGAGCAGGAGCGCGGCATCCCGCCCCGCCTGCTGGCCGCCATCGGCCGGGTGGAGAGCGGCCGGCGCGACCCGCAGACCGGCGCCATGCATCCCTGGCCCTGGGTCATCAATGCCGAGGGGCGCGGCAGCTTCTTCCCGGACAAGGCGGCAGCGATTGCCGCCGTGCGGGCGCTGCAGGCGCAGGGGGTCCGCTCCATCGATGTCGGCTGCCTGCAGATCAACCTGCGGCACCACCCGGATGCCTTCGCCAGCCTGGAGGAGGCCTTCGACCCGCTGGCCAATGCCCGCTACGGCGCCCGCTTCCTGAGCGAGCTGCAGGCGACACGCGGGGACTGGATGCTGGCCGCCGCCAACTACCATTCCCAGACGCCGGGCTTCGCCGAGCCCTATCGCGCCCGGGTCGCGGCAGCCTGGCTGGCCGAGCAGGACGGCCCGGCGACGCCCGCCGCCGCCTTCGCGGCACTCGCCACGCCGCCGCCGCCGGCCGTCCG
>NZ_SMOA01000086.1 GCF_004353985.1 Paracraurococcus ruber | reverse complement strand
CAGCGGCCGCATCGGGCATGGCCGCGCCCGGGCTGCCGGCGGCGCCAGGCGGTGGCCGGGCCGGCCGCCGGGCCGCCGGCACTGTCCCGCCGCGACGAAGGTTGCGAGGCGCCCAGCTTGGCACCGGCACCGGCAACGGACCTGGCGGTGGGGCGGCCCCGGATCGGCCGGGGCGGCCCGCCACGCCATGCCGTGCCGTGCTCGCCGGAACGTGGGTGGCACGGGGGCTGGTCGGCCCCGGCCGGCCATCGATCTCTTGACTGGACGCGAGCAACGAAGTGTTGCTAAATATGCCTGGGAATATTCTTTGGACGTAGCATTGCCGACCCGTCGTGCCTTGCGCCCGCAAGCGACCCCGAAGCCTGCCGACACAGCGTCCGAGGCCCAACCCTGCGGGATGACCGCAGCGGCCCCCGCAGGTTTTCCGGCCGCCCCGGCGCCCGGTGCCGGGATGGCCGGGGGCCGCCGCCAGCCGGCCCGCCCGCCGCATCGCCCCGCCCCGCATCACGATGCCGCCTGCCGGCGGGGTGAACGCCGCGCCGGCCCAGCGGATCGGCGCCCGGGCGGCATGGATCGCCGTGGCGGGCCGCGGCGCGATGCCGCCGGGGCGCCGATCCCGTCCGCCCGCGCCGCCTTCGGGCCGGTGCGGCACCCGTGATGCCGCCGGACGGCACCCTGTCCGACACCGATCCGATCCTGGGGTGCGATCAGGAGCCGATCCATATCCCCGGCAGCGTGCAGCCGCATGGCCATCTGCTGGCCTTCGCCGGGGACGACCTCCGGCTGATGCATGCGAGCGCCGCCGCGGAAGCCGTGCTCGGCACCGGGCTTGCCGCCGCCTTCGGCCAGCCCGTCAGCCAGCTTCTGGCCGGCATGGCGTGCGAGGCGCTGCGCGACGGGCTGGGCCGCCTGCCGGCGGCCGGCCCGATGCAGTTCGGCCGCTTCCGCACCGCCGCCGGCGCGGCCTTCCAGGCCATCGGGCACCGTTCGCCCGACGGGCATGCCGTCCTCGAGCTCGAGGCGGAGGCCGAAGGCGGCGAACCCGGCGCCGACGCGACGCTGGAGGGGCTGTATCCCGGCGTCCGCGACGCGCTCGCCCGGCTCGGCCGCGCCGCCTCGGTCGAGCAGCTGGCGACCACCTCGGCCGCCGCGGTGCGGCAGATCACCGGCTTCGACCGGGTGCTGGTCTACCGCTTCGAGCCCAACTGGGACGGCATCGTGGTGGCCGAGGACGGCAATGGGCGCCTGCCGTCCTATCTCGGCCTGCGCTTCCCGGCATCCGACATCCCGGCGCAGGCGCGCCGCCTGTATGAGGTGAACCCGCAGCGGCTGATCGCCGATGTGGACTACGTGCCGGTGCCGATCCGCTCGGCGCGGCCCGGGCCGACGCTCGACCTCACCTTCGCCAGCCTGCGCAGCGTCTCGCCCGTCCATCTCGAATACATGCGCAACATGGGCACGCCGGCGTCGATGTCGGTGTCCATCCTGCGCGGCGATGGCCGGCTGTGGGGGCTGATCTCCTGCCACCATGCCGTCCCGCGCCGGGTGTCCTTCGCCGCGCGCAATGCCTGCGACCTGGTGGCGCAGATGTTCGCCGTCCGCGTCGCCGCGCGGGAGGAGATGGCGCAGGCCGAGGCGCGGGCGCAGCTCAAGGGCCTGGAAGGGCGGCTGATCGCCCGCATGGCGGCCGCCGGATGCCTGGAAGGCGGCCTGCTGGCCGTGCCGCGGGACCTGCTCGACCTGGCCGGGGCCACCGGCGCGGCGGTGCTGACGGAGGGCGGCTGCACGCTGGCCGGGCGGACGCCGCCCGAGGCGGCGGTGCGGCGCATCGCGGCCTGGCTGCAGGAACGCGGCGTGGACGAGGTGCTGGAGACCCATTGCCTGGCGTCGCTGATGCCCGGCGCCGATGCCCTGGTCGACACCGCCAGCGGCCTGCTGGCCGTGCCGGTGTCGCGGATCCATCCCAGCTTCGTCCTGTGGTTCCGGCCCGAGGTGATCAGCACGGTGACCTGGGGGGGCGCGCCGCGGCAGCCCGACGAGCCGGCCCCGGACCGGCTGCACCCGCGCCGGTCCTTCGCGGCCTGGGCGGAGACGGTCCGCCGATGCTCGGTCCCCTGGACCGCGGCGGAGGTCGCCGCCGCGCGCGACCTGCAATCCGCCATCCTCGGCATCGTGCTGCGCGCCGCCGAGGAACGCGCCGAGCTGACCGGGAGGCTCGAGCGGGTGAACCAGGAGCTGGCCGCCTTCTCCTACTCGGTCTCGCACGACCTGCGAGCGCCCTTCCGCCACATCGTCGGCTTCGCGGAGCTGCTGCGCGAGCGCGAGGGCGAGGCGCTGAGCGACCGGGGCCGGCGGTACATCAGCACCATCGCGCAGGCGGCCGAGAATGCCGGCCGCCTGGTGGATGCGCTGCTGAATTTCTCGCAGATGGGGCGCACCGCCCTGGTCCCCATCGAATTCGACCCGGCCCGGCTGGTGGCCGAGGTGCGCCAGGCGCTGGAGCCGGAGCAGGATGCCCGGCGGATCGACTGGCGGATCGCGCCGATGCCCGCCGTCTGGGCCGACCCCGCCATGCTCCGCCAGGTGTTCCAGAACCTGCTGTCGAATGCGGTGAAGTACACGCGCGGCCGCGACCCGGCGGTGATCGAGGTGACGTGCGAGGCGGGGGAGGCTGCCTTTACCTTCCATGTGCGCGACAACGGCACCGGCTTCGACATGGCCTATGCGCACAAGCTCTTCGGCGTCTTCCAGCGGCTGCACCGCACGGAGGAATTCGAGGGCGTCGGCATCGGGCTGGCCAATGTGCAGCGCATCGTCGAGCGGCATGGCGGCCGGGTCTGGGCCGAGGGCCGGCTTGGCGAGGGCGCGGCCTTCCACTTCACGTTGCCGCGACGCGGCGAACCCGCGGCGGAGACGACGTGACATGCCTCATCTGAGACCGGTTCTGCTGGTGGAGGACAGTCCCAACGATATCGAGCTGACGCTGGAGGCGCTGGAGCGCAGCCGCCTTGCCAACCCGGTGGTGGTGGCCCGCGACGGGGTCGAAGCGCTGGACTACCTGTTCCGCCGCGGCAATGCGCCGAGCGGCGCGCAGCACCTGCCGGCCGTGGTCCTGCTGGACATCAAGCTGCCGCGGGTCGATGGCCTGGAGGTGCTGGAACGGATCCGGCGGGAGCCGCGCACCCAGCACGTGCCGGTGGTGATCCTCACCTCCTCGCGCGAGGAGCAGGACCTCATCCGCAGCTACAACCTCGGCGTCAACGCCTTCGTCGTGAAGCCGGTCGGCCACCGGGAGTTCTTCGAGGCCATCCATGACATCGGCGCCTTCTGGGCGGTGCTCAACGAACCGCATCCGGGCCTGCCGGGCGATGTCGAGTCCGGCGGCGACGCATGACGGTCCTGCCCGGCAGGCCCCCGCTGGAACAGGGCAGCTGCCGCATCCTGCACCTCGAGGACGACCCGATGGATGCGGAGCTGGTCGCCGAGCACTTGGCGCGGCCCGGCCCCGCCTGCATGGTCCAGCTGGTGGCGACGCGGGCCAGCTATGCCGCGGCGCTGGCCGAGGACAGCTTCGACGTCATCCTGGCCGACTACGTGCTGCCGGATTTCGACGGGCTCGCGGCGCTGACGATGGCGCGCGAGCTGGCGCCCGGCACGCCGTTCATCTTCGTCTCCGGCACCCTGGGCGAGGAGGCGGCGGTCGAGGCGGTGAAGCGGGGCGCGACCGACTACGTGGTCAAGCAGCGCCTCGCCCGGCTGCCCGTCGCCGTCGAGCGCGCCATGACCGAGACGCGCGCCCGCGTCGGGCAGCGCGAGACGCTCGCGGCACTGCGCGAGAGCGAGGCGCGGCTGCGCCTCGCCCTCTCGGCCGGGCGGCTCGGCGCCTGGGAGCTGGACCTGCGCAGCCTGGCGCTGAAGGCGTCGGACACCTGCCTGGCCAATTTCGGCCGCGCCCCGGGATCCGCCTTCACCTATGACGACCTGCGCGCCGCCATCCACCCCGACGACCGGGAGGCGATGCAGGCGGCGGTGGCGGAGTCGATCGCCGGGCATGGCGACTACGATGTCGAGTACCGGACCGTATGGCCCGACGGCAGCGTGCATTGGGTGCAGGTGCGCGGCCGGACGATCCATGCCGCGGACGGCACGGCGGTGGGGATGGCCGGCGTCTCGCTCGACATCACCGAACGCAAGGTGACGGAGCAGAAGCAGGCCCTGCTGACGCGCGAAGTGGACCATCGCGCCAAGAATGCGCTGGCCGTGGTGCAGGCGACGCTGCGGCTGACCACCGCGGTGGACATGCCCGACTACATGCGCAAGGTCGAGGGCCGGATCACCGCCCTGGCCCGGGCGCAGACGCTGCTGGCCGAGGACCGCTGGGCCGGCGCCGACCTGCATGTTCTGCTGCGGGAGGAGCTGGCGCCCTTCCTCGGCAGCCATGCGCGGGCGGCGCTGGACGGGCCGCCGCTGCTGCTGCCGGCGAATGCGGCGCAGCCGCTGACGATGGCGATCCATGAGCTGGCCACCAACGCCGTGAAGTACGGCGCCCTGTCCGTGGCCGAAGGCGGGCTCGCCGTGTCCTGGGCCGTGGAGCAGCGATCGGACCAGCCGGCGCTGCTGCGGCTGCGCTGGGCGGAGGTGGGCGGGCCGCGGGTCGATGGCGCGCCCAAGCGGCGCGGCTTCGGCAGCCGGGTGCTGGACGGCACCGTGCGCGTGCAGCTCGGCGGCAAGGTGTCGCTGGCCTGGCAGCCGACTGGCCTGATCTGCGACTTGGAAGTGCCGATCGGGCTGGATGGCGGCCGCGACGACCGGGCCATCGGGCGCCAGGCGCCGGAGATGTAGCGTCGGCCGGGCGGCCCTGCGCCGTCCCGCCCCTGCACGCCCGTGCCGACCCGGATGGCCGCGCGCCGCGGCCGCGCCGGCCCCCGGGCCGGCACCGCCACCCGGCCGAGCTACAGGAATACCACGTCGGCGGCATGGACCGCCGGCGCGCCGGCCAGGAGGATGGTTTCCGGGACCGGCTCGCCGACGGCGGTGACGCGCCAGGAGCCCCCGCCGAGATCGACGAGGCCGGCCGCCCTGCGCGGGCGGTGTCAGTCTCTTGGGCCGACGCCCGCGCCGCAGCGCGGACGCGGCTGTCGTCCCCGCCATGCTGTCATCGGGACGCGCGTCCCCTCCCGCCACGCCTGGAAGGCCGGGGCATGAGCGCGCCGATCTCGATCGGCGGACATCCGATGTCGCCCTGGACGGGAGTGGCCGCCGGTCATGGCGCGGGAGGAAGCGTCGCGCCTGCCCCGGCGGTTGGGGCCGTTGCATCTGCCGCCCTCGGCGCCGCGTTGGCCGATGCGAGGTCTCGGCGCGGTCGTCCAGGCACCGGCTGGTTCGGTGCCTCACCTCCGGCGGCACGTCGCGGGGCGCCACCCGGTAGCTGCGCAGGCCATCGGTGACGCGGCGCTTCGGCTTGTACGTCGGGCCGGCAAGCAGGCGTTGGAGAACCGCGTCGCCGCCGTGGCATTGCGGCGGCGCCGGGCCAGGATGTCGGGCACGACCCCGTGCTGGTCCACCGCGCGCCAGGGATAGGGCAGCCTGCCGGCGGTCTTCGGAAACACCGCATCGAAGTGCCGACCGTCGCCCGGTTTCGGCCTGCTTTGGCGGAGCCTGCGGGCAAGGTCGGCGCCGGACTTGCGGCACCATGGCCTGATGCCCTCATGAGTGGCGCCGATCCCGCGCTCCGCCAGGCTCGGCTCCACCTGGCCCAGGCTCAGCCCGAAGGCGTGGTCGAGCCGGACGGCGTCGCCGATGATCGCGGCTGAGAGGCGGCAACCAGGGCAGGCCGCAGGCTCGGTGGTCATCCCCTTGGCTGGCCCGCTTCCCTCAGCAGCGCCAAGGGCGACCAGCCTGGCAATCCCCTCTCGCCGCACCGGTGTCACTGACCTCAGGCCGTAACCTTCGATACATCTTTCATCTCTATATTGTGACGAGTAAAACCTAAAGAGGCAGTGCCGGGACGAAATTTTGGACACATCCCGTGTGCTGAAGTGGCGGCATGGAAGATGTGACGAAGCCGGTAGCGTTGGTGGTGGAGCACGAAGCGGCGCTTGCCCTTCTCATCGAGGATCTGCTGGCCGAGACAGGCTTCGACACGGTCTTCGCCGCCACTGAAGCCGATGCACTCAGGAAAGCTTCGGCGATAGACCGGATCGCCGCTGCCGTCGTGAACCCGTGGGTCGCTGGTGCCCTGGTCGGACAGCGCGTCATTCGCGCGCTGCGGCAGCGCATCCCTGACCTGCCGGTCGTGGTCATCACGTGCTTCGACAAACTTGCGCCCCAGGCCGATCTGCGCGGAGTGGGCTGGCCAACCATCCGGCTGCACGCGCCCTATGATTACGACGAGTTGGTCCCGGCGATGCGTACCGTCATCGAGCAGGCCCGCACCGGTGATCGGCCTGTGGGCGGCCGCCGCCGCGGCGACATCGCCTAGCCTTCGGAGGTTCCCTTCTCCCCCTTAGCATCGGGCCGCTCGCTCACCACCGCGGGCAGGACGGTGACCTTGCCGCCCCGAGCGTGGAATGCGGCCACGAGGCGCGCTGCCTCCTCGTCGCTTGGCGGACCACCCGCAGCCCGGGCGCGCGCCGAATCTGCCGCAATGGCCTGGGCACGACGGAGGCGCTCGCGGAGACCCTCGGACCGCGTCGTGCTCGGGGGCGCTTGGTCAGGCGTATCGTTGCTCATGAGGCCGCGTACCACCGCCTTCCCGGCGCGCGCCATCCACACCGGGTTCATCGCGGCGCGACATCGGAGCAAATGACTGAACCGCGACGCCCAGCCTGCGGAAGCTGGAAGGGGCGCATCCGGCGGTCAGGCGGCTCTGCTCCATTCGGCCGCCAGGCATGGGCGCCAGGACGCGTGCCGGCCGCATGGTCCCCCTTCCCGATCTCCGCCGTGGGACGCTGACGGCATGCGCCAAGGCAGCGCCAGCCGTCGTGGCATGGGGCCGCATGGCGCCGGAGCACGGGGCTTGTCCGGCGTCATCGGCCACCTTCGGTGAGGAGGCGCTGCGCTTCGGTGATCATGTGCCGGTCGTTCGCGCCGGCGACCAACCCGGCGGCCGAGAATGCCTTGAACGCCGCCAGAACCTCAGTGGCAGCGAGGTGCAGGTGCCGCTCCAGGCGGGCGCCAGCGGCCAGCCAGAAGCGATCGACCTCGTCGGACGGCATGCCTTTCAGCTGGCGATGCGCGGCCAGCAGCAGATTCTGCGCCTTCCGAAAGCCCTCCAGCGCCCGCCGAAGCCGGCCGGCGGCTTCGGGTTCGGTCGGAGGGATCACTCGCCGCCTCTCGCCGTCGGAGATCTCGACACCACGATCGCGTCTGGCTTCGGCAGGAAGGGGTCCAATGAGCGAAGTCCTCAGATGCCAGGCTGCACAGGCTGGGTCGTTCGCCGGATAGCGCAGTGCGCCGGCGGCATTGTCAAGCTGTTCAGCCGACCCCCGCACCGAGCATGGCCGCGGCTGCCGTCTCCCTCATCCCGCCACCTGGACGCGCATCTTTGCCCGCTACGGCTGGAAGGCCTGTGCACGAGCGCGCCGATACCGGTCGGCGGCTATCAGATGCCTCCGTGGACGGAATTGGCCGCGGATCATGGGGGTGGGACGGCAGGAAGCGCCGCGCCTGCCCGGTCGACTTGAACCGCCGCATCGCCATCCTGTTGGCGAGTGCGACGACCACCGGCATGCGCGGCTTTCGTGTCGGCATGCCGGCCAGCGAAGAGCCCGTCGGCACTCAGCCCTCGCGCGCCGCCCAGCATATGACCGCCGAGGTGCCGGATATCACGTTGGCCAATCTTCGCGGTGCCGGCGAGTCGCGCAGCCCTGGACCATCATGTCCGTCGGACTGCGCGACTGGGCTCACGGATGCCGGTCAGCGCGGCTTGGCATAGGCCCGCGCTGAACCTTCAATCCGAGGCCTCGGGCAGGCGTTCCAGCCGCCGGCTACACGAAGATGACGTCCGACGAGTGGACGGTCGGAGCCCCGAGCAAGGTGATCGTCTCGGACGTCAGCCCGTTGGCGGACGTGATCCGCCAGGAGCCGCCCCCCAAATCCGTGAAGCTGGCGCCCTGTGCGGCAGTGCCGTAGCCGGCGAAGACAAGCTGGTCGCCCGCCAGTGCGCCATTGCCCGCAAAGCCGACCACCACGTCGCCCTGTGCCTCGCCCGCCTGGAAGCGGAAGGTGTCGTTACCCGCCCCGCCGGTCAGCACATCCGCGCCGCCGCCACCGTTCAGCGTATCATTGCCCGTACCGCCGGTGATGGCGTTCGCCAGCCCGTTGCCCGTCCCGCTAAAGGCGCCGGTGCCGCTGAAGATCAGGTTCTCCAGGTTCGACAAGCCGGCCAGGCTGAAGCTGCCGAGCGTGGTCTGAATGGTGTCCGTTCCTCCGTTGGCGCCCTCCAGCACCAGGTCGTTGCTGTTGTCCACGACGTAGAGATCGTTGCCGGCGCCGCCGGACAGGGTATCCGCGCCGGTTCCGCCATTCAGGGTGTCATTCCCCGACCCGCCATTGATCTGGTTGTTGACGGTGTTGCCGATGCCGCTGAAGCTGCCGGCCCCGGTGAAGATCAGGTTCTCCACATTCGCCGAGAGCGTGTAGGCGGCCAGGCTGGTGCTCACGGTATCGGTGCCGCCGGCCGCCGCTTCCGTCACCACGTCGCCGGCATTGTCCACGACATAGGCGTCGTTTCCGGCACCGCCCGCCATGATGTCGGCACCTGCCCCGCCATCCAGCGTATCGTTGCCGGCACCGCCGCTCAGGCTGTTGGCGGCGGCGTTGCCCGTGCCGTTGAAGTTGCCGGTGCCCGTGAAGACCAGGTTCTCCACATTCGCCAGCGCTCCCAGCGAGTAGGTGCCGACCGTGGTGCGGATGGTGTCGGTGCCGCCGCCCGGGGCCTCGACGACCTGATCACCGGTGCTGTCCACCAGGTAGGTGTCATTGCCCCCGCCACCCGTCAGCGTGTCATTGCCCGCACCGCCGTCCAGCGTATCATTGCCGATGCCGGAGGTGATGGCGTTGTCCGCCGTGGTGCCGATGCCGGAGAAGGCGCTGGCGCCGGTGTATTCCAGATTCTCCACGCCCGCCCGGGTCCGCAGATCCAGGCTGGCCAGGGAGGTCCGGATGGTATCGATGCCGCCGCCAAGGGCTTCGTCGACCAGATCGGCGGCACTGTCGACGACATAGGTATCGTTCCCCAGGCCTCCGACCATGGTATCGTTGCCGGCAAGGCCGTTCAGCGTGTCGTTGCCCGACCCGCCGGTGAGCCGGTTGGCGCTGCCGTTGCCCGTGCCGGCGAAGTTGCCGCTGCCGGTATAGGCCAGGTGTTCCAGCGGCGTGCCCAGGGTGTAGGCGAGCAGCGTGGTGATGACGGTATCGATCCCGGTGCTCTCCGTGATCGTGTCGAGCGCGTTGTCCACCAGATAGGTGTCGTTGCCGGCGCCGCCCGCCAGGGTATCGGCCCCGGCGCCGCCATCCAGCGTGTCGTTGCCGGCACCGCCGGCCAGGCTGTTCGCGGCGCCGTTGCCGGTGCCGTTGAAGGCGCCGGTCCCGGTGAAGACCAGGGTCTCGACATTGGCGAAGGCCGCCAGCGAGTAGGTGCCGAGGGTGGTGCGGACCGTGTCCAGGCCGCCGCCATCGGCTTCCACCACCAGGTCGGCGCTGCTGTCCACCAGGTAGATGTCGTTGCCGGCGCCGCCCGCCATGGTATCGGCCCCGGCGCCGCCATCCAGCGTGTCGCTGCCCACATCGCCGGCCAGGCTGTTGGCGGCGCCGTTGCCGATGCCGCTGAAGCTGCCCGTGCCGATGAAGACGAGGTGCTCGACATTCGCCAGGCCGGCCAGGGACAGGCTCAGCAGCGTGGTGCGGATCGTGTCCGATCCGCCGTTCACCGCCTCGGTCACCACGTCGCTGGCATGGTCGACGACATAGGTGTCGTCGCCCAGGCCGCCCACCATGGTATCGATGCCGCCCGCCCCGTTCAGCGTATCGTTGCCCGACCCGCCGGTCAGCAGGTTGGCATTGGTGTTGCCCGTGGCGGCGAAATTCCCGGTGCCGGCGAAGGCGGCATTCTCGATCTGCGTGCCGAGGAAGTAGGTGAGCAGCGTGGTCACGACGGTATCGGTGCCGCCGGCCGCGCCCTCGACGACGACATCCAGGATGCTGTCGACGAGGTAGGTGTCGTTGCCGAGCCCGCCGGACAGGGTATCCGCGCCGATCCCGCCATCCAGGGTGTCGTTGCCGGCGCCGCCCGCCAGGCTGTTCGCGCCGTCATTGCCGGTGCCGGCGAAGCTGCCCGCGCCGGTGTAGACCAGCGTCTCGATGGCCGGCAGCGCGGCCAGGGAGTAGGTGGCCAGGGTGGTGCGGATCGTGTCCGTGCCGCCGCCGGCATCCTCGATCACCGCGTCGCCGGCATGGTCCACCACATAGGTGTCGTTGCCGAGCCCGCCGGACAGGGTATCCGCGCCGATCCCGCCATCCAGCGTGTCGTTGCCGTCGCCGGATGTCAGCATGTTGGCGAGGGCGTTGCCCGTGCCGGCGAAGCCGCCGATGCCGGTATAGACCAGGTTCTCGACATTGCCGGACGTAGCCAGGCTGTAGCTCGCCAGGCTGGTGCGGATGGTGTCCGTGCCGTCGTTGAGGGCCTCGGTCACCGTATCCCCGGCATTGTCCACGACGAAGGTGTCGTTGCCCGCCCCGCCGGTCATGGCATCGGCGCCAGCCCCGCCATCCAGGGTGTCGTTGCCGGCCCCGCCCGACAGCTGGTTGCCGGCGCCGTTGCCCTCGATCAGGTTGTCGAGCTCGTTACCGGTGCCGCTGATGGCCGCGCCGCCGGTCAGCCTCAGGCTCTCCAGCTCCGCCGACAGCGTGTAGCTGGCGGAGGCGAAGACGCGGTCCCTGCCGCCGCCCGGCGCTTCCTGGATCACGTCGCCGGTATTGTCCACCAGGTAGACGTCGTCGCCCTCGCCGCCCGCCATGCTGTCGGCGCCGGCGCCGCCATCGAGCGAGTCGTCATCGGCGCCGCCCAGCAGGGTGTCGTTGCTGCCCTGGCCCCGGAGCGTGTCATTGCCCGCAAGGCCGGAGAGGATGTTGGCGCCGGCATTGCCCTCGATGAGGTTGGCGAGGTCGTTGCCGGTGCCGTTGATGGACGCGGCGCCGGTCAGGACAAGCGTCTCGACCTCCGCCGATAGGGTATGGGACACCGAGGCGTTCACCCGGTCGTTGCCGCCGCCCGCGACCTCGACCACGAGATCGCCTGCATCGTCCACCGTGTAGGTGTCGTCGCCGCCGCCGCCCGTCATCGTATCGGCGCCTGCGCCCCCGTCCAGGGCATCCGCGCCCGCTCCGGAGGTCAGCCGGTTGGCCTTCGTGTTGCCGGTGCCGACGCTGTTCGCGTCCCCGAGCAGGACGAGGTTCTCCACCTCCTCCAGCGCGGACAGGCTGAAGGCGAGTTCGGTCGAGAGGACGGTATCGATCCCGCCGCCCGCCTGCTCCACCACCGCGTCGGCGGCGCTGTCCACCAGGTAGGTGTCGTCGCCGGCGCCGCCGACCAGCCGATCGATGCCGGCGCCGCCGTTCAGCGTATCATTGCCCTCGGCACCCTCCAGCGTGTCGTTCAGCACGCCGCCGGTGATCAGGTTGGCCCCGCCATTGCCGGTGCCGGCGAAGCTGCCTGCGCCGGTATAGACCAGGTTCTCGACCTCGGCCGCCAGGGTGTGGGAGGACAGGGCGGTGCGCACCGTGTCGGTGCCGCCGCCGGCGGCCTCCGTCACCAGGTCGCCCGCATCGTCCACGATGTAGGTGTCGTTGCCGCCGAGGCCCTGCAGGGTGTCGGCGCCGGCGCCGCCATCCAGGATATCCTGCCCGGAGCCGCCGGTGATGCGGTTGGCGAGCGCATTGCCGGTGCCGGCGAAGTCGCCGGCGCCGGTGAAGAGGAGGGTCTCGACCTCCGCCGCCAGGGTGTGGGAAGCCAGCGTGGTGAGGACCTTGTCCGTGCCCTCGCCGGGTGCCTCCGTCACGACGGCGCCCGCGTCGTCCACCACATAGGTGTCGTCGCCTTCGCCGCCGGCCAGCGTATCGGCGCCGCCGGCGCCATCCAGCGTGTCGTTGCCGCCGAGGCCCTGCAGCAGGTTCGCCGCGGCATTGCCGGCGATCAGGTTGTCGAGGTCGTTGCCGGTGCCGGCCACGGCCATGCCGAGCAGGACCAGGTCCTCCACGCCATCGGCCAGGGTGACGTCCACCAGGGCGCGCACCAGGTCATGGCCGGACTCCTCCAGCACGACGTCGCCGGCATCTGACACCAGATAGGTGTCGTCGCCCGCGCCGCCCTCCATGGTATCGGCCCCGCCACCGCCGTCGAGGCTGTCATTGCCCTCGTTGCCCAGCAGCCTGTCGCCTGCGCCGAAGCCGCGCAGCGTGTCGTTGCCGCCGAGGCCGGCGATGAAATTCTCCTGCGCGTCGCCCAGGATGAGGTCGTCCAGCGCCGTGCCGAACAGCCCCGGCAGGCTGATGGCCACGGTGATGGTCGCGGTCGCGCTGTTGTCGGCCCCCTGGCCGTTGGCGACCGTGTAGCTGAACACGTCCTGCACCGTGCTGCCGATCGCGATCGCCCGCGTGTCCGGGTCGGCAAGGTTCAGCGCATAGCTCCAGGCGCCGTTGCCGTTGATCGACAGGGTGCCGTAGGTGCCGATGATGACGCCCGGGAAGGCGGTCGCCGGGCCGCCGCTGCCAACGACGCGGGACAGGCGCAGCAGCGCCGCCTCGCCCGCATCCACGTCGCCGACATTGTCGGCGATGCTGCCCGAAGCCTCGGAGGCGCCGGTCAGCAGGTCCGGCCGGCCGGGCAGGTCGATGCTGGCCGTCTCGGCCGTCGCGGTCGGCCTGTCGTTGGTGCCGAGGATGCGGATGGTCAGGCTCGCCGTGGCGGCGTCGCCGGCGCCGGGCCCGTTGGCGACCCGGTAGGCGAAGGTCTCGCTGACGGCCTGGTTGGCGCGGAGCGCCTGGGTGTCGGGGTCGAGGTTGTCGAGGACGTAGCGGTAGCCGCCCTCCGCCGTCAGGTAGAGCGTCCCGAAGGTGCCGCGCAGCGCCGCCTCGCCCGTCGCCGGGTGGAAGGCGAGGGCCTGCAGCGTGCCGCCGGGCACGGCGCCCTGGGTGACGCGCAGCAGGCCGAGCTCGCCGGCATCGGCATCCGACCAGACATTCTCGGCGCGGAGATCGCCGGTCAGCAGGGCGCTGCCGGCGGTGCCGGCACCGGCCTCCACCAGCTGCGCGCCCGGTTCCGGGTTGGCGACCAGGTCCTCTGCCACCGGCGCGTCGTTCACGCCGCGCAGGGTCACGGTAATGAGCTGGCTGCCCGACCCGGCGCCGCTCGGCTCGATCACCCGGCCGACCACGGCATCGCCCGCGGCGCGGGAGATCCAGGTGGCGGCGAAGCCGCCGCCCGCCAGCGCCACCAGCTCCGGCAGTTCCTGCGTCCCGGCGGTGTCGAGGTTGAGCTGGTAGCCGGGCGCCGAGGCGGTGCCGCCGGCGTCGAATTCCTGGGCGAAGACATCGATGTCGAGGCCGTGCTGCTCCGCCCAGGCTAGGACGAAGCCGCCATCGGCCACGGCGACGATGCGCAGGTCCTGCTGCGGGCCGGAGAGGCCGCCGGCGCTGGCGGCGAAGCGGTCGCCGATGGCGAGGCCGGCGGCCGAGAAGGCCTGCCCATGCACCTGGAGGTTGGCCTGGTCGATCCAGGCCACGACGAAGCCGCCGCCGGACAGCGCGGTGAGCTGCACCGCGCTCGGCGCGCCGTCCAGCGACAGCAGGTCGGTCCGCGCCGTGCCATCGGCCGCGAAGGCCCGGATCTGGACCGCCTGGCCGTCGCTCCGCTGCCAGGCAAGGGCGAAGCCGCCATCGGTCAGCGCCGCGGCGCCGAGCGCGGTGAACTGCTGCGCCGAGACGATCGCATCCCCGACGCCGTTCGCCAGCACCGCCGGGCCGACCGGCAGCCCCGCGGCGTCGAAGGCCTGGAACAGCACCTCCACGCGGTCGGAGAGCGACCAGGTCCAGGCGGTGGCGAAGCCGCCATCGGCGAGCGCCAGGGTCCTGGACGCGTCGATGGAGGGCAGCAGCGCCGCGCCGGCCGGCGGGTCGAGCGGCGTCAGCCGCAGCTCGGCCACCTCGCTGCTGTCCGGGTCGATCTGCGGCGACGCGCCGGCGGGGCCCGCCTGGAAGATCTGGCCCTGCAGCAGGGTATGCGTGCCGGTGACGACCTGGCCGGGCTGGCCGTCGGGGCCCGGGATGAACCCGATCCCTTCCTCGCGCGAGGTCCAGGTGACGAGGAAGCGGTCGCCGGCCAGCGCCACCACCTGCGGCGCATCCTGGTCGCCGACCGTGGTGGCGATGTTGGCGGCGAATTCCCCGCCGACCCGCGCCCCATTGCCCGAGAAGACCTGGCCGGCGATGCCGAAGGACGAATCGCCGGCCCCCTGGTCGCCATCCGACCGCCAGACCACCACGAAGCCGCCGCCCGGCAGGGCGGCGACGGAGGGCGTCTGCGCACCGAGCTGCGGCTCCGTCAGGTTGACGCGGACATCCGCGGTCACCGGCGTGCCGTCGGCGGCGAAGACCCGGGCATATACGCTCGGGAAATCCGCGCCGTCGCGCGTTTCCGTCCAGACCAGCACGTAGTTGCCGCCGGCCAGCCGGGCGATGTGCTGGTCGGCCTGGGCGAGCCCGGGCAGGGCGCTGGCGCGGAATTCCGCATTGCTGCCGACCGAGACGCGCCAGGTGAGCGCGAGCTCATCGCCCTCGCCCAGCCCCTGCAGCGCGGCGTTGTCCACAGTGTAGGTCCAGCCGACCGTGCCGGTGCCGAGGGCCACGGCCTCCGCCAGCGTGACGGCGAAGGTGCCGGGCAGGCCGCCCGCATAGGCCTGGCCGTTGAGCATCGCGCCCGCCGGGGCGGCGGTCACGCCATGCGCGCGGCCCAGGTCCTGGTCGGTGAAGCCGAACTGGCCCGCTGCGGTCAGCAGCGGCAGGGCCGGCGGCGCCGGGACGTCCAGGTCCTCCGTCAAGGTGGCAGCCGTCACCCCGCCCGGCGAGGCCGTCACCGGGTCGTCGCGGTCCAGCACGGTGACCGTGACGTCGCGCGTCAGCACCGTGCCGTCGTCCAGCATGGCACGGATGGTCAGCGGAACGGATCGCACCGCCTCGTAGTCCAGCGCGAGGCCGGGCACGAGCCGCAGCACGGCCTCGCCGCCGAGGGTGTCGACGACGAAGCGGTCGGCGGGCTGGCCGCCGTCCAGCACCTCCCAGGTCACCCCGGTGCCGGCCGGCGCGGCGATGCGCAGCGAGCCGATCACGGCCCCGGCGGCATTCTCCGCCACGCTGGTGCCGGTCAGCGCGAGGCTGCTGCCGTCGATCTGGCCGTCGCCATCGACGTCGCCCACCAGGGCGAGCGCGCCGGTCACCCGGCCGGCCAGCGCCGCCCCGGTGAAGTCCGCCTCCAGCGCCGCCAGCGCCGCGGGGTTGTTCCCGGCGGCCTCGATCGCCGCCGCCGCCTCCTGCCGGGCGACGATGCTGGCGGCCGCGAGCTCCGTCAGGGCCTCGCGCGCAGTCGCCGCCATGTCCAGCCGCTGCGCCGCCAGCGCATTGCCGGCCGCGATGATCCGCGACAGCACCGCGGCCTGCGCCGTCCCGATGCCGATATCGTGCAGGAAATCGGCGAGGTCATCGGCGACGGCGAGGTCGAAGGCCGTGCCGGCCGGCAGCCCGGCGAGGTGGCCAGCCAGCGCGCCGAAGAGGTCGATCTCCGCCAGGCCGGCGGCCGCGCGGGCTGCCTGGACCAGGCTCAGCGTGTCCACCACCTGCGTGCCGGCGAGGACGAGGTCCCGGGCGCCGGCCACGCCGTCCAGCACGCCGCGCACCGGATCCAGGCCGAACAGGTCCAGCGCCGCCGGCAGGCCGAGGCCGCGCAGGATCGCGTCGCGCGCCTCCGCCGGATCGTCGCCGGACAGGGCGGCGTAGCGCACCGCCAGCGTCGTCAGCGGCGTGATGACCGTGGCGGCGTCCGGCGCCTCCAGGACGAAGGGGTTCTCCAGCAGCGTGGCGATGTCCACGCCGCCGCGCAGCACCAGGGCGCCGCCCGGGCCGGTGAGGCTGAAGCCGCCGGCATAGGTGGTGACGGCTGCCGCTTCCCCGGCATCCTGCTGCCGGTCGCCATCCGCGTCCCAGAACACCGTGGCGCCGCTGATGTAGCCGTCCACCGCCTTGCCGGTGAGCAGGTTGGCGGCGAGAAGCTGCACCAGGCTGTAGTCGCCATCGGCGAAGCGGAAGACCTCCACGCCGCTCACGCGGTCGGTGCCCTCCGGCCCATAGCCGCGCAGCGTCACCAGGACGGTGCCATCCGGCGCCTGGCCGATGACGTAGTCGCTCCGGTCGGCCCGGAACACCGCGGTGTCGGTGCCCTCGCCGCCGATGATGCGGTCATTGCCGCCGCCGCCCTGCAGGATGTTGTCGCCGGCATCGCCGATCAGCGTGTCGTCCGCCTCGCCGCCGGTCGCGTTCTCGACGGAGACCAGCGTGTCTTCGGTGGCGAAGCCGGCCCGCACGGTGCCGAGCGCCGGGTCGCGGTCGCTCTGCACCACCTGCGCGGCCAGGTCCACGCGGAACCGCGCGAACTCGCCCTGCATGGAGACGGTGTCGCTGCCCTCGCCGCCATCCAGCGTGTCGACGCCGAAGCCGCCCAGCAGCAGGTCGTCGCCTGCGCCGCCCAGCAGGCTGTCATCCTCGCTGCCGCCCAGCAGGGTGTCGTTGCCGGATTCGCCGAAGAGCGTGTCGTTCTCCGTCCCGCCCAGGACCAGGTCCCGGCCGAGCCCGCCATGCAGCTCGTCCTCCAGCACGCGGCCGTCGATGACATCGTCGCCGGTGGTGCCGACCAGCAGGTCGCGCGGCGCCCCGTCGCGCGGGCCGATGATCACCTCGCCGGGGGTTCGGGTATCGAGCATGGCGCCGATGATCCCGTCGGGATCCGCGCCGTCGCCGGCATCGCCCCGGGCCGCCAGCACCAGCCGCCCGTCATCCAGCGGCGCGGCGGCGAAGCCGCCCGGCGCCAGCGAGCCGACGGTGCCGAAGACCTGGAAAGGCGCGCCGAGCACCTTGCCGGCGCCGTCGAAATGCTGCGCATGGATGCTGGTGACGGCATCCGGGCCCGTGCCGCTCGTCACCTCGACGAACATGGTGAAGGCGGTGCCGTCCAGGTCGGTCGCCACCAGGGCGACCTCGCCGATGGTGCCGGTGTCGCCGGTCGGCACGGCGTCGAACTCCACGGTGGTGCCCTTGATCCAGGCGCCGCCCTGGCCGGTATAGAGCTGGGCCTTGAACACCCCGTCATCCAGGTAGGTGACGGCGAAGTTGAAGCCCAGGCCGACGACCCGCACCGCCGTTCCGGCATCGATGCCGGACACGGCGAGCCGCGGGGCTTTCGCCTCGGTGACCTCCGCGAAGGCGGTGTACTCGTCCGCGCCGAATGTCGGGGCGAGGACGCGGATCTCCACGTTCTCCGCGCCATTCGCGCCGGGCTCGACCCAGCTCGCCACCACCTCGCCGTCATGCAGCGTGGTGAGCGACAGGCTGCGGCCCGTCGCCGAAAGCTGCGTCACCAGCGGGTCGTTGGTTTGGCCGTTCTCGCCGTCGAGCAAGATGCGGCCATCGAGGCCGACGGATTGCGGCTGCCGCTCGCCGCCGAGCGCCGGGTCGATGGCGCCATCCTCCGGCCGGACATAGAGCGTCATCCGCTCCAGCAGCAGGCGGCCATAAGGACCGGTTTCGGCCTTCTCGGCATAGCCCAGGAAGAAGCCGTACTCGGCAGTGTCGTTCGCCGCGTCCACCACCTCGTAGCCGATGACCGCGGCATCGGATTGCGGGCCGTCGCCCTCCGTGGCGTGGAACTCGGTGCCGACGACCCCGCGCAGCGAGGAGAGGAAGCGGCCCGTGATGACGGCGGCGGCGCCTTCGCCCTCCACCCAGGCCGCGACCACGCCGGCATCGCCGGCCATGGCGGCCACCGGGGCATGGATGCTGCCGCTGCCGTCATCCAGGCGGAAGGCCTGGGCCGCGGCGCCGCCGCCGAAGGCCGCGTCCGGCTGGCCGAGCGCGTCGAAGGGCCGGACATAGATGGCGTCGCCGGACTGCCAGGCGAAGGCGAAGCCGCCGAGCAGGCCGACCGCCATCGGATGGGTCTGCACGCCGGCGGTCAGGTCGGCCGGCCCGGCATCGACCGGACCGACATTGACCGTGAAGGGGGCCGTGCTCTCCAGGCCCCAGGGCTGCGGCGTGCCGTCCGCATCCGCCGGCACGCCGGGCCGCGCCTGGAAGAACAGGTCCATGCCCACCCGGTCGGCGCCCACCGTCAGCGTCGGGCCGTTGATCGCGCTGCCGAAGGCCAGCTCCTCGAACCCCATGATGGTGTCGAGCCCGTCCGGACCGATCGGGTCGCGCCCGAAGGGCCGCATGTCCTTGACCGTGAAGCTGCCGTCGCCGTTCACCGTGATGGAATAGTCGGTGCGGGCGCCGCGATAGGCGGCGGTGTCGCGATCGGTCGCGGCCTCCGGCCCGGCATCGCCGAGCACTTCCTGGCCGCCGTCGAGGTGGTCGTTGCCGCCGCCGCCATACAGCGTGTCGTTGCCGAGCACGCCATGGGCCTCGTCATCCGCCTGCCGGCCGTTCCGCGTGTCCCCGCGATCGGTGACGATCAGGTCGTCGCCGGTGGTGCCGACCAGGATGTCGCGCCGCGCATCGACCCGGCCGTTGATCTCGGTGCGGTCGCGGTCGCCGACCAGCGTCACGCCCGGCTCCCGCGTGTCGACGATCTGCACGACGATGTCGTGGCCGTCGGTGCCGTCCTGGCTGTCCTGCCAGACCACCACGGCCCGCTCGCCGATCAGCCCGGCCATGCCGCCGCCGAGCTTCTCGGCGCCCGCGGCGCCCGGCGTGCCGATGGTGAAGGCCTCGCCGGTCGGCGTCGCCACCGGGTCGAAGGCCTGGGCGAACAGCATGCCGCCGGCGGTGCCGTAGGTGACGATGCCGGCATCGCTGTCCTCGCCGAAGCCGGCGACGCTGAAGCGGCCGTCGAAATCGGGCGGCAGGGTGGCGATGGTCTTGGTGGGGTTCGCGGGGTCCAGCGGCCCCCAGGCCGTGGCGGCATCCGGCAGGCCCCAGATCTGTCCCTTGATGACCAGGCTGCCGCCTTCGGACGCGACCCAGAAGATCCCGAAATTGCCGACCCCGAAGGATCCGACGCGCACCGCGCCCATGCCGGCGTCCACGGTGCCGAAGGCCGGGACCTCGACCGGATTGCCATCCGGGTTGAGCAGCGGGCCGCCATCCGGGGCGAAGAACCGCGCCTTGACGGCGTTGTCGGCGCCGATCCAGGCGACGACCTGCTCGCCGTCATGCAGGCTGGCCATGGCCACGCCCGTGCCCTCCCCGAGCACCTCCGGCGCGTCGCCGTTGACGTCCGCCAGGCCGTCGAGCCCGGCCGCCACCGCGGGCTGCGGGTTGCCCAGCGCATCCAGGGGCACCTGGTAGCGCTGCAGCATCACGCGCTCCACCACGGCGCCGCCCTCAAGGCGGACCGTCGCCACCCAGACGGCGTTGAAGCCGACCACCTCGGTGCCCGCGACCGGATCGGGGATCTGCGACCAGCCGGCCAGGACCAGACCTTCCTGCGTGAGCAGGGTCTCGTTCGGCCCCACGGCGGTGGGCAGGACGAATTCCTCGCCCACCAGGCCCTCCGGCCCGACCAGCCGCGCATGGTAGAGCGCCGGCTCTCCTTCGCTGGCCCGCTCCTGCCAGGCGACGGTGTAGCCTTCCACCCAGCCGGCGACGACCGGGCCGGCGACGATGGCGCCGGAGCCGTCGTTCAGGTCCACCGGCCCGGGCAGCAGCGGATCGGGATTGCCGAGGCTGTCGTAGAAGCGGGCGCGCACCGTCTGGGCCGGGCCGGACCCCTCGAGCCAGGCGACGGCGAAGAACTCGCCGGTGTTGTCGGCGATGGCCGGTGCCGTCTGGATCCCGTCCGGGACCGAGCCCTGGGGCCGGTTGATGCCGAAGCCATCGAGATCCGCATTCGTCTGCGCCCACGCCACGACCATGGCCCGCTCTCCGTCATCTCAACCGTTGCGTGGAGTATAAACGAATCATTAACTAATTGGTTCAAGAAGTCGTGTTTTGTAGAATTTCACGCTGTTTGTCTTGAAAATCAGGCAATACAACTTTTGCGCGAAATTGCCGGCAACGGCCAGCGCCGGCCGCTACTGCCGGGTCAGCCCCTCGGCCGCGCGCAGCCGCACCGGCAGCACCACCGCCCGCTCCCCGCGGCGCAGCTCGACCGCCTCGGCACCGATCCGGGCGACCTGCCAGCCCTCGACCTCCTCGCCCTCGGTCGCCCGCACCACCCGGTCATCGGCCAGCCGCAACAGCGCCAGCGCGCCGGCGGCCCGCAGCACCACGCCGGACGCGGCGAGCGGGGGCGGCGGCTCCTGCGCCGGCGCCTCCACGACCACCGGCGGGGCGGGCGGCGCCGGCGGG
>NZ_SMOA01000085.1 GCF_004353985.1 Paracraurococcus ruber | reverse complement strand
GTCTTCGCCAGAACCTTCGTGATCGCCGCCGTCAGCGACGTCTTGCCATGGTCAACATGGCCAATCGTCCCGATGTTGCAGTGCGGCTTGTTCCGCTCAAACTTCGCCTTCGCCATCGTCGGCTCCGCTCACCCGAACTGGCCCGTGCCGCCGACCATCGGCGCCTGGGCGACACACCACCCCGAACCCTGCCGTGCCCGCGCGCGATGGAGCGGGTGAGGGGAATCGAACCCCCGTCATAAGCTTGGAAGGCTTCTGCTCTACCATTGAGCTACACCCGCGGCCGCAGCGTCGCCGTCGGTGCACAGACAGGTCCCGGCACCGCCGGCAAATGGGGACGGCGCAGGGAGAAATGGAGGGGGTTGGATTCGAACCAACGTAGGCGCAAGCCAACGGATTTACAGTCCGTCCCCTTTAGCCACTCGGGCACCCCTCCGCGGTCCTGCGATGGCCCCCAGGCCGGCGGGTGGCGCGGGTTATCCGGTTTCATCCTGTCCTGTCAACTTGCGCGCTTCGGCCGGATCGACGCCACACGCGCTGGACAGCGGCGACGGCGGGCGCAGGATGCGGCGATGCGCCGAGGCCCGCCGCGCAGCGGCCCCCATCCCCCGTCCCCCTTCCCGCCACGCCGCGGCCCGCCCGAAGGCCGGCCGCGCGGCCCGGCGCCGCCGCCTGCGGGCGGCGTCTGGCTGCACGGGCTTCACCCCGTGGCCGCGGCGCTGGCGAATCCGGCCCGCCGGCTCAAGCGCCTGCTGCTGACCGAGGAGGCGGCGGCGGCGCTGGCCGCGCGGCTGCCGCCGCCCTGGCGCATCGCGCCCGAGGCGGTGGAGCGCAGCCGATTCGCCAGCTTCCTGCCGGAGGATGCGGTGCACCAGGGCGCCGCCCTGCTGGCCGAGCCCCTGCCCGACCTGCCGCTCGACCGCGCGCTGGAGCATGGGCCCGGCCCGGTGCTGGTGCTGGACCAGGTGACGGACCCGCGCAATGTCGGCGCCATCCTCCGCTCGGCCGCCGCCTTCGGCGCCGCCGCGCTGGTCATGCAAGACCGGCACGCGCCGCCCGAGACCGGGGCGCTGGCCCGCGCCGCCTCCGGCGCGCTGGAGATCGTGCCCGTGGTCCGGGAAGTGAACCTGGCCCGGGCGTTGGAGGCGCTGAAGAAGGCCGGGCTGTGGGTGGTGGGGCTGGCGGGGGAGGCGCCGGTGACGCTGGCCCAGGCCGGGCTCGCCGGCCGCCGCGTCGCGCTGGTGCTGGGCGCCGAGGGCGAGGGCATGCGCCGCCTGACGCGGGAGCATTGCGACGAGTTGTGCCGGTTGCCGATCTCGTCGGAGATGGAGAGCCTGAACGTCTCCGCCGCCGCCGCCGTCGCGCTGTACGAACTGGCCCGCGGGTAGAGGACTCGAGGTTTCCAAAGGCCCTTCGGCCTTTGGTGGGGGAGGGTTCGGGAGGGGGCAAAGCCCTCTCCCAGGGACCGGGAGGGACCAGGAATGACCGCCGCCGCTGACGCCATCATCGCCGCCTGGAAGGCCAGGCGCATCCTCGCCCCGCTCGGCGCCGACGCGCCGGCGACGCCCGAGGCCGGCTATGCCGTGCAGTTCGAGGTGGCGGAGCGCCTGGGCGCGGTGCCGCCGGCCGGCTTCAAGATCGGCGCCACCACGAAGCAGATGCAGGCCTATCTGGGCCTGTCGGGCCCGGCCGCCGGCTTCGTCCCGAAGGAGAGCGTGAACCCCTCCGGCACCGAATTCCGCTTCGCCGATTTCCTGAACCCGGGGGTGGAGTGCGAGATCGGCCTCCGTCTCGGCCGCGACCTGCCGGCAGGGCCGGTCACCCAGGATGCAGCCGCCGAGGCGGTGGCCGAGGTCTTCCCGGCGATCGAGATCGTCGAGCGGCGCTATGGCGACCTGGCGGAGCTGGGCACGCCGACGCTGATCGCCGACCAGGTCTTCCATGCCTCGGGCGTCATCGGCCTGCCGGTGACGGGGTGGCGAGACCTCGACCTCGGCGCCGCCAGGGGGGTGTTCCATGTCGGCGGCGCGGTGGTCGGGGAAGGGCATGGGCGGGATCTGCTGGGGCATCCGCTGGCGGCGCTGGCCTGGCTGGCCGGGTCCGGCGCGGCGCGGGCCTTCGGCGGGCTGAAGGCCGGGCAGGTGGTCTGGCTCGGCTCCGTCACTCCGCCGATCTGGCTGGATGGCCCCGGGGAGGTGGTCGCCGAGTTCGACCTGCTGGGCAGCGCGCGGCTGACCTTCCGCTGACGCCGCCCGCCGCCGGGCCGGGGCCGGCCAGCGGGCGCGAGGAAGCGCGGCGTTAACCCCGGCCGGTCCAGGATGGCGACGCCACCCGCTGCGGTGGCCGAAACGATGTCGTTGATCTTCGCCAGGATGGCGGGCCGCGATGGAAACCCCATGCCGCACGCCGAATGGACCACCCTGACCGAGGAACAGCAGCTCGCCCTGTCGCGGGAAGCGCTGCGCCGCGCCGCGGAAACCCTGGCCGACCATGCCGAAGTGCTGGCGGCCGAGATGGACATGGGCACCCTGCTCGACCGCGGCGGACCGGATGCGCTGCGCCTGTTCGCCGCGGTGGTGCGCGCCACCAACCGGGAAGCCTTCGGGCCGATCGGCCAGGCCTGACGCCGGCCGCCTGCCGCCTGCCGCCTGCCGCCTGCCGCAACGCGGCGGCTGGCGACCCTCGGCCGTTCCTGCCGCAACGGGGGGATGGGCGCGAAGCGCCTCGACGCCTCGGACAGGCCGCGGCCGCGCGGCTGCATGCGCCGCGCCGGTCGTTCCGCCTTCGGCCTTGTCGCGCTTCCCCCCCTTCGCACCCGCAAGGCGCAGAGGCCCAGGGACCCCGCCGCCGCCGCAGGCGGCCCCGGGCCCAGGCCGCCTTGCCATCCGGTCTCGCCGGCCCGGCCGGAAGCCGCATCCGAAGGCCCGGGTCATCAGGCACGCGATGATGAAGCGGCTGGCGGGGCTGTGCGGTTGTTCCTGCCCCGCTGCCTCCGGATGATGCGGCGCACTGCGCGCGCGCGTCCCGCGACGCCGCCGCCCCGCTGCGCGGTGCCCGGAGGAGTTGCCGCCGATGCCCGCCCTGTCCCGCCTGTCCCGCCCGCTGCAGGCCGGGCTTCTCGCCCTGCTGCTCTGCCTGCCGGCGCTGGTGAACGGCTTCCCGCTGGTCTTCAACGACACCGCCCATTACCTGCGCAAGCCCTTCGCCTTCGCGCAGGAACTGGCGCGCGGCCGGCTTTCGACCGATGCCGGGCAGTATCGCGGCTACATGCCGTCGCATTTCGGCGGCGGGGAGGACGGCGCGGCGGCGCCGGCGGCGGCTCCGGGCGCCGGGCAGGCCGCGCCGGTGGCGCTGTCCGGCAATCCCTTCTTCCTCCGACCGGCGCCCTACAGCCTGGCGCTGCTGCCCTTCGCCACGGCGCTGACCGTGCTGCTGGTGCCCTTCGCCCAGGCGCTGCTGGCGGTGCTGCTGGCCGGGGCCCTGCTGCGGGCGCTGCTGGGGCCGGCGCCGCCGGGCTGGGCGCGGCTGGCGATGGCGGCGGCGCTGCTGGCCTCCTCCGCGCCCTGGCTGGCCAGCCTGGTGATGCCGGATGTGCTGACCGGCTGCCTCGCCCTCTGGCTCGCGCTGCTGGTGCTGGGCGGCGACTGGCTGCGGCAGCCGTGGCGGGCGGCTGGCTTCGCGCTGCTGGGCGCCTTCCTGATCGGCAGCCATCTCAGCCACCTGCCGCTGGCCGCGGCCGGCGCCGTGGCCGGGGTCGGCGCCCGCTGGTGGCTGGACGGGCGGCGGGATGCGCTGCGCTGGTGGCGGGCGGGGATCGCCGGCCTGGCGCTGCTGGCCGCCGCCGGCGGCCTGCTGGGCACCAACCTGGCCTTCGGCAAGAAGGCCACGCTGTCGGAAAGCTCGCCACTCTTCCTGCTGGCCCGCATGGTCGGCGACGGCACGGCCGGGACGGTGCTGGAGGACGCCTGTCCGCAGGGGGCCGACTGGCTGCTCTGCCGCGATCCCGGCTTCTGGCGGCTCGACTCCGACCTGTTCCTGTGGCGGCCGGACTCGCCCTGGCTGCGGCACTGGGACCAGCGCGACCGTTTCCTGGCCGAGGCGCGGGAGATCACCGGCCGCGTGCTGCGCGAGCATCCCGGGGCGCAGGCGCGGCAGAGCCTGGCGAATGCCGCCCGGCAGCTGGTGACGCTGTGGATCGACCCGGCGCTGGTGGAGCCGCCGCAGCCGAGCTTCGTCGAGCTGCTGCGGCAGATGGGCGATCCCGCGGCGCGGCTGTCGGCGGACAGCCTGGCGAGCCGCGCCGACCCCGGCTTCGCCGCCTGGCGCCGGGCGCAGGATGTTGTGCAGCAGGCGCTGTTCTGGCTGGCGCTGGCGGGGCTGGGCGTGGCCGCCGCCCTGGCCCGCGGCGCACGGCGCGGACCGATCCTCGCCGCCGCGGCGCTGGCGGTGGCGCTGGTGCTGGGCAATGCGGTGCTGTCCGGCGCCCTGTCGGCCGTGCATGGCCGCTACCAGAGCCGGATCACCTGGCCGGTTACGCTGCTGGCCGTCGCCTCGCTCGCCGCCCTTGCGCGACCGCGCGAGACGATGGACCGCGCCGCGGCGCCACGGTATGAGCCGGGCCGGGCCGGGTTAGCACAGCGGTAGTGCAGCGGTTTTGTAAACCGAAGGCCGGGGGTTCAAATCCCTCACCCGGCACCAGCCGGCCTCGTCGCTGAGGATCCCCGGGGATCAGCATCGCGGCACCGCGCCTGGCGGTGCCGCCCTTGTCACTCACGGCAGGGGATCGTAGGGCTTCACCGTATCCACCACGCGTTGCGCTGCCGGCGTCCGCCCCATCGACACCCATCCCATCGTGCAGAACAATGCGGCGACGACAGCCGCAAGCACGACGGTTCGCCGGACACCCAGCTTCGATCCGCCCAGGGACACCGACATCCAACCCCTCCGCACCCCGGAGGGATCATGCATATCCCACCGTGTGCGTCCACATCAGATTCGCGGCATGGTTGCGAATGACACGAAGGTCACGCGCGGCCGTATGTATCCTCGATGCGTACGATGTCGTCCTCGCCCAGATAGGCGCCGGACTGCACCTCGATCAGCGTCAGCGGGATCATGCCCGGGTTCTCCAGGCGATGGACGCAGCCGAGCGGCAGGTAGATGCTCTCGTTCTCGCGCAGCAGATGCGTCTCGGCATCGCGCTGCACGATGGCGGTGCCGTTCACCACCACCCAGTGCTCGGCGCGGTGGAAATGCTTCTGCAGCGACAGCTTCTGGCCGGGCCGCACCGAGATCTTCTTCACCTGAAAGCGGTCGCCCTGGATCAGCCCTTCGTAATGGCCCCAGGGGCGGTAGATGCGGCGATGCTCCGTCGCCTCCTTGCGGCCGGCAGCGCGCAGGCGCTCGACCAGCAGCTTCACGTCCTGCGCGCGGTCGCGCGGCATGACCAGCACCGCATCCTCGGTGGTGATCACCACCGTATCCTTCAGCCCGACGACGCCGGTGAGGATCCCTTCGGATCGGACATAGCAGCCGCTGCTGTCCACCAGTTCCACCGGGCCATGCGCGACATTGCCGCCGGCATCCTTCGCCGCGACATCCCACATCGACGCCCAGGAGCCGAGGTCGGACCAGCCGATATCCGCCGGCACCACCGCGGCGCGGTCGGTCTTCTCCATCACCGCATAGTCGATGGAGATGGACGGCGCGGCGCGGAAGGCCTCGGCGCCCAGCCGCACGAAGTCGAGGTCGCCCTGCGCGCCTTCCAGCGCCGCGGCGACGGCGCGCACCACATCCGGCGCATGCCGCTCCAGCTCGGCCACCAGGGTGGCGGCGGTGGCGACGAACATGCCGCTGTTCCAGAGATGCCGGCCGCCGGCGACGAAATCCTCCGCCGCGCGCGCATCCGGCTTCTCGACGAAGCGGGCCACCGCCTGCACGCCGGCGGCGCCGGGCACATCCGCCCCGGCCTCGATATAGCCGTAGCCGGTCTCAGGCGTGGTCGGCTTCATCCCGAAGGTGACGATGCGCCCCACCTTCGCCGCCGCCACCGCGCGATCCAGCGCCGCATGTAGCGCCGGCGTGTCCTTGATGGAGGCGTCGGCGGCCATGATCCACAGCACCGCATCCGGTGACTGCGCCCGCAGCAGCAGCGCCGCCGCCGCGATGGCCGGCGCGCTGTTGCGGCCCAGCGGCTCCAGCAGGATGCGCGCGCCATCGACCTGCGCGGCGCGCAGCTGCTCGGCGACCAGGAAGCGATGCGCCTCGTTGCAGACGACGACGGGCGCGGCGAAGTCCGGGCCGCTGGCGCGCCCCGCGGTTTCCTGCAGCATGGTGCGCGCCGTCACCAGCGGCCAGAACTGCTTGGGATAGCCTTCGCGCGACAGGGGCCACAGGCGCGTGCCCGTGCCACCGGAAAGGATCACCGGAACAATCACCGCGGAGCCATCCCCTGCGCAGACACCGCCGCATTACCGCACCGGGAACCGGGCGACAATCGGGCGGAGCCGCGACCCAATAAAGGATGTTTGTTGCCAATCCATGGCCACCGGCCGGCCGGCGGCAGCGGCGCGGCAAGGCCCGCCCTGCGCGCGGCAACCGCGTCCGCCGCGCAGGCGCCCCGGGGCAAGGCGTGCCCTCGCCCCGCCCGGCCAGTCGGCATGTCCCGCGCGGCCGTCGCATCCGGCCGACGGCGCCGGCCGCCGCGGCGCGGCGTCATGCCGGCGGCCCGTCAGGCTCCGTCGCCATGCGCTCCAGGCTGCCGCCCAGCCGCGGCCGGCGTCCCGCGGCGACATCCTCGATCAGCCCGAGCAGTTCCGGCAGGCAGCGGCTGCGCAGGTCGTAGCGCTCCACCACCGTCCGCCGCGCCGCGGCGCGCAGCGGCACGTAGCTGGCCGGGCTGGCCAGCACCTTCGACACCGTCGCGGCCAGCTGCCCGGGCGCGAAGAAATCGACCAGCAGGCCGTTCTTCCCGTCCTCGATCACCTCCTGCACCGGCGGCGTGGCGGACCCGATGACGACGCATTCGTTCGCCATCGCCTCCAGCATCGACCAGGACAGCACGAAGGGATAGGTCAGGTAGACATGCGCCGCCGACAGGCCGAGCACCGCCTGCAGCTGCGCATGCGGGACCTTGCCGATGAAGTGCACGCGCGACAGGTCCAGCCGCTCGCCGAGCTCGGCCAGCATCACCTCCCGCCAGGTGCCGCCCTCCCGCGGCTTCGATCCGTAATGCGGGTCGTCGCCGCCCACCACCACCACCTGCGCCGCCGGCCGTTGCTCTAGGATCAGCGGCAGGGCGCGCATGAACATGTGGAAGCCGCGATAGGGCTCGAGGCCGCGGCCGATGAAGGTCACCACCTCGTCGCCGCGGCGGAGCGTGCGGCCATCCGGCAGGGTCAGGCTCGGATCGGGCAGGCGGCGGATCGCCTCGGTGTCGATCCCCTCATGCACCACCGACAGCTTCGCCCGCGCCCAGTCGGGGAAGCGGCTGGCCTGCCAGCGGGTGGCGGTGTGCCCCCAGTCGGAGGCCTGCAGGCAGAGCAGGTGGTTGGCGTTCAGCGTGCGGACGCGGGCCGCGTCGTCGATCGCCACCGGCCCCGGCGGGTCGAAGCCGACATCGCCGCCGGTCGAGGTGTAGTAGTATTCGTAGTAGTACAGCAGCTTCGCCTCCGGCCAGACATCGCGGAGGAAGAGCCCCTCCCCCCAGCCGGGATGGCAGCAGACGATGTCGGGGGCGAAGCCGCGTTCCTTCAGGGCCAGCGCGGCGCGCGCCACCTGCTGGCCGCGGAACAGCGCCGCCTCCAGCCGGCGAAGGTAGCGATGCGTCTTCTCCCCGGCGGCGGTGGGCGGCTGGTAGCGCAGGTGCTGCACGCCCGGCAGCGGGTCCCCCGCATTCTCTCCCAGCGCGATCACCTGCGTCCCGGGCCGGGCCGCCAGCGCCGGCGCGACATGCCGGTACTGGCCGGGGAAATTCTGGTGCACGAAGAAGGCCCGCATCGCCCGCCGATCCTGACTGCCGGCCCCGCCCGCGCCGGCCGGGCATCAGGGCGCCCGGCCGGCGCGGGGTGCGGCCCGCCGCGTCATGCACCGGCCGGCCCCGGCCTGTCCAACGGGAAGGTGATGGCCATCCACGGCCGCGGACGCGCCCGGCGCCACACGTTTGCGCGTGCGCCGCAACGACGGGGCAGGCTTTTATTTACCGTCGGGCCATGCAGCCTGCCTTCGACCGGACCGATTGGTCGGTCCTCTCCGCCCTGCTCCGGCTGGCCCAACGCGAGGGCTGGCGCGTGGAGTTCGCGCCTGACCGGATCCTGGTCAGCAGCCGTCGCGCGGCGGCGGGCATCGTCGCCCTGCCGGCGGTGCTGCTGCGGCATGCCCGCGGCGGCGGCTGGCACTGCGCCGTGCGCGGCGAGGAGGTGGCTCTGCGCCATCCCGCGGTGCGCCACCGCGTGACGCTGCGGCTCGGCGGCTGGGCCCCGGCCATCCCGGGGCCGCAGGCGGACTCCTGACGGCGCAGCGCCGACGGCGCGGCGGGCCATCGGCGGTTCGCGCAGGAACCCGGGGGCGGACAGCCTGGAAGCTGTCGACCGCGGGCCGGCGAGAGGCCCTGGCGGCGCTCGGGCCGCTCAGCGGGCGTTGGCGCTCGCTTCAGACCGCGTGGCGCCGACGCGGGCGGCCAGCGCCGCGGCCATGAAGTCGTCCAGGTCGCCGTCCAGCACCGCAGCCGGGTTGCCCTTCTCCAGGTTCGTCCGCAGGTCCTTCACCAGCTGGTAGGGCTGCAGCACGTAGTTCCGGATCTGGTGGCCCCAACCGATATCGGTCTTGCCGGCCTCGATGCTGTCGCTCACCGCCTCCCGCTTGCGCAGTTCCAGCTCGTACAGCCGCGCCTTCAGCATCTCCATGGCGATGGCGCGGTTGCGGTGCTGGCTGCGGTCCTGGGTGGAGGCGGCGACGATCCCGGTCGGGATATGCGTGAAGCGCACGCCCGATTCCGTCTTGTTCACGTGCTGGCCGCCGGCGCCGGACGCGCGGAAGGTATCGGTCTTCAGGTCGGCCGGGTTGATCTCGATCTCGATCTTGTCGTCGATCACCGGGTAGACATAGACGCTGGCGAAGCTGGTCTGCCGCTTGTCGTTGCCGCCGAAGGGGCTGATGCGCACCAGGCGGTGCACGCCGCTCTCGGTCTTCATCCAGCCGAAGGCATTCGCGCCGCTGACCTGGATGGTGGCGGACTTGATCCCCGCCTCCTCCCCGTCGCTGCGGTCGGTCACCGTCACCTTGTAGCCACGCTGCTCGGCCCAGCGCTGGTACATGCGCAGCAGCATCTCGGCCCAGTCCTGGGCCTCGGTGCCGCCGGCGCCGGCATTCACCTCGACATAGCAGTCGTTCGAATCCGCCTCGCCCGAGAGCAGGCTCTCGATCTCCCGCTTCTTCGCCTCGGTGGCCAGGGCCTGCAGGTCGGCGACGGCGGCGTCGGCGGTGGCCTGGTCGGCCTCGGCCTCCGCCAGCTCGATCAGCTCCAGCGCGTCGCGCACCGCCTGTTCGAGCTTCTGGACGCCCTCCACCTGGTCGGCCAGCCGCGTGCGCTCGCGCATCAGCTTCTGCGCGGCGGCGGCATCGTTCCAGAGATTGGGGTCTTCCGCCTGGGCGTTCAGCTCATCGAGGCGGCGAAGGGCGGCATCCCAGTCAAAGATGCCTCCTCAGCAGGGACACCGAAGCGGTGATCTGCTCGTTCAGGGATTCGGCGTCTGCGCGCATGGGCGGGAGATAGGGCCGGGCGGGCGCCCCGTCCAGCGCGGTCGCGCGCGCCGGCACCGCGCATGGCGAAAGCCTTGGCCCGGTTTCATTCGACCCGCCACCTGGCGGGCCGCTATCGTCCCTTGGCCGCGACGGAGCGCAGCCCGGCCGCCGCGGCACCGGCGGCCCCGCCCGGCGCGCGGATCGTGCGAGGCCGGGGCGGTTCCGGCGCGCCCCCCGGCGCGGGCCGGCCGGTCCTGGTGCGCCGGGCGACGTCGCGCCCCGAGGAGGTCACCCTGGCCAGCATGCCGACCGGCCCGGACGCCGCCCACCGCATCCTGGCCCGCGCCGCCTATGGCGCCCAGCCGGGGGAGGCCGCGAGCCTGGCGCGGCAGGGCCTGCCGGCGTGGCTCGACCACCAGCTTGCCCTGCCGGCGGAGGAGCCGGCGCTCGACGCCCGCCTCGCCGCGCTGCGCCTGCCCATCCGCTACCCGGCCGAGGATGGCCGCTGGCCGGCGATGGAGGACAGCCGGCCCCTCACGCGCCTCGGCCAGAGCCAGCCGGCGCTGTTCCGCCTCCGCCCGCGGGAGGACCGGCCGGTGCCGCCGCCGGAGGTGGACCGGCCGCGGCTCGAGCTCTCCGTGGCCACCCTGGTCCGCAAGGCGACGGCGGAGGCGCAGCTGCGCGAGCGCCTGGTCGAGTTCTGGCACGACCATTTCTCCGTCGCCTACACCGCGGGGCCGGCGGTCTCGCTCTCCCTGATCGAGCATGACCGGCGCATCCGCGGAGAGGCGCTGGGCAATTTCCGCGCCCTGCTGGAGGCGATGGCGACCAGCCCGGCCATGCTCTTCTACCTGAACAACCAGTCCTCCCGCGCCGGCGCGCCGAACGAGAATTACGCCCGCGAATTGCTGGAGCTGCACACGCTCGGCCGCCCCGCCTATCTCGGCGCCGCCCGCAGCGCGCGCGACGTGCCGCGCGACGCCGCCGGCCAGCCCGCCGGCTATGTCGATGCCGATGTCTGGGAGGCGGCGCGGGCCTTCACCGGCTGGACCGTCGCCGCCGGCCAGGCGCTCGACCCCGGCCGCCGCCTGCCCGACAGCGGGGAGTTCGCCTTCGTCGAGCCCTGGCACGACCCCTACCAGAAGCTGTTCCTCGGCCGGCCGCTCGACCCCTTCGCCGGCGCCATGGCGCATGGCCGGGCGGTGCTGGACATACTGGCCGGGCACCCGGCGACCGCCCGCTTCGTCTGCGGCAAGCTGGTCCGCTTCCTGGTCGGCGACCCGGCGCCGGAGCCGGTGGTGGCGCGCGCCGTCGCCGCCTTCCGGGCGCAGGCGGCGGCGCCCGACCAGATCGCCCGGACCGTGCGCGCCATCCTGGCGGGGCCGGAGATCGCCGACCCGCGGCTCGGGCGCATGCGGCGGCCGCTGGACGCGCTGGCGGCCGCGGCGCGCGCCTATGCCGTGCCGCTGGCACCCGGCGCCGCCGTGTTCGGCCAGATGGCGGCGGCCGGGCAGCTGCCCTTCGGCTGGGCCTCGCCGGATGGCCAGCCCCTGGAGGCCGAGCTCTATGCCGGCGCCGGGGCGCTGCGCAGCCGCTGGGCCCTGCTGGCCGGGCTGGCGCGGGCCGGGATGGGCGCCGGCCCGTCGCCACTGTTCGAGCCGATAGCGGGCCAGCCGGCGCCGGAAGTGGCCGGGCACCTCGCCGCCCTCGCCCTCGGCCCTGCCGGAGGGCCGGTGGCCGCGACGGTGGCGCGGGTCTGGGCGGAGGCCGGGCGGCCGGACCGCCCCGCGACGGCCGAGGTGGCTGAACTGGCCGGCTGGGTGCTGGCCGCCCCCGCCTTCCAGCGGAGCTGAGCGGCGATGCCGCCCTGCCAGCGCAACCTGCCGAGCATGAAGGGACGCGCCGCGCCATGACCCTGCTGCTGGACCGCCGCGGCCTGCTGCGCGCCGGCCTCGGCGCCGCCGCCCTGCCCGGGCTGCGCGGCCTGGCCTTCGCCGCCGCCCCGGCGCCCGCGGTGCCGCTGCTCATCCTCGTCTTCCTGCGCGGCGGGATGGACGGGCTACACCTGCTCTCGCCCGCCGACGATGCCCGCTTCGTGGACCTCCGCGCGGCCGGGCTGCGCACCGCGGCGGCGGGCGAGCGCGCCGGCGCGCGGCTGGACGCCTCCCCCGCCACCGATTTCCGCCTACATCCGGATGCCGCGCCGCTGGCCGGGATCTGGCAGGACGGCCGCATGGCCATCTGGCCGGCCGCCGGCCTGCCGCAGCCGACCCGCAGCCATTTCGAGGCGCAGGCGCTGATGGGCCGCGGCCTCGGCCACCAGGGGGAGGCGGGGCGGGCGGACGCGGCGCGGCGGGGCTGGCTGGGCGCCTGGGCCGAGGCGGTGGGCGGCGCCGCGCCGGTGGTCGCGCTCTCCGGCCAGGACCGCCCGGTGGCGGAGTTGCTCGGCAGCGCGCGCAGCCTGGCGCTGCCGACCCTGGCGCGCGGCGCCGATCTGCCCGGCGGCGCCTTCGGCGAGGCGATGCTGGCGGCGCTGCATGCCGGCGCGCCGGGACCGGAGGCGGCGGCAGGGCGGGCGGCGCTGGCCGCGCTGCACGGGCTGGACCGGCTGCTGCCGCGCAACGCCGCAGGGCAGGTGCAGCCCTATGCACCCGCCCCAGGGGTCGACTACGGCCCGGCCGCCGAATTCGGCCGCGGCCTCGCCACCGTGGCGCAGGTGGCGAAGCTGGATCCCGGGCTGACCGCCGCGGCGGTGGACCTGGGCGGCTGGGACACGCATGAGAACCAGGCGGGCCGCCTGGCCCAGCGGGTGCGCGTCCTGGCGAATGGCCTCGCCGCGCTCGATGCCGACCTGGCGGACCTGCCTCGGCGCTGGGGCGTGGTGGTGGTCAGCGAATTTGGCCGGCGGCTGCGGCCGAACCGCAGCGGCGGCACGGATCATGGCCGGGCCGGCACCGTCCTCGCCTTCGGCGGCGGCGGCCGGCGGCGCTTCGGCCTGGGTCGGGAATTCGGCCCCTGGCCGGGCCTGGCGCCGGAGGCGCTGGAGGAGGGCGTGGACCTGCGCGTCGCCACCGACTACCGCGACGTCTTCCGCCGGGTGATCGCCGACCTCGCGCCCGGGGCGCCCGCGCCCTTCGGCTGAGCCGCGGCCCGCCGCCCCGGAACGGCGTCAGGCAAGTGCCATGGAGGCCGGGCGCCCGGACGGGCGCCGCCGACCGTGCCGCCCCGCCGCGGTTCGCGGCGCGGCCCAAGGCGAAGGGGGCGCCGGAGGTGGGGCCGCTGATCGGTCACGATCGACGGCCGCCAGGATCAGTACAGTCCGCCGAGGCCCTGTTCGGTGGTGCCGGCCGTCGCCGCGGCGCCGTCGCCGCCCACCGGCCGGGCGCTGTTCTCGGTGCCCGGGCGGAAGGCCTCCATGATGGTCGCGCCGCCATCCTGCACCCGCACCAGCGCCACGCCCGGCGGGGCGCGGAAGGGCACCGGCGGGCTGTCCTTCAGCGCCGCCGCCAGCACGTCGCGGAACACCACGGTCGCGTTCTGCCCGCCGGTCTCGCCACGGCCCAGCGAGCGCGGCTCGTCGAAGCCGAGCCAGACGGCCACCACGATGTCCGGGGTGAAGCCGACGAACCAGTTGTCGACGTAGTCGTTCGTCGTGCCGGTCTTGCCGGCCACCGGCCGGTTCAGCCCCTGCGCCGCCCGCGTGCCGGTGCCGCGCTGCACCACGCCGGTCAGGATGTTCGTCATCTGGTAGGCGGCGATCGGGTCGGTGATCTGCGGGCGGTTGTCGGAAAGCTCGGGCGGCGCCTCCCCCGGCGCGTCGCAGCCCTGGCAGCCGCGGGCGTCGCTGCGCCAGATCACCTTGCCGCGGCGGTCCTGCACGCTGTCGACGAAGGTCGGCACCACCTTGCGGCCGCCGCTGGCGAAGCCGGCATAGGCGGCGGCCATGCGCAGCACCGTCGTCTCGCCGGACCCGAGCGACATCGCCAGGTAGCGCGGCATCGCGTCGATGACGCCGAAGCGCGCCGCGGTCTCCGAGACCTTGGCCATGCCGACTTCCTGCGCCACGCGGATGGTCACCAGGTTCAGCGACCGCTCGAGCGCGGTGCGGATGGTGACATAGCCGTTGAAGCTGCCCTCGGTGTAGTTGGACGGGCGCCAGAGCCCCTGCGGGGTCATCACCTCGATCGGCCCGTCGAGGAAGCGCTGGGTCGGCGGCACGCCGGCCTCCAGCGCCGGGAGATAGACGAAGGGCTTGAAGGAGGACCCGGGCTGCCGCAGCGCCTGGGTCGCGCGGTTGAACTGGCTGCGGTCGAAGGACCAGCCGCCGGCCATGGCCAGCACGCGGCCGGTCTGCGGGTCGAGCGCGACCACCGCCCCCTCGATCTGCGGCACCTGGCGCAGCACCAGCCGCTCCGGCCGTCCCGGCGTGCGGCCCTGGGCGGGGACCGCCGGCAGCACCTCCACCGGCACCACCTCCCCCACCGCCAGCACGTCCTGCATCCGCCGCGGCACCGGGCCCAGCCGCCCCTCGCCCAGCGCCTTGCGGGCCCAGGCGGCATCCTCCAGCGCCAGGGTGGCGGTGCGGGGCTGGGACGGGCCGCGCGGATCGGGCCGCTCCACCCAGCCGAGGCGGGCATCGGTGGCGCGCATCTCCAGCACCACCGCCAGCTTCCATTCCGGCAGCACCCCGCCGGGGCGCGGCACCGCCTCCAGCTGCGGCATCCAGTCGGCGGCGCCGGCGGAGATGCGGGCGACCGGCCCGCGCCAGCCGCCGCGCCGGCGGTCATAGGCCGAGAGCCCGTTGCGCAGCGCCTGTTCCGTCGCCGCCTGCAGCGCCGGATCCATGGAGGTGCGGACGACCAGGCCGCCCTGCGTCGTCTGCTCCTGCCCGAAGCGGTTGATCAGCTCGCGCCGCACCTCCTCGGTGAAGTGCTGGCCGACCGGCACCACCTCGGGCCGCCGAAGCGGCCGAGGCTGGATCGGTTCGGCCTTGGCGGCCTGCGCCTCCTCCCGCGTCACGGCGCCGTCCTCGGCCATGCGGTCCAGCACCCAGTCGCGCCGGGCGCGGGCGGCTTCCGGGAAGCGCAGCGGGTTGTAGTTGTTGGGCGCCTTCGGCAGCGCGCCGAGGAAGGCCATCTCCCCCAGCGTCAGCTCGTCGAGGCCCTTGTTGAAATAGGCCTGCGCCGCCGCCGCCACGCCATAGGCCTGGTAGCCCAGGAAGATCTCGTTCAGGTACAGCTCGAGGATGCGCTCCTTCGGCAGCGCCTCCTCGATCCGGACGGCCAGGATCGCCTCCCGCGCCTTGCGCAGCAGGGTGCGGTCGGCGCCGACCAGCATGTTCTTGGCGACCTGCTGGGTGATGGTGGAGGCGCCGACGGCGCGCCGCCCGGTGCCGTACTGCTCCAGGTTGGTGAAGACCGCGCGGGCGATGCCCAGCGGGTCGACGCCGTGGTGGTCCCAGAAGCGCTGGTCCTCGGCGCTGACGAAGGCGGCCTGCAGCCGCTTCGGGATGGCCTCCACCGGCACGAAGACCCGCCGTTCCGCCGCCAGCTCGGCCAGCAGGCGGCTGTCGGCGGCGTAGATGCGCGACATCTGCGGCGGCTGGTAGTCGGCCAGCCAGCGGTAGTCGGGCAGGTCGGAGGCGACATGGGTGTAGAGCCCGACGCCGGCGATGCCGCCGCCGACCAGGCCGATGGCGGCCAGGCCCAGCACCGCGCGCAGCAGCCCACCCAGCAGGCTGCGGCGGCGGCGCGGCCGCGCCGGCTTGGCCGGCCGCGCCTGGCCGCGCGTCTCCGGCGGCTCGGACGGGTGTTCCGGCAGGGGTTCGGCACGATCGTCGCGGGGGGACATGGCGGCCTCTTACACCGCTTTGCTTTCGCAAGCGATCACGCCCCGGAGTGCCCGGCCGGTCACTCCGGCTTCCGCCGCCAGACCTCGGCAAGGCCGCCGGGGGCCGAGCGGAAAACCGGCTCGAACTGCGCCCGCAGCTCGGCCAGCACCTCGGCCGCCAGCGGGTCGCGGGCCGCCAGCGCCGCCGGGTCCAGCCCGCCGGTCCAGAGCAGGAGGTAGTCGATGTCCCGCCCGGTCGCCGCCCGCAGCCGGGCGCGATGGCCGGCCAGCCCGCCCGGCACCTGCTGCTCGTGCAGGGACCAGTCGAGCTGCCCCACCCCCGGCACCGCCGCCAGGGCCGGGCGGGTGTGCAGGCGGAAGATCCGCCACTTGGCCAGCCACTGGTAGTTGCCGAGGTCGAGGATGTCCCGCTGCCCCACGACCCGTCCGGGATGGATGAAGGGGGAGAAGCGGATGCGGAACCCGCCCAGGTGGTGCGCCGGCGTCTCGTGCGGCGCGGTGGGGCGGGAGGTGACCCAGGACAGCCGCAGCACATCCAGCACCGATCCGTCCGGGATCTCGGCCTCGGCCGCCCGCATCTCGGCGATGCGGCCGGCCAGCGCCTGGTGGCCGAGGCTGCGCGTGACGACCAGAGACATGCCGGCGGCCAGGGCGAGCGCCAGGATCGGCCTGCGCCAGGCGGCGGGCAGCCCGGCCCGCAGGAACCAGAGGAAGAGCAGCCCCTGCAGGAAGGGCGCCAGCCGCATCGGGATCTGCGGCACCGCCCCGGTGTCGATCGGCAGGACCAGGGTGAGCACCGCCAGGGCGGCGGCGCCCGCCAGCGCCCAGCGGGCCGCGGGGTCCGCGGCGCCGCGCCGCAGCCACCAGGCAGCGGCGGCCAGCATCGCCAGGTTCAGCAGGCCGAGCAGGACCAGGTCGCTCCACCAGAACCAGGCGACGTCGCCGCGCAGCAGCAGCGCCGCCAGTTGCCGCCGCGGCGCCCAGGTGGCCTGCGCCGTCAGCTCCCCGCCCGGCATGGTGACGACATAGAGCAGGACGAGGCCGATGACCGGCAGGGCGAAGCCGGCCAGCATCGCCTCCGCCCGCGCGGGCCAGGGGCGGCCGCCCTGCCGCCAGCGCCCCAGGGCCAGGGCGGCGAGGCCGCCGAAGGTCCCGGCCAGCAGCGGCACCGCGAGCTGGATGTTGGCGAGGCAGCCGGGCAGCGCGGCGGCCAGGTAGAGCAGGCCGAAGCGCGCCCGCCCCGTCTCCAGCAGGCGCATGGCGGCGGCGGCGGCGACCAGGCCGCCGGCGATCGCCAGCACCAGGTTGAAGGACCCCATGTAGAGCATGAGGGGGGCGCAGAGCAGCGTGCCGATGGCCAGGTCGCCCGGGCGCCCCCGCAGCAGCCGGTGCGCCAGCAGCACCGCGCCCAGCAGCAGCAGCGTCAGGCCCAGGGCCAGCAGCCATTCCGCCCGCAGCGGGTCGACCTGCCGCAGCAGCCAGGACAGGGCGTGCAGCGCGCCGCCATTGCTCAGCCCCGGATCGCGTTCCTGCAGCGCGGCGGCGACGACGGGGGCGGTGCCGGCGCGGATGCGGTCCAGCAGCAGCGCCGTCTCGATATGCGGCGGGCCGTCCTGGCTGGGGAAGGTCCCCGCCGCCAGGAAGGGCAGCAGCGGGGCGGCGGCGCAGGCCGCCAGCAATGCGCGGCGACCCGCCGTTCGGGCCGGCGCCAGGCCTGGGTCCGGCGCCAGGGCGCCGGCCGGACGCTCGAAGCTCACGGCGGGGGGGTCGCCGGCATGGTCAGTAGCGCAGCGGGACCATGAGCGCCTCGAGGAAAGGCAGCTCGACGAAGGTCAGCACCGCCACCACGACGCCGAGCAGGGCGCAGAAGGCCATGAAGCGGCGTTCGCGGTGCAGCTTCTCCGGCGCCTGCGCGGCGCTGTCCGACCGCAGCGCGATCGCCAGGTACCAGGTGAAGAGCGCGGCGAAGAAGGGCAGCGCCAGGACGTATTCGATGCGGTACTTCACCAGGAAGACGCCCAGCAGGAAGCTCGCCAGCAGGGCGTAAAAGAAGGAGGACAGGAGCAGCGTGTCCTCGGTGTAGAAGCGGAAGCTGCGGCGGTAATTGCCGGCCATCTCCGGGTTGCCGATCCGCCGGTATTCGGAATAGCGCTTCATCGCCATGAGGAAGGCGCCGCCGAACCAGTAGGCGAGGATGAGCGAGGAGGGCGGCAGCGCATCCGGGATGATGGCGAACCAGCCCATCAGCAGCCGCAGCGGGTTGTTCACGCTTTCCGACAGCACGTCGAGATAGGCGCGGTCCTTGGTGCGGATCGGCGGCACGTTGTAGAGGATGCCCATCCCGAGCAGGACCCAGGCGGTCAGCAGGAAGGGCCGCCCCAGCAGCATGGCGATGCCGAGGCCGGCCGCCGCCAGCAGCAGGTACTGCAGCGCGACGATGCGGCGGTCCAGCCGCCCCTGTGCGCCGGGCCGCGCCTGCTTCAGCGGGTGGAAGCGGTCGGTCGCCGCGTCCAGGTATTCGTTGATGGTGTAGTTGGCGCTGGCGATCAGGCACAGCGCCACCAGCGCGGCGAGCACGGCGCCGATCGCCGAGGGCTGCCAGACCTGGCCGAGCACCATCGCCAGCGCCGCACCCGGCAGCATGAAGATGTTCTTGATCCAATGGTCCGGCCGCGCGATGCGCAGGTAGTCGGAAGCACGGCCGCCGCCGCGCGCGAGGATGCTGTCGCTCAATGCCTTGCGGTCCCGATCTGCGGCGCCGCGGCGGCAGGGGGGTGCCGCGGCCCTGGTGGGGTCGGGGTCAGCACTAGCCGCCCGGCGGGCCGGGCGGGGCGCAGCAGGTCGTGAACTGGTGGCCGCTAGCGCAATCGTGGCGACCGGCGATCAAATATATCAACCCTGGATAGAACTATAATACTGTATTTGGCCTCGTTCTGGATTTTCGCCGTCCCGCACCGGGACTGTCCGGCAGACGGCGGGGCATGACGCCGGGCCGGGTAAGGGCGGGCCAGGCCCGACATCCGAAGCGGGCGGGCAGGAGGCGGTGGCGGCGGATGCCCGGGGCGGAAGGCCGGATCGCGGCCGCGCCTTCATGCCGCGCCGCGATGCCGGCAGCCGCCGGCCAGGGCATCAGCCGGGCGCGGTATCCGCCCCCACCCCCGCCTGCAGCGCTCGCCGGGCATCGAGGAAATGATGCACCGTCTCCGCCAGGGCGGCGGCGACGCGGGCGCGATGCGCCGGCCGGTTCAGCGCCGCCTCGTCCTGCGGATGGCTGAGGAAGCCCATCTCCACCAGCGCCGAGGGCACGTCCGGCGCCTTCAGCACCACGAAGCCGGCCCGGCGATGGGTGTTGGGGAGCAGCGGCACCTCCCCCTCCAGCGCCGCCACGGCCAGCCGGGCGAGCCGTTCCGACCCCGTGCGCGTCTCCTGCCGCATCAGGCTCAGCAGGATCCGCTGCACCTCGGGCGGGACGGAGGGCAGCCGCAGGCCGCCCTTCCGGTCGGCGGCATTCTCCCGCTGCGCCAATGCCGCCGAGAGGCTGTCGGAGGCGGTCTCCGACAGGGTGTAGACGCTCGCGCCGCGGGCGCCGGGGGCGGAATCGGCGTGCAGAGAGAGGAACAGCGCCGCCTCCCGCTTGCGCGCCATCTCGATCCGGTCGCCGAGCGGGACGAAGACGTCGCGGGAGCGGGTGAGGACCACCCGGCAGCGGCCACCCGCCTCCAGCTGGCGCTTGAGCTCGAGCGCCGCGGCCAGGGTGATCCGCTTCTCCAGCGTGCCGCGGCCACCGATGGTGCCGGGATCCTTCCCGCCATGCCCGGGGTCGAGGACGATGAGCGGCAGCGGCGCCCGGGATGGCGTGGCCGCGGCGAGCACCCGTCCATCCGCCAGGCGGGCGAAGCCGGCGGCCGGGCCGCGCGCCAGCTCGATGGTCAGGCGGCCGCCCGCCTCCCGCAGCACAGGGGGCGCCACCGGGCCCGACAGCAGGATCACAAGCTGGTGAGCTTGCGGCGTGCCGCGCCGCTCCAGTGCCCGGATCAGCCCGGCGCCGGGCTGCCGCGCGGCGCCCTCCGGCGGCAGGCCGGGCAGGTCGAGCAGCAGGCGCGGCGGATCGGCGGCGGCGGAGAGCGACCAGGCGACCGGCCGGCCGAGCGGCAGCACCAGGCGGGTGCGGCCGCCGGCCGCGGTGATCTGCGGGCGCGCGGCGGCAGCCGGCGTCGCCACCAGGGCGACGGCCAAGCCCAGCAGCGACCGGCGGCCCGGTCCTGCCTTCGATGCCGGCGGGTCCAGCCCCACCCCCCGGCCGGCCAGGTCCTGGCCCATGCGTCGCACCCTCCCCCGAAGATGCAGGCGGGGGCCTAGCAGGCCGGCGCGAGTCGGCGCCACCGCCAAGATGCGCCGACCGGAATGGCGGGGCCTGGGCGCCCGCCCTGCCCCGGAAAACAAGACGTGCGCGCCCTCGTGCCGCCCCGCCGAGCCCTGTGGTCCGCGGTTTGCGTGGCCGGGCCATGCGTCGGCCTTGTGAAACCCGGCGGCGCTCGCCTATGGTGAGTCGCCCCGGCGGCGCCCGCTGCCGGCGGAGGTATGGGCGCGGTCGCGCCGGCAGGACCCGGCCACGCGGTTGGCGGATCCCCGGCACGGCCAGCGGCACATCCGGCTTGGGGTCGGCCTGTTCTTGGTCGCACCCGCGTTTCGCCGGACCGCCATGCCAGCCCCCCGCGCCTTGCGGGCCGGGCCGGCTTGCCAGCCTCCGTCCCCGCGGGACCTGTCGCGCCCAGACCCTCGGCCGCATCCTCCTCTCACGGGACGGCCCCCGGTGCCAGCGTGACCGACGCCGCTTCGCCCCTTGCCGGGCGTCGCGCCTTGCGCGTGGGCACGAACCTGGGGCGCCGTCCCGGGTGACCGCCGCATGCCCCGCTGGCGCGCCGGTTGCCTGTGGCCCGCCCCGCCGAGAGAGGACGGGACCGGCGCGCATGGAGGCATGGCTTGCTTGATGCCGGCGCGATGCGGTCGTCCTTGATCGGGCCACGCCACCCCGATCCGCCGGGACGCGCCGCTGGCGCCGCGCCCGGCACGGAGCCATTGCTTCGATGACAAAGCGCATGCTGATCGACGCATCCCACGCGGAAGAAACCCGCGTGGTGGTGCTGGACGGCAACCGGCTGGAGGAATTCGACCTCGAAGCCGCCACGCGGCGCCCGCTGAAGGGCAACATCTACCTGGCCAAGGTGGTGCGGGTGGAACCGAGCCTGCAGGCCGCCTTCGTGGAATACGGCGGCAACCGGCACGGCTTCCTCGCCTTCAGCGAGATCCATCCGGACTACTACCTGATCCCGGTCGCCGACCGGCAGCGCCTGCTGGAGATGCAGGCGGCCGAGGCGCGCGAGGAGGATGAGGAGGACGAGGACGCGCCGCCGGAATCGGCGATGGACCGCGCCGCCGAGCCGGCGGCGGAACCGGCGGCCGAGCCGGACGCCGGCGAGAGCGTGGCGGCGGCCGAGGCCTCGCCGCTCGAGGCCGGGCAGCAGGGGTCGGCCACCGACGCCGCGCCGGCGTCGATCGACGCGCAGGCGGAACCGCCCGCCGCAGAGGC
>NZ_SMOA01000084.1 GCF_004353985.1 Paracraurococcus ruber | reverse complement strand
GGGGCGGCGCGGCGGCCAGCGCGGCGGCGCCGGTCAGCAGGGTTCGGCGTAGCATCGTTGGTGTCCCGGGCTTGGCGTTCGGCCGGCCGGCGTCTCTCCGGCGCGGAAGGAAGCAGCGGGGCGCGCGGCATGCAAGGCATCCCATGCCCCGGCGGGGACATGCTATGCCGGTCCCCGGGGAATGCCGGGAATGCCACGCTGATCATCGCCTATGCCCAATTGGCCCTGTCCATGGCGCTGGTCGGCGCCAATGTCGGGGTCGGCAAGGTCCTGGCGGAGGCGCTGCCCGTCCCGCTCATCCTCTGCCTTCGCTGCCTGCTGGCCTGCCTGGCGCTGTGGCCGCTGGCCTGGGCGCTGGAAGGGCGGGTGCGGGTGCCGCGCGGCGTGCTGGCGAACCTGGCGCTGCAGGCGCTGGTCGGCACCGCGCTGTACAACGCCGCGCTGCTGGCCGGGCTGCGGCTGACCACGGCGCTGGAGGCCGGGCTGGTGCTGGCCACCATGCCGGCGGTGGTGGCGGTGGGCAGCGCGCTCTGGCTGCGGGAGAGGCTGATCCCCCGCCACTGGGCGGCGGCGGCGCTGGCGGCGGTGGGCATGGCGGCCATCACCGTGGCCAGGCTGGGCGGCGACGGGCATGGCTCGGCGCTGGGCAATGCGCTGGTCTTCCTGGGCGTCTGCGGGGAAGCGGCCTATGTGCTGCTGGCCAAGCGCGTGGTCGGGCGCGTGCCGGTCATCACCGCCAGCCTCTGGATGCAGGTGTTCAGCGCCGGGATGCTGCTGCCCTTCGCCCTGGCGAGCGCCGCGGCGCTGCCGGCCCTGGCCGATCCCGGGCTGGCCGGGCTGCTGGCCTTCCACGGGCTGACGGCGAGCACGCTCTGCCTGCTGCTGTGGTATGCCGGGCTGCGTCGCGTGCCGGCCGGGGTGGCGGGGATCTTCACCATGTTCCTGCCGGCGGCGGCGGCGCTGACCGCGGTGCTGGCGCTGGGCGAGCAATTCACCACGACCCATGCGCTGGGCTTCGCGCTGATGGGGGGAAGCCTGCTGCTGGCGACCTGGCCGAAGAGGGTGGGCGCATGAGGGCGTGGTTCGCCTGCACCGGCGCGGAATTGCTGGCGCGCGACCCGGCCGACACGGTCGGGCGCCTCGCCTCCGCCCAGCAGGCGCGCGGCTTCGCCGGCTCGCCGGACCAGGGGATGGCCTGGCAGGCGCAGGTGGCGGCGCTGCGCGATGCCGTCGCGTCCTGCGCCGGCGAGGCCTGGACGGTGGCGCTGGAGTTCGACCTGCTGCGCCTCGAGAAGCGCATCGACGCGGTGCTGCTGACCGACCGCGCCATCCTCTGCCTGGAGTTCAAGACCGCCGCCCCGACCCGCGCCGCCCTGGCCGAGGCGGAGGATTACGCGCTGGACCTGCGCGACTTCCATGCCGGCAGCCGCAACCATGCCATCGTGCCCGTGCTGGTGGCGGAGCGGACCGGCTTCGCGCCCCCCGCGCAGCCCTGGCTGCTGCCGAAGCACCCGACCGATCCGCTGGTCTGCGGCGCCGCGGACCTGTCCACCCTGGTCCGCTGGGTGCAGGCGGCGCTGCCCGCGCCGGAGGCGCCGCTCGACGGCCAGGCCTGGCTGGCGGCCGCCTACCAGCCGGTGCCGACCATCATCGAGGCGGCGACGATGCTCTATGCCCGCAACGGCGTGCAGGAGATCGCCCGCGCCCGCGCCGATGCGGCGAACCTGACGCGCACCGCCGACGCGCTTGCCGCGCATATCGGCGCCGCCCGGGCGCAAGGGCGCCGGCGCGTCGTCTTCGTCACCGGCATCCCCGGCGCCGGCAAGACGCTCTGCGGCCTCAACGCCGTCTTCGGCCCGGCGCGGGAGGACGGCGCCGCCTTCCTGACCGGCAATGTCCCGCTGGTCGCGGTGCTGCGGGCCGCGCTGGCGCGCGATGCCGTCGCGCGCGGCGAATGCGACCGGCGGGAGGCCGAGCGGCGGGTGCGCGAGCGCCTGCAGAATGTCCACCGCTTCCTCGAGGACTACGCCACCCAGCCCGGCCGCCTGCCGGCGGAGCGGCTGATCGTCTTCGACGAGGCGCAGCGCGCCTGGGACGAGGCGAAGTCGCGTGCCGGCACGCAGAACAAGCGGTCGCGCCTGACGATGAGCGAGCCGGCGCACACGCTGGAGATCATGGGCCGCCGCGCCGGCTGGTCGGTCGTGGTGGCGCTGATCGGCAACGGGCAGGAGATCAACACCGGCGAGGCGGGGCTGGCGGAATGGGGCCGCGTGATCGCGGCGACCGCCGGCTGGGATGCGGTGGCGGCGCCGCGCGTGCTGCGGGCGGCCGACCCCGTCCAGCGCCTGGCGGCGCCGGACGCAGGCTGGCTGGCGCTGGACGAGGCGCTGGACCTGACCGTGCCGATGCGCAGCGTGCAGGAGCAGGCCGGGGCGCGCTGGGTGGATGCGGTGCTGGAGGGCGATGCCGGGGCGGCGCGGCGGATCGCCGCGGGGGCGGCCGCCCTGCCCTTTCTGCTGACCCGCGACCTGGCGGCGGCGCGCATGGCGCTGCGGCATCTCGCGCGCGGGCAGCGGCGGGCCGGCCTGGTCGCCTCGGCCGGCGCCAGGCGGCTGCGGGCGGAAGGCCTGGGCGTGCAACTGCCCGAGGTCGCCGAATGGTTCCTGCAATGCTGGCCGGATGTGCGCGGGTCCGATGCGCTGGAGACCTTCGCCACCGAATACGACTGCCAGGGCCTGGAGCTGGACGTGGTCGGCCTGGGCTGGGGCGGCGACTTCATCCGGCGCGGCGGGCAGTGGCTCTGCCGCCGCTTCGTCGGCGACGACTGGCATCTGCTGCGGAATGCGGACCGCATCCGCTATACGCGCAACAAGTACCGCGTGCTCCTCACCCGCGCCCGCTACGAGACGGTGATCTGGGTCCCCCGCGGCTCCCCGGCCGGGGACCCCTTCCACGACCGCACCCGCCCGGCCGCCGAGATGGACGCCATCGCCGACCACCTGCTCGCCTGCGGCGCCCGGCCGCTGGACCCCGCCGCGCTCCCCGCACCGCCGCCACCCGCCCAGCCCGCACTGTTCCCGGAGCCCGCGGCATGACCTCGCCCGCCCTCCTGCAGGCCGTCGCCGACCTGCACCGGGCCGCCTTCACCGGCACGGTGCTGGCCGCCGTCGCGCGGCGCGGCCCGGCCGCCGCGGCCGACCTCGTCTTCGCGGTGTTCCGCCGCCAGCAGCAGGAACGCTTCCTGCCCGGCCTCGCCAAGCTCGGCCTCGACCGGCTGCCGCATGCCGTCGCCTCGGCGCAGTACCACTACCTCTCGAACCGCATCGGCGGCGTCGCGGTCGAGTTCATGCCCGAGAGCGACCGCAAGGCCTGGATCCGCTACGCCCCGCCACGCTGGATCTGGCACGGCACCGCCATCTGCGGCATCCCGGGGGAGGTCTCGCGCGCCATGCTGCGCGGCTGGCATGCGCAGAACGGCGTCTCGCTCGGCAATCCGCGCCTCGGCTTCGTCTGCACCGGGCAGGTGGCGGAAGGCGACGCGGCGCTCCAGGGCTACTACCTCGAGCATGACCGCGACCTGGCGCCGGAGGAGCGGCTGCGCTTCACCCGTGGCGAGCAGCCCCCGCCCTTCGATCCCGCCGCCGCGCCGCAGCTGGACACGACGGAATGGCCGGCGGAACGGCTGCGCCGCGCCCATCGCAGCTACGCCATGGAGTATCTGCGCACCGCCATCCCCGCCGCGATCGATCTCTGGGGCGCGGCGGAGGCGACGGCGCTGCTCGGCCTCGCCCTGAAGCAGGTTGGCATGCAGTGGCATGCGGAGCTGGCCGCGGCCGCCGGCATCGCGGGCCGCGGCGCGGCCGATTTCGCCGGCTTGCTGGCGGCGGTCGCCGCGGCGCAGGGCGACCGCGTGACGGCGCAGGGGGCCGACCATGTCGCGCAGGCAAGCTGGGCCCTGATGCGCGGCCTCACGCCCCATCCGGCCGCCTTCGCTTGCTGGCAGCCGTTGTGGGAAGGATTGCTGGCGGCGCATGACCCGCGGCTGGAACTCGCCGTCGAACGCCGTCTCGATCGCGGCGAGGGCGGCTTCGCCTGGCGCATCCGGCCACGGCGCGCCGCCATCGCGGTTTAGGCCTATTCCGGTTCGATCCCCGCCGCCCGCGCCATGCGGCCCCATTTGTCGATCTCGGTGCGGATGAACTCGGCGAACTCCTCCGCCGGGCTGCTGAAGCCGTCGAAGCCGATCTCGCCCAGGCGCCTCACCGTCTCCGGCCGGTCCCAGACCCGCCGGACATCCGCGTTGATGCTGGCGACCATCGCCGGCGGCATCCGCGCCGGCCCGACCAGCCCGGCCCAGGCGGCGACATCGAAGCCGGGCAGACCCACCTCGTGCAGCGCGGGGACGTCCGGCAGCAGCTTGCTGCGCTGCCGCGTCGTCACGCCCAGCACCCGCAGCTGCCCCGCCCTGACGACGCCGAGCGAGGAGGAGGCATCCACCACCATGCAGCTGACGCGCCCGGCCACGACATCGGTGATGGCGGGCGGCGTGCTGCGATAGGGCACATGCGTCATCTCCACCCCCGCCATGGCGGCGATGGTCCCGCCGGCGACGATGCCGGTGGAGTTGCCCGAGGCATAGGTCACCGCGCCCGGCCGCGCCTTGGCCGCGGCGATGATGTCGGCGACGCTGCGGAAGGGCGAGGCCTCCGGCACCACCAGCCAGAAATTGTAGTTGCCGGTGCGGCTGAGCGCGGCGAAGTCGGCCAGCGGGTCGTAGTCCAGCCGTTTCATCAGCGCCGGGTTGGCGGCATGCGGCGTGTTCGTCGTCATGAACAGGGTCAGGCCGTCGGGCGCGGCGCGGGCCGCGGCGGCGGCGGCCAGCGCGCCATTGGCGCCGGCGCGGTTCTCCACCACCACCGGCTGGCCCCATTCGGGTTCCAGCAGCTGCGCCAGGATGCGGCTGATGGCATCGGTGCCCGATCCGGCGGCGAAGGGCACCAGCAACGTCACCGACCGCGCCGGGCGCCAGGGCTGCGCCCGCGCCGGCGCCGCGGCCAGCGCGGCACCGGCCCCCAGCAGGGCGCGGCGCGGCACCGGGCCGGCAAAGGGGGCGCTCATGCGCCGATCTCCACCACCACGCGGCCGCGCACCTGGCCGGCCAGGATGCGACCGGCGATCTCCGGCACCTGGTCCAGCGTCGCCGTGGTGGTCATGGCGCGCAGCGCATCGCGGTCCAGGTCCTTCGCCAGGCGCGACCATGCCTCCAGCCGCAGCGGGCGCGGCGCCATCACCGAATCGACGCCCAGCAGCGCGACGCCGCGCAGGATGAAGGGGGCTACCGAGGCCGGCAGGTCCATCCCCTGCGCCAGGCCGCAGGCGGCGACGGCGCCGCCATACCTCACCTCGGCCAGCACGCCGGCGAGCGTCTTCGACCCCACCGTGTCCACCGCCGCCGCCCAGACCTCCTTGCCCAGCGGCCGCGCCGGGCCGCCGGCGTAGCGGTCGCGCGGCACCACCTCCTTCGCGCCGAGGGATTCCAGATAGGCCTGCTCCTCCGGCCGCCCGGTGCTGGCGGCCACGTACCAGCCGAGCCTGGAGAGCAGCGCGATGGCGACCGACCCGACGCCGCCGGCGGCGCCGGTGACGAGCACGGGGCCGCGATCGGGCGTGATGCCGTGCCGCTCCAGCGCCATGACGCAGAGCATGGCGGTGTAGCCGGCGGTGCCGATCGCCGCGGCCTCCGCCGGTGCGATGCCCTCCGGCAGCGGCACCAGCCAGTCGGCCTTCACCCGGGCGCGCGGGGCATAGGCGCCGCAATGCGTCTCCCCCACGCCCCAGCCGTTCAGGATGACGTGGTCGCCCGGCTTCACCGCGGGAGCCGCCGACTCCTCCACCACGCCCACCATGTCGATGCCGGGCACCATCGGGAAGCGGCGCACCACGGGCGCGCGGCCGGTCACCGCCAGCCCGTCCTTGTAGTTCACGGTGGAATGCGTGACGCGGAGGAGGACATCCCCCTCCGGCAACTCGGCCTCGGCGAAATCGCGGAACGCGGCGCGGGCGGTCTGCCCGGCCTCCGGCTTGTCCACCACCAGCGCCCTCATGCCGGCGTCCTCCCCTGTCTGGTCTTCGTCATTCGGACTGCAGCGGGCAGAGCACCGCTTCCAGCGCCGCGGCGACCGCGCCCGGCGCGGCGGCCATCTGCAGGCCGCGGCGGCCGCCATTCACCACGATCTCGGCATGCGTCGCCGCGCTGGCGTCGAGGAAGCAGCGCAGGCGCTTGCGTTGCCCGAAGGGGCTGATGCCGCCGACCACATAGCCGGTGCTGCGCTCGGCCTTCGCGGGGTCGCTCATCTCCGCCCGCTTGGCGCCCGCGGCGACGGCCAGCGCCTTCAGCGACAGCCGAGCATCGGACGGGATGGCGGCGCAGACCATCTCCCCGCCATCCAGCACGCAGACCAGCGTCTTGAACACGCGCGCGGCGGGTATGCCCATCGCCGCCGCGGCCTGCAGCCCGACCGAATCGGCATCCGGGTCGTAGTCGTATTCGAGCAGGCGAAAATCGAGTCCCGCAGCCTCGGCCGCGCGCACGGCGGGAGTCTTCCTGGATGGCATGGTCGGGCGCGTCGTCTCCGGTGTCTCGGGCGTCCTCATACCAGCCAGGGGCGCCGCCGACGAGGCACCCCCCCGCCCCCGATCCGTTCCGGGTGGCGATGCAAGCCGAACGCGAACCGCCCCTCGGGCATTCATCGCATGACCCGCGGCGCATGCGTGCCGGGCGGGAGGAGGGATCACGATGGTCAAGCTGCGCGTGAACGGCGAGGATCGGTCCTTCGACGGCGACCCCGCCATGCCCCTGCTCTGGTACCTGCGGGACGAGCTGGCGCTGGTGGGCACGAAATTCGGCTGCGGGGTCGCCGCCTGCGGCGCCTGCACCGTGCATGTGAACGGCGATGCGGCCCGCGCCTGCGCCACCGCCATGGGCGACCTCGACGGCCAGCAGGTGGTGACGATCGAGGGGCTGAGCAATGATGGCGGCCACCCCGTGCAGAAGGCCTGGCGCAGCCAGAACGTCGCGCAATGCGGCTACTGCCAGGCCGGGCAGATCATGCAGGCGGCGGCGCTGCTGAAGCAGACGCCGAACCCGACCGACGAGGAGATCGACGCCGGCATGCAGGGCAATATCTGCCGCTGCGGCACCTATCAGCGCATCCGCGCGGCCATCAAGGCCGCCGCCCGGGGGGCCGTGTGACATGGCGCGCATCAGCATCGAACAGCCTTCCCGCCGCCTGCTGCTGCAGGGGGTGGCCGCCGGCGGCCTGCTGCTGGCGCTGCGCCTGCCCGCCGCCGCGGTGGAGGCGGCGCCCGAGGCCAAGTACGGCGCCGACGCCATGCCGCATGGCGTGGTGCGCGACCCGCATGTCTTCGTCTCCATCGCGCCGGACGGCATCGTGACCATCCTCTGCCACCGGGCGGAGATGGGCCAGGGCGTGCGCACCGGCCTGCCGATGATCATCGCCGAGGAGCTGGACGCCGACTGGGCGAAGGTCCGCGTGAGGCAGGCCCCGGGCGACGAGCCGCGCTACGGCAACCAGGACACCGACGGGTCCCGCAGCACGCGGCATTTCCTGCAGCCGATGCGCGAATGCGGCGCCGCCGCCCGCATGCTGCTGGAGGATGCGGCGGCCGCCCGCTGGGGCGTGAAGCGGGAGGAGGTGGCGGCCCGCAACCACGAGGTGGTGCATGCGCCGACCGGCCGGACGCTGGGCTATGGCGCGCTGGCGGCCGATGCCGCGAAGCTCAGGCCGCCGGCGCTGGAGGCGATCAGGCTCAAGGATCCCGCGAGCTTCCGCTACATCGGCAAGGGCGAGCTGGGGCTGGTCGACAATTTCGACATCACCACCGGCCGCGCCGTCTATGGCCAGGACACCATCCTGCCCGGCATGCTCTTCGCCGTGGTGGCGCGGCCGCCGGTCTTCGGCGCCAGCCTCGCCGCGGTGGACGACGGCGCCGCGCTGAAGGTGCCGGGCGTGGTCAAGGTGGTGCGGATCGAGGGCACGCCGGCCCCGGCGAAGTTCCAGCCGCTGGGCGGCGTCGCCGTGGTGGCGCGCAACACCTGGGCGGCCATGCAGGGGCGGGAGGCGCTGAAGCTCCGCTGGAACGACAGCCCGCATGCCGGCTACGACAGCGAGGCCTATCGCGCTGCGCTGACCGAGACCTCCCGCAAGCCGGCCCGCCGCCTGCGGGACGAGGGCGATGCGACCGACGCCCTGGCCAAGGCGGCGAAGCGCGTCGCGGCCGACTACTACACGCCGCACCTGGCGCATGCGCAGATGGAGCCGCCGGCCGCCACCGCCCGCATCCGCGACGGCGCCTGCGAGGTCTGGACCAGCGCCCAGAGCCCCTATTCCGTCCGCGGCGAGGTCGCCGCGCGCCTGAAGCTGCCGATCGAGAAGGTCACCGTGACCTGCGAGCTGCTGGGCGGCGGCTTCGGCCGCAAGTCCAAGTGCGACTATGCGGTGGAGGCGGCGCTGCTCTCCCAGGCCATGGACGGGCAGCCGGTGAAGGTCGTCTGGACGCGGGAGGACGACATCCAGCACGACTACTTCCACACCGTCGCGGCCGACCACCTGGAAGCCGGGCTGGATGCGGAAGGCCGCGCCAGCGCCTGGCTGCACCGCAGCGTCTTCCCCTCCATCGGCAGCATCTTCGCGCCGGACCCGAAGCACGGCATGGCCTTCGAGGTCGGCATGGGCCTCCAGGACACGCCCTTCGCCGTGCCCAACCTGCGGATCGAGAACGGGGAGGCCGAGGCGCATACCCGCATCGGCTGGTTCCGCTCCGTCCTCAACGTGCCGCATGTCTTCGCCATGCAGTCCTTCGCGGCGGAGCTGGCGCATGCCGCCGGCCGCGACCAGAAGGACTACCTGCTGGAGCTGATCGGCCCGCCGCGGCAGATCCCGCTGCCGCAGGGGACCGAGCCGACGCAGTACTGGAACTACAACGAGGACCCGCGGAAGTACCCGGTCGATACCGGCCGCCTGCGCCGGGTGGTGGAGCTGGCGGCGGAGAAGGCGGACTGGGGCCGCAGCCTGCCGCCGCGGCACGGCCTGGGCATCGCCGCGCATCGCAGCTTCGTGACCTATGTCGCCACCGTGGTGGAGGTGGCGGTGGACGACCAGGGCCGCGTCTCCGTCCCGCGCGTGGACGTGGCGGTGGATTGCGGCTTCTTCGTCAATCCGGACCGCATCCGCTCGCAGATGGAAGGCGCCTGCGTCATGGGCATGAGCCTCGCGATGAAGAGCGCCATCACCTTCAAGGGCGGCCAGGTGCAGCAGTCCAACTACACGGACTACGAGGTCTGCCGCATCGACGACGCGCCGCGCGAGGTCAGGGTGCACATCGTCCCGGCGGGGATCGAGGTGCCGCCCGGCGGCGTCGGCGAGCCCGGCCTGCCGCCCTTCGCGCCGGCGCTGTGCAACGCCATCTTCGCCGCGGTGGGGAAGCGCATCCGCGAGTTGCCGATCGCCGAACAGCTCAAGGCGTAGAGTGCGAGAGGGGCGCTGCGGGGTTCCCATGACGATGCGCTGCATCGTCATGGGGGTCCCCTGTCCCCTCCCGCGCTCACCCCGCCAAGGGCCGGAAGGCCCTTGGAACCCGCGGGTCAGGCCCTGCTGCGGATTTGCGCGCCGGCCCAGCCTTCCATGATCCGGGCCAGCTCCGCGATGTCCTCGCCGCCATGGCCCTGGCCGGCGGCGAAGCGCCAGACGCGGGCAGCCTGCTCGATCGCCCACATCGGCACATCCTGCGCCCGGCCTTCCTCCAGGCCCAGCGTGACGTCCTTGTCCACCACCGCGATGGCGGCGCCGAAGCCGAATGCGCCGCTCAGCACCTTCGGCATGATCGCCTCGGTGGCGAAGTTGCGGCCGGTGCCGGCATTGACCATCGCCACCATGGTGTCGGGATCGAGCCCCGCCTTGGCGCCCAGCGCGAAGCCCTCGAAGGCGGCGACCGCGTTGGCGGCGAAGATCAGGTTGTTCACCAGCTTCATCACCTGGCCCTGGCCCGGCTGCTCGCCCAGCACGAAGACCCGGCTGCCGATGCGCTCCAGGTAGGGCCGCAGCGCCGCCACCGCCGCCGGCGCGCCCGCCGCCAGCATCGCCAGCGTGCCGGCCCGCGCCCCGGCCGGGCCGCCGCTGATCGGCGCATCCACCAGCGCGATGCCGCGCGGCGCCAGCCCCGCCGCGATGCGCTGCACCACCGGCCGGCCGATGGTGGACATCTCGGCATGGATGCGGATGGCCGCGCCATGGAAGACGCCGTCGGGGCCGAGCGCCGCCGCCTCGCTCACCATGCCGCTGGGCAGGCAGGCGAAGACGATCCCGGCCGCATCGGCCACGGATTTCGGGGAGGCATGCGCCTGCGCGCCGCGCGCGACGAAGGGCGCCATCGCCGCCTCCCGCGGGTCGAAGACATGCAGCCGGATGCCGGGGGCCAGCAGGCGCTCCGCCATGGGCGCGCCCATCTGGCCGAGGCCGAGGAAGCCGATATGCGTCAGGTCGGCCATGGCGGTCACACCGTCACTAGGCCGCTGTCGACCGGCAGGATCGTGCCGGTGACGATGCGGCTCTCGTCCGAGGCGAGGTAGAGCGCGGCCTGCGCCATGTCCATCGGCTCCCCGAGGCCGAGCAGATGCTGGTCCGCCAGGCCCTGCATGGCGGCATTGCCGGCCAGCAGCGACCGTACCCGCTCGGTCAGCGTCACGGTCGGGGCGATGGCGTTCACCCGCACCTTGCGCGGCCCGAACTCGACCGCCAGCGACCGGGTCAGCGCCGCGACGCCGCCCTTCGCCGCCGTGTAGCAATCCCGCCCCGGGAAGCCCATGAGCGCGACGACCGAGGCCATGTTGATGACCGACCCGCCGCCGGAGCGGATGATCTCCGGGATGCCGAAGCGGCAGCCGAGGAAGGTGCCGAACAGGTCCAGCTTGATGGCGCGCCAGAATTCCTCGAGCGGCGCCTCAACCGCCGTGTCGTCCACGCTGGTGGAGCCGCCGGCATTGTTGTGCAGCACATGCAGCCCGCCGTAGTGCCGCACGGCGGCGCCGATGGCGGCCGCCATGCTCTCCGGCTCGCTCACGTCGGTGCGGAGGAACAGCGCCTCGCCGCCGGCGCGGGCGATGCGGTGCGCGGTCTCCTCGCCGCTCGGCGCGTCGATCTCGGCGATGACGACGCGGGCGCCCTCCCGCGCGAAGAGCTCCGCGGTGCAGCGGCCGATGCCGGTGCCGGCGCCGGTGATCAGCGCGACCTTGCCTGCGAGCCTGGCCATGGATTGTCCTCCCTCGGGGCCGGGACGATGGCAGGCGCCGGCGGCCCCGGGCAAGGCGGGGGCGGCGGCCTCATCCCGGGCAGGGCGGCGGGTCCCGCGGGTCGGGCGGGTTGGTCGCGGCGATCCGGTCCCGCAGCCAGCGCTGCGCGGCCGAGGCGCTGTCCCGCCTGTGCCAGAGCATCGAGACCTCGAATTGCCGCACCGGCACCGGCAGCGGGCTGATCGTCAGCGACGCGGCATTGGCGCAGGCGGCGCAGAGCCGCGTCGGCAGGGTGGCGAAGGCGGCGGTGCTGCGCAGCAGCAGCGGGATGGACAGGAAATGCGCCGTCGCCAGGATGCTGCGCCGGGCCTGCCCGCGCGCCGCCAGTTCCTCGTCCACGAAGCTGTCGAACTCGCCCTTCAGCGACGGCACGAGATGCGGCAGGGAAAGGAACTCCGCGACGGAGACCGGGGCCGAGAGGCCGAGCCGGCGGCCGTCGAACAGGCAGGCCTGGGTCTCGACGAACAGCGCCTGGCGTTCGTGCCAGTGCTGGCTGAAGGGCAGCAGCCCGATGGCCAGGTCGATCTCGCCGGCATCCAGCATGCGCGGCGCGGTGAAGCGGTCGGCCGGCAGGACGGACAGGCCGATATCCCAGCCCGCGGCCGCGATCTCCGTGACCAGCCCGCCCAGCACGGCCGTCGCGGCATAGTCGCCGGCGCCGATGGTGAAGGCCCGCCGGCCGCGCGCGGGATCGAAGGCGGCCCCGGCATCGCCGCGCAGGGTCTCCGCCGCCAGCACCAGCGCATCCCGCACCGGCGCGGCCATGCGCTGCGCCCGCGGCGTCGGCTCCATCCGCCCGCCGCTGCGGACGAAGAGCGGGTCGCCGGCGATCTCCCGCAGCCGCGCCAGGCCATGGCTGACCGCGGACTGGGAGACGCCCAGCAGCCCGGCCGCGCCGGACGCGCTGCGCGCCTGCATCACCGCGTCGAAGACCCGCAGCAGGTTCAGGTCCAGTCCCGCATTATGAATGAGGTTCATGACGAAATCACCGCAATGGATCTTGTTCATCCTAATCGCCGGTGAAATCTCAGGCGAGATCGAAGGAGAGCATCGGATGACCCCTCGTTGCGTCGTCATCGGCTATGGGCCCGGCATCGGCGCCGCCGTCGCGCGGCGCTTCGCCGCGGCCGGCTTCGATGTCCTCGGCCTCGCCCGCAGCCCGGGCCGCCATGCGGCGCTGGCCGGGCCCGGCATCGCCCTGGCGGCGGCCGACGCCGCCGATCCCGCCGGCCTGGCCGCCGCCATCCCGCCGGGGACGGAGGTGCTGGTCTACAACGCCTATGCCGCGCATCTGGCGCCGCCCTCGGCGCAGACGCCGGCGACGCTCGCGGCGGATTTCGCGGTGAATGTCGGCGGCGCCATGGCCGCCATCGGCGCGGTGCTGCCGGGCATGCGGCGGGCCGGGCGCGGGACCATCCTGCTCACCGGCGGCGGCCTCGCGCTCGACCCGACGCATTGGCTGCCGGCCGCCTCGCTGGCCATCGGCAAGGCGGGGCTGCGCAGCCTCGCGCTCAGCCTGCATGCCGAGCTGGCGCCCGAAGGCATCCATGCCGCGACGGTGACGGTGGGCGGCCAGGTCGCGCCCGGCACGCCCTTCGACCCCGACCGCATCGCCGATGCCTATCTCGGCCTGCACCGCGACCCGCCCGGCGCCTTCCGCGCCGAGATCCTGTTCCGGGGCTGAGAACCATGCCGGACAATCTCGGCGTCGTCCGCCGCTTCGTCGCGGATTTCCTCGGCCGCGGCGACCTGGCCGCCGCCGACGCCACCGCCCATCCGCGCATCCAGGGCATCACCGGGCTGAAGCCGGCGGGGCCGATCGACGGGCTCGACGAGTACAAGGCGATCATCGCCGGCTTCGTCGATGCCTTCCCGGCGGAGGCGCCGCTGACCATCCTGGACCAGTTCGCCTCCGCCGACGGCACCCGCGTGGTCACGCGGTTCCAGTCGCGCCAACGCCATGCCAGGGCCTTCTTCGGCCTGGCCCCCACCGGAAGGTCGATCCTGTTCGACGAGACGCATGTCGCCCGGCTGCGGGATGGCCTGATCGTCGAGAACATCGTCAGCGCCACCAATCTGGAGTTCGAGATGCTGATGGCGCCCGTGCTGTCGCCGCTGATCCTGCGCTGAAGGCCGCGGCCCAGCCTGGCGTAAACACCGGCCGTGGACGCGGGGCGTGGACTGGGCTATTGCCCGTGGGCTATAGCGCCACGGGAGACGCCCCCATGTTGCGACGCCCTCTCCTCGCCGGCCTGCTCGGCCTCGCCGCCGCGCCGGCCGCCCGCGCCCAGGCGCCGCTGACCGTCTTCGCCGCGGCCAGCCTGACGGATGCGCTGCGCGACCTCGGCCAGCAGTGGCGGGCGCGCGGCAACCCGGCGCCGCGTTTCTCCTTCGCCGCCTCCTCCGCCCTCGCCCGGCAGATCGAGCAGGGCGCGCCGGCCGACATCTTCATGTCGGCGGACGAGCCCTGGATGGACTATGTCCAAGACCGCGGCCTGGTCGCCGCCGCGACGCGCGTCTCGCCGATCGGCAACGCCCTGGTGCTGATCGCGCCAGCGGATTCCACGGCGCGGGTGACCCTGGCACGCGGCACCGACCTTGCCGCCCTGCTCGGGCCGCGCGACCGCATCGCCACCGGCGACCCGTCCAACGTCCCGGTCGGCCGCTACGCCCAGGCGGCGCTGACCTGGATGGGCCAGTGGGACGCGGTCGCGCCGCGCCTCGCCCGCACCGACAATGTCCGCGCCGCGCTGCTGCTGGTCGAGCGCGGGGAGGCGCCCTTCGGCATCGTCTACGAGACCGACGCGCGGGCCAGCCAGGGCGTGCGCAGCGTCGCCGCCTTCCCGGCCGAAAGCCACCCGCCCATCACCTATCCCTTCGCCCTCACCCGCCGGGCGGAGGCCGATGCCGCCGCCCGCGCCTTCCTCGGCTTCGTCGCCGGGCCGGATGCGGCGCCGACCTGGCAGCGCTTCGGCTTCAGCCTGGCGCGCTGACCGCGCGTGGCCGGCCTCACCGCCGAGGAGTGGATGGCCGTCCGGCTGAGCCTCGAGGTCGCCGCGCGCTCGGTGCTCGTCTCGCTGCTGCCGGCGGTCGGCATCGCCTGGCTGCTGGCGCGCGGCCGCTTCCCCGGCCGGATGCTGCTGGACGCGCTGGTGCACCTGCCGCTGGTGGTGCCGCCCGTCGTCGTCGGCTGGGGCCTGCTGATGCTGTTCGGCGTGCGCGGCCCGATCGGCGCGCCGCTGCAGGACTGGTTCGGCATCCGCCTGGTCTTCACGACGGAAGGCGCGGCGCTGGCCACCGCGGTGATGTCCTTCCCGCTGATCGTGCGCGCGGTGCGCCTGGGGCTGGAGAATGTGGATCCCGGGCTGGAGGCGGCGGCGCGCACCCTCGGCGCCGGCCCGCTGGACCGCTTCGTGACCGTGACCCTGCCGCTGATGTCGCCCGGCATCCTGGCCGGCGCGGTCACCGCCTTCGCCGCCGGCCTCGGCGAATTCGGCGCGGTGATCACCTTCGCGTCCAACATCCCGGGCGAGACGCAGACCCTGCCGCTGGCGATCTATGCCGCGACGCAGACCCCGGGGGGCGAGGCGGTGGCGGCGCGGCTCGCGCTCGTCTCCTTCGCCCTGGCGGTGGCCGGGCTGCTGCTGGCGGAAGCGATCGCGCGGCATCTCGGCCGGCTGCTGGGGCGCGGCGCGTGATCCGCCCGCGGCGCCCGGGCCGGTGACGGCCGCATGATCGCCCTGCGGAGGCGGGCGCCGTGATCGAGGTCGCGCTGCGGCACCGCTTCGGGCAGGGCTGGGGCGCGGCCCGGCGGGCGGGCTTCGCCCTCGACGCCGCCTTCGCCGTGCCGGCGGCCGGGGTGACGGCGCTGTTCGGCCCCTCCGGCTGCGGCAAGAGCACGATCCTCGCCGCCGTCGCCGGGCTGCTGCGGCCGCAGGCGGGGCGCGTCGCCATCGGCGGCGAGGTGCTGCTCGACACCGCCACCCGCGCCTTCGTCCCGCCGGAGCGCCGGCGCTGCGGCCTGGTTTTCCAGGATGCGCGGCTGTTCCCGCATCTCAGCGTCGAGACCAACCTGCGCTACGGCCTGCGGCGGGCGCCGCGCGGCGCCGCCGGGCCCGACATGGCGGAGGTGGTCATGCTGCTCGGCATCGGCCATCTGCTGCACCGCCGCCCCGCCGGCCTGTCGGGCGGGGAGCGGCAGCGCGTCGCGCTCGGGCGGGCGCTGCTGTCGCGCCCGCGCCTGCTGCTGATGGACGAGCCGCTCGCCGCGCTCGACGCCGCGCGGCGGGCGGAGGTGCTGCCCTTCCTCGCGCGGCTGCGCGACGCCGCCGGGCTGCCGATCCTCTACGTCACCCATGCGCTGGACGAGGTGGATGCGCTGGCCGACCAGATGGTGCTGCTGGAGGAGGGGCGGGTCCTGGCGGCCGGCCCGGTCGAGGCGCTGACGGCGCGCACCGACCTCGCGCCGCTCGCTGGCCGGCGCGATGCCGGGGTGCTGCTGCCCTGCGTGGTCGGCGATGCGGCCGACGGGTTGCGGCTGCTGGAATTCGCGGGCGGGGCGCTGCTCACCACGGCGCAGCCCGGGCCGCCGGGGACGCGGCTGCGGGTGCGCATCCGCGCCCGCGACGTCGCGGTGGCGACGGAGGAGCCGCGCGGCCTGTCCACCCGCAACATCCTGCCGGTGACCATCGCCGCCATCGATGCGGCGGGGGAGGCGGGCGAGGTCTTCCTCCGCCTCGCCGCCGGGCCGACGACGCTGCTTGCCCGCGTCACGCGCGACAGCGTGGCGCGCCTGGCGCTGCGGCCGGGCCTGCCGGTCTGGGCGCTGATCAAGGCGGTGACCTTCGACCATCGCGCGCCGCCCGCCACCCCCTGGGAGGTGCCGGCATGCCCCGGATGACCCGCCCGCCCCTGCCGGTCCGGCCGGCGCAGGCGCCGGCCGGACCGCGATGGGCCCCGCGCTTCGCCCGGGCGAGACCGCCACGGATGCGCTGCCGCCCATCCAGGCCGGCCTGGCCTTCCTCGGCCGCAAACCGCACGCCCTGGACCGACAGCGCCGCCTGCCCGCGCCAGGGGCGGCCGGATGGCCCGGCCTGCACCGTCGAGGTCCCCGGAGCCCTGGGCCACGGGCGGCGCCCTGGACGGGATCGGGGCGCCGGCACGGCTCGAGGTGCCCGACCTGGCTGCACCTGGCGCGGCGCGGCCTGCCGCGGCAGGTGCCCCAGGCGCGGGGCGCGGCCTCCGGCACCTTCGCGCCGCGGTCGCCGTCGCGGCCGAGCCCCATCGGCACGAGCGTGGTCACGCTGGTCGGCCGCGACAACGCCAGCCTGCCGGTGCGCGGGCCGGATTGCCTGGGCGGCACGCCGCTGCTCGGCCCGAAGCCCGAGCGCAGCGGCTTCCGCCCGCCCGCGCCGCCGACACCGGGCGATGTGGCGACCGGCCGAGCCCGCCCCCGCTGCTGACAGCCCTGCCGCATTGCGCTGAGATGGTCCCATGCCCTCGCCCGCCACCGCCGCAAGCCCGGCCCGCGTGACCATCCGCCTCGACCTGCCCGCGGGCCGGGTCGGGCCGGGCAAGGTCGCGCTGCTGGAGGCGATCGACCGCGAAGGCTCCATCTCCGCCGCCGCGCGCCATCTCGGCATGTCCTATCCGCGCGCCTGGGGCCTGGTGTCGCAGCTCGACACGATCCTCGGCGAGGAGGTGGTCGCGCGGGCCCCGGGCGGCCGGAAGGGCGGCGGCGCCGCGCTGACCGAGGCGGGGCGCCGCCTCATCGCCCGCTACCGGGCGGTGGAGGCCGCGGCGCAATCCGCCGCCGGCCCGGCGCCCGAGGCCGGCGGCGCCTGACGCGGGGGGCGCCAGGCGGCGCGGCAGGCCTGGCCCGCCCACCCGTCATACGTCCGGCCGGCCGAGGCGCTGCGCCTCGGGTGGCAGGCGGCTAGAACGGTTGCCGTTCGCCATGGCGCACGGCAGCCGCTCCAGTCGTTTGAATCGACGGGGATCTTCACCCGCTCAGGTGGTTCCACCTGAACGGGATCCGCTCTACGGCGCCGCCTTGCCGCGCTATTCACGATCGGAGATATCCCTCCCCCGCCGGCCCGTCTATACGGGGCCGCCAGACCGCCCCGGGAGGCCGCCATGCTGGAACGCTCCGCCCGCAACCAGTCCGCCGGCCGGATCCTGGAGGTGACGCCGCGCGCCGCCACGACGCCTGTGCGGGTCGCGGTCGCGCCGGGCATGGCCTTCGCCGCCGCCATCACCAGGGAGGCGGCGGAGGAGCCGGGCCGGCAGGCCGGCGGCGAGGCGGCCGCGGTGGCGAAGGCCTCCGGCGCCATGGCCGGCATCGGCTGAGATGCCGGCCCCGCCCCGCCGCGCGCTGCTGCTGGGCCTGGCCGGCATCGGTCTCGCCGCGCCGTCCCTGGCGCGGGAGGTTGCGGATGCCACCGGCCGCCGCATCGCCGTGCCGGACCGCGTGGCGCGGGTGCTGGCGGCCGGGCCGCCGGCCGCCATCCTGCTCTGGAGCCTGGCGCCGGAGATGCTGGCCGGCTGGCCCGGCCGCGGGCCGCGGCCCGCCGAGCTGGCCTTCCTGCCGCCCGAGGCGGCGGCGCTGCCGGCGACCGGCCGCCTGACCGGGCGGGACAATAGCGCGAATCTCGAGGCGGTGCTGGCGCAACGGCCCGACCTCGTCCTCGACTATGGCGGCATCGGCCCGACCCATGTCTCGCTGGCCGAGCGGGTGCGGTCGCAGACCGGGCTGCCCATGCTGCTGCTGGATGGCCGCCTGCCGCTGATCCCGGAGACCTACCGCCGGCTGGGCGAGATCCTGGACCGGGCGCCGGCGGCGGCGGTGCGGGCCGCGGCGGCGACCCGCATCCTGGCCGCCGCGACCGATGCGGCCGAGCGGCTGCGCGCCCGCGGCCGGCCGCGCGTGCTCTATGTCCGCGGGCCGCGCGGGCAGGAGACGGGGCTGGCCGGGTCGATCAACAGCGAGATCATCGAATTCGCCGGGGCGGAGAATGTCGCCGCCAGCGGCCTGGGCGGCGGCGGGCTGGCGACCATCTCCGCGGAACAGGTGCTGGCCTGGAACCCGGACTGGGTGATCGCCATGGACCCGGCCTTCCCTGGCTTCGCGCGGCAGGATCCGGTCTGGGGCAGCCTGGGCGCGGTGCGGGCCGGACGGCTCGCCCTGGTGCCGGCCCTGCCCCATGGCTGGGTGGATTTCCCGCCCTCGGTGAACCGGCTGCTCGGGCTCGCCTGGCTGCCGGTGCTGTTCGGCGCCGCGCCCGCCGATGGCCTGGCGGAGACGGTCGCCGAGCTCTACGCCCTGCTCTTCCACCGCCGGCCCGAGGCCGCGCAGCTTGCCCCGATGCTGCGCCAGGCGCTGCCTGGCCGGGCGTGAGCCGTGGCGGGCCACACCCGGCCGCCGGACGGCGGCAGCCCATGCCGCGACGCCCGCACCGGTGGCGTCCTTGGCGGCGTGACCGGCGGCAGCCCGGCCTGCGCGCGGCGCGGTCTGCAGCCCCGCCCAGCCGGTACCCGTCGCCGAAGGCGACAAGCCGGGGTCGCGCAGGCCGCCTGCCGCAAGGCCTGGCGCCGCAGGCGCGCCGGGGTGGGGAGGCCGGCCTGCGGCGGCCTGGCATGAGACCGGCATGAGCCGCGCCGCGCTCGCCTGGGCCTGCGCTTCCGGCGCGCTGCTGGCGGCGGTGCTGGCAGCGCTGGCGACCGGCCGCTTCCCGATCGCGCCGGCGGAGCTGCCGGCGCTGCTACTGGGCCGCGCCGAAGGCCCCGCCGCCATCGTATTCTGGAATGTGCGCCTGCCGCGCGTGGCGGCGGCGCTGCTGGTCGGCGCCGCGCTGGCCACCGCGGGCGCCGCCTTCCAGGGCATGTTCCGCAACCCGCTGGCCTCGCCGGACCTGCTCGGCGTCTCGGCCGGGGCGGCGCTGGGCGCGGTGCTCGGCATCGTGCTCGGCCTGCCGGTGGTGGCGATCCAGGGCATGGCCTTCCTGGGCGGGATCCTGGCCGTTGGCGGCGTCGCCGCGCTGGCCGGGCTGGTGCGCGGCCAGGGCGACCCGATGCTGGTGCTGGTGCTGGCGGGCATCGTCCTCGGCGCGCTGCTCGGCGCCGGGATCGCGCTGCTGAAGGTGCTGGCCGATCCCTACAACCAGCTGCCGGCGATCACCTTCTGGCTGCTGGGCACGCTTTCCGGCGCGACGCGGGCCGACATCCTGGCCGCGGCGGCGCCGGCGCTGCTCGGCATGGCCGGGCTGCTGCTGCTGCGCTGGCGGCTGAACCTGCTGACGCTGGGGGAGGACGAGGCCCGCGCGCTCGGCGTCGAGACCGGCCGCCTGCGCCTCGTCGCCATCGCCTGCGCGACGCTGGCGACGGCCTCGGTCACCGCGCTGGCCGGGGCGGTGGGCTGGATCGGGCTGGTGGTGCCGCATATGTCGCGGCTGCTGGGCGGGCCGGACCTGCGGCGGCTGCTGCCGCTGTCCCTGGTGCTGGGCGCGGCCTTCCTGCTGGCGGTGGATACGCTGGCGCGCAGCGCCGGGCGGGTGGAGGTGCCGCTCGGCGTGCTGACGGCGGTGCTGGGCACGCCGCTCTTCCTCTGGCTGCTGGCCCGGGCCGGGCGGGGTGGCGCGTGACGGCGCTGCTGCGGGCCGAGGCGCTGGCGGTCGGGCATGGGCGGCGGATGGTCGCGGCGGGGATCGGCTTCGCGCTCCCGGCCGGCGAGGTGCTCTGCCTGCTCGGGCCGAATGGCGGCGGCAAGACGACGCTGCTGCGCACCCTGCTGGGGCTGATCCCGCCGCTCGCCGGCCGGGTCCGGCTCGGCGATGCCGATATCCGGGCGCTGCCGCGGCGGGTGGTGGCGCGGCGGCTGGCCTATGTGCCGCAGGCGACGCCCGGCGGCTTCGCCTACCCGGCGCGGGAGCTGGTGGCGATGGGCCGCGCTGCCCGGCTGCCGCTGCTCGCGGCGCCGGGGCGACAGGACCGGCAGGTGGCGGAGGCTGCGCTGGCGCGGCTCGGCATCGCGCATCTGGCCGATCGGCCGGTGACGGAGCTTTCGGGCGGGGAGCGGCAGCTGGTGCTGATCGCGCGGGCGCTGGCGCAGGAGGCCGCGTGCCTGGTGCTGGACGAGCCGACGGCCAGCCTCGACTTCGGCAACCAGGCGCTAGTGCTGCGGCAGGTGCGCGATCTGGCGGCGCGGGACGGGCTGGCCGTGCTGATGACGACGCATCACCCGGACCAGGCCTTCCTGGTGGGGGACCGTGCGGCGGTGCTGCGGGATGGGAGGCTGGAAGGGCCGGCGCCGCCCGAGGCGCTTTTGACGCCGGACCGGCTGCGGTCGGCCTATGGGGTGGAGACGGCGATCGGGGCCCTGGCGACGGCGGAGGGGCCGCGCTGGGTCTGCGTGCCGCTGGTGCGTGGCACGGGCGGCGGGGGCGGCTGAACCTGGCCTGGGCGGGCCCGTGGGTGCATGCGGACTGCGGCTGAGCAAGCCGGCCATGCGTGGCGCGAGGGCGGGTCGAGGCGCCCGACGGCGTGCCAGACCGCGCCGATATCGGCGGTGCAGCGGCCGATCAGCGGAAAGGGGCGGATGACGGCCATCACCCGGCGCATGGCGACCGGATGATCGTCGATATCGGGCTGCCGGCGCGACGGTTGGTCAAACACGCACGACCCCTTGCGGCTGGTGCCTGCAAGGGGTTTGCGATGTATTTGGATGCGGGGACAGGATTTGAACCTGTGACCTTCAGGTTATGAGCCTGACGAGCTACCGGGCTGCTCCACCCCGCGTGGGTTGGATTGGTGTGTTGTGGTCCTGGGATCCGGCT
>NZ_SMOA01000083.1 GCF_004353985.1 Paracraurococcus ruber | reverse complement strand
CGGGCCTGTCGCGGCCGCGACGGCGCCGCCCCCGATCCTGTCCGGCGTCGATGCGCGGGCGTGCCGGCGCGCTTGCCCCCTCGGCGGGCCCGCCGCACACTCGGCGCAACGAAGCGGTCTGGAGGGACCCCGAGAATGCCGACGCAATCGCGGCCGCGCCGCCGCGCCCTGCTGGCGCTGGCCGGCGCCGCCCTGGCCGCCCCCGCCCTGGCCGCCCCCGCCCTGGCGCAGGGGCGCTATCCCAACCGCTCCGTCCGCGTGGTGAATGCCTACAGCCCGGGCGGGACGGCCGACGTGGTCTGCCGCATCGTCTTCGGGGCCCTGGCCGAGCGCATGGGCCAGGGCTTCGCGGTGGAGAACCGGCCGGGCGCCGCCGGGACGCTGGCCGCCCAGGCGGTCGCCCGCGCCACCGGCGACGGCTACACCCTGCTGTATGACGCGACGGCGCATTCGGTGAACCCGTCGCTGTTCGGCGCCCGCCTGCCCTACGACACGCGGCGGGAATTGCTGCCCATCTTCCTCACCATGGTCACGCCCAACACGCTGATGCGCTGGCCGCAATTCGAGGCCAAGACGGTGCCCGAGCTGATCGACCTGGCGAAGCGGATGCCGGGGAAGCTCGACTGTTCCTCCACCGGCATCGGCACGGTGCAGCATGTCTCGCTCGAGCTGTTCAACATGCTGGCCGGGGTGAAGATCAACCACATCGTCTACCGGGAGATCGCGGCGTCGCGGAACGACCTGACGACGGGGCGGGTGCCGCTGCAATTCAGCAACGTGCCCAGCACCCTGCCGCTGACCCAGGGCAACCAGGCGGTCTGCCTGGCGCATTGCGGGCCGCGGCCGATCGAGGTGCTGCCGGGCGTGCCGGCCATGGCGGAGTTCCTGCCGGGCTTCGAGACCTGGGAATGGAACGGCGTCTTCGCCCCGGCCGGCACGCCGCGGGAGATCCTGCAGCAGCTCAACGCGGAGCTGAACGCGGTGGTGCGCGACCCGGCGGTGCTGGCGAAGCTGACCGGCCTGGGCGCGCTGACGCGGGCCAACACGCTGGACGAGTTCGCCGCCTTCCGCGAGCAGCAGATCGCCTTCTTCGCCGACATGGTGAAGAAGGCCGATATCCGGATCGACTGAGCCGGATCCGGTGGCCGGGGCGGCGCTGGCCGCGCAGGCCCGGATCGCCTGGCGTGAGCCGCGCGACATCCGTGCGGGTTCGCGCCGCCCCCCATCCCACGCCGATGACCGGCGCGGCGGGCGCTGCGAAGCTCCGCCGCCGGATCGCCGAATGCGGAGCCTTCGCAGCATGACCCAGCCCTACAGCATCGACCGCGGCAGCAACTGGCGGCGCGAGGCGGTGCGCGCCTGGCTCTATGGCCTCGACCGCGTCTCGGCGCCGATGCAGGAGGCGATCGTGACGGCCTGGGTCAGCGCCTGGGCCTCCTCCTCCCATGAGCGGCTGGAGGACATGCCCTTCTCCCCCGGGACCGGCTTCTTCCCGCTGATGCAGCACGTGAACGAGGTGACGCGCGCCGGCCTGGACCTCGGCGCCCGTGCCGCCGAGGACTGGGGCCAGGCGCTGGACCCGGAGGTGCTGGTCCCCATCCTCATCCTGCACGATGTGGACAAGCCGCTGCTCTACCGACGGAACGGCGGCGGCGCCGTCCATACGGACCTGTACCACGAACTGCCGCATGGCGTGATCGGCGCCATGCTGCTGAAGGAGCTGGGCTTCGCCCATGCCGTGGTCAGCACGGTCGCCACCCATGCCACCAACGCGCCCTTCCATGGCCGCAACCCGGAAGCGCATGTGCTGCACTATGCCGACCTCTTCGCCGCCGACCACGCCTTCCGCGTGATGGGCGAGACGCCGCTGTATCTGCGCCACCGCTGAGGCGCGGCCCGCCCCGCATCCCGCGCCGGGACGCGGGGTGGGCCGCCCCGGCGCGGGACGCCCGCGGCCGCTAGGTCGGAATGGGCGGCGGGATGGTGGCCTGCACCGTCGGCCGCGACAGCATGCGGTCCAGATAGGCCGACAGCGCCGGCAGCTCCTTCAGCAGCGCCCCGCTCTCCGGCGCCCTGGACAGGTAGACCAGGTTCGGCACCAGGAAGACATCGGCCAGGCTGAACGCATCCCCCGCCAGGAAGCCGGTGGCCGCCACCGCCTGGTCCAGCATCCGCAGCTGGTCCTGCATCTTCGGGATGGCGGGGTCGATCACCGCGCGGTTCGGGCTGCCGTCGGGGGTGCCGGGGAAGAAATAGCCCATCAGGTACTGCCGCACGCAGACCGGCTCGACGACCGTGTTGACGATCGACGCCCATTGCTCGACCAGCGCGGCCTTGGCGGTGTCGGCGGGGATCAGCCTCGGCCCGTCGAAGGCGGCGTCGATATAGCCGCAGATCGCCCGGCTCTCCCCCAGCGTCACCGCGCCATGGCGCATGGCGGGCACCTTGCCGGTCGGGTTGATCGCCTTGACCTCCGGCGCATGCGGCATGAGCGGCAGGAGGCTGTGGGGCACGCCCTTCTCCGCCGCCGCCAGGCGGCAGGCCCAGACGAAATTGCTCTGCGGAATGCCCAGGATCTCAAGCTCGGCCACGGTGGTCCCTCCCGTCCCGCGGCGCCGGGGATCGGCGCCGCTGCCCCCATGACGCGCGGCCCCGCCCCGGATCGACATCGGCCCCGCGCATCCCCATCATCCCCGGATGTGCGGACGCTATTTCCAGCAGCGCGGCCCGGCCGCGGTGGCCCGGTATTTCGAGACGGTGAACCCCCTGCCCAACTTCGCGGCCAGCTGGAATCGCGCGCCCACCCAGGACGCGCTGGTGGTGCGACGGCATCCGGAAACCGGGCTGCGCCACCTGGACCCGCTGCGCTGGGGGCTGGTGCCGCGCTGGGCCAAGGACCCGTCCGGCGCGGCGAAGATGATCAATGCGCGATCCGAGAGCATCGCGGAGAAGCCGGCCTTCCGCGAGGCCTTCCGCAAGCGCCGCTGCATCGTCACGGCCGACGGCTTCTACGAATGGCGCACCGAGGGCAAGTCCAAGCAGCCCTTCGCCGTGGCGCTGGCCGATGGCGCGCCCATGGCGCTGGCCGGGCTGTGGGAGGGCTGGCGCGCGCCGGACGGGACCATCCTGCGCACCTGCACCATCGTCACCACCGATGCCAACGACAAGCTGGCGGCGATGCATCACCGCATGCCGGTGATCCTGCCGCGGGAAGCCTGGGACCGCTGGCTGGGCGAGGCGCCGGCCGAGGCGGAGGAGTTGCTCGGCCTGCTGCGCCCCTGCCCCGAGGCGATGGTGGCGGCTTGGCCGGTGACCCCGCGCGTGAACAAGGTGGCGGAGAACGATGCCGGGCTGCTGGCCCGCGACCCGCTGGCGGTGGTGCCGGACGGGCTCGACGACCCGCCGCCGGAATTCGCCGAGTAGCGCCGCCTTCGAGGAGGGCGCTGCCCTCCGCGAGCTCCACCCGCCAGGGGTCAGGCGCCCCCTGGACCGGCCCGGGTCATCGCCTGGAGGCAGGCCCCGCCGGGGCCTTCCCCCCGGCGATCAACCCGGACGGCGGTCGGCGCCGGTCCGTTCCCCGGCGGGAGAGGGTTCGGGAGAGGACAGGGGCACCCCATGACGATGCGTCGCATCGTCATGGCGGCCCCGCAGCGCCCCGCCCGGGATCCCAGCGCGCGCAGAAGGCCGCGACATCGTCCGACTGGAACGCGGCCAGCCGGTCCATGATGGTCTCGAAGGGCCAGTCCCACCAGGCGATGCGCAGCAGGCGGTCCGCGATGCCCGGCGGGAAGCGGTCGCGGATCGGCCGCGCCGGCACGCCGCCCACCACCGCATAGGGCGCGACGTCGCGCGAGACGACCGCGCCCGCCGCCAGCACCGCGCCGCTGCCCACCGTGACGCCGGCCAGCACCGTCACCCCATGGCCGATCCAGACATCATGCCCGATGGTCACCCGCGCGGCGCGCCGGCGCTCGAAGAAGGCATGGTCGCGGGTCTGCGCCGCATCGTAGTATTCCGGGCAATAGGTGAAGCGGTGCTGCGCCGGCCGCTCCATCGGGTGATCGGGCGGGCCGATCCGCACATCGGTGGCGATGGCGCAGAATTTCCCGATCGTCGCATCCGCCACGCTGCACCGGCGGCCGAGATAGCTGCCGTCGCCCAGCGTGGCGTATTCCAGGGCGCAGCCGGCCAGCACCTCGCAGCGCCGGCCGATCGCCACATCCCGCAGCCGGACCGAAGGATCCACGAAGGTTTCGGCCAGCTTCGGTCGCGGGGCGTCCGGCATCAGGCCGCTGTCTTCGACATGTCGAAGGGCGGCTGCACGTCGGGCGACAGCACGGGCTCGTAGGGGTTGTCCTTCGTCCGCTCCGCCAGGTCGGCCTTGGCGGCGGCGACCAGGCCGGGGTCCAGCAGGCAGTCCACCGCCGTGCCGGCCATCACCTTCGCCACATGGATCATCCCCTTGTGCGCCGCCGGCAGCTTGCCCTGCGCCGTCAGCTGCCAGGAATGGCCGGGCGTGCCGATGGCATAGGTCGCGCCGCGCGCCTGCACCGTCGGCACCACCCAGGACACGTCGCCCACATCGGTGCTGCCGACCATGGGCGCGCCCTTGACCTCCAGCGGGACGATCACGTCGCACAGCGGCACGCCCTTGCGCACCGGCAGGCCCATCTTGCGCCAGGCGGTGCTGATGTCCTCGTCGGACAGCGTCGCCTGGAACTCCGCGGCGCGGGCGCGGTCCAGGTCGTCGAAGGGCGGCGGGCCCAGCCGGTCCAGGTTGTTCTGCATCGCGCGCTCGAGCGGCGTGTTGCCCAGCAGGTTGGACACGCCGGAGACCACCTTGGCCTCCACCTTCGTCTCGGTCATCAGCGCGGCGCCATCGGCGATCTTGCGCACGCGCGTGATCAGCGCGCGCAGCTCCACCAGGTCCCGCGCCCGGATCAGGTAGCGCACCTTGGCGGTCGGCTGCACAACGTTGGGGGCGACGCCGCCGGCATCCAGATAGGCGTAGTGGATGCGCGCGTCGCTCGGCATGTGCTCGCGCATGTAGTTCACGCCGACATTCATCAGCTCGACCGCATCCAGCGCGCTGCGGCCGAGATGCGGCGCGGCGGCGGCATGGCTGGCGCGGCCGGTGAAGCTGAAGTCGATGCGGGTATTCGCCAGGCTCACCGGCTCGTTCACCGCGCAGAAGGCCGCCGGGTGCCAGGAGATGGCGATGTCGACGTCCTTGAAGGCGCCGTCGCGCACCATGAAGCCCTTGGCGGCGCCGCCTTCCTCGGCCGGGCAGCCATAGTAGCGCACGCGGCCCGGCAGGTTGTTGGCGGCCAGCCAGTCCTTCACCGCCGCGGCGGCGAGCAGGGAGGCGGAGCCGAGCAGGTTGTGGCCGCAGCCATGGCCGAAGCCGGGGCCGGGCAGCGGCTTCGGCTCGGCGACGCCGGCCTCCTGGCTCAGCCCCGGCAGGGCATCGTATTCGCCGAGGATGGCGATGACCGGCCCGCCCTCCCCCGCCTCGCCCATCACCGCGGTCGGGATGCCGGCGACCTTCTCGGTCACCCGGAAGCCCTGCTGCCGCAGCATCTCCGTGTGCTCGGCGCAGGACCGGGTCTCGGTATAGGCCAGTTCCGGCATGCCCCAGACGCGGTCGGACAGGTCCTGGAAGGGGTCCCGCTTGGCATCGACCAGGCGCCAGATCTCCTCGGTGTTCCGCATCGCTCGTCCTTCCGTCTCAGCCCGTGTCTCAGCCCGCGCCTCAGCCCCTGTGGGCCTGCAGCGTCGCCAGGTCGTAGCCCGCGACGCGCTTGTAGCCGCCGGTGATGGCCAGCATCTCCTCCCGCGACATCACCTCCTCGATCCGGCCGAAGGGCCGGTCGCTGGTGCGCAGGAACACCTCCCGCAGGATCGCATCCGGCGGGTTGGTCCGGTTGGTCAGCACCACCTGGGTGGTGGCGGGCAGGCGCACGGCCTCATAGGCCCGCAGCGCCGCCTCCGCATCCTCCCCGTGCCGCGCCAGCAGGTCGGCCAGGCAGCGCGCGTCGAGGATGGACTGGCCGGCGCCGTTCGACCCGCGCGGCACCATCGGGTGCGCCGCATCGCCCAGCAGCGTGACGCGGCCGAAGGTCCAGCGCGGCAACGGGTCCTGGTCCACCATGGGGAATTCCAGCACCACCTCGCTGGCGCGCAGCATCGCCGGCACGTCCAGCCAGTCGAAGGCCCAGTCGCGCACCCAGGGCAGGATATCCTCGACCTCGCCGGGCCGGTTCCAGTCGCGGCGGGACCGGTGGGTCTCGGTCTCCACCTCGAACACCCAGTTCAGCAGCTGGGTGCCGTCCGCATGGTCGCGGATCGGGTACAGCACCATCTTGCCGGTCTTCAGCCAGCCGGCGCGCGTCATGGCGGCACCGCCGAGGAAGGGCGGCCAGCGCGTCACCCCGCGCCACATGTTGTAGCCGGTGTATTTCGGCTCGCCCTCGGCCGGGTAGAGCTGCCGGCGCAGCGCCGAATGGATGCCGTCGGCGCCGATCGCCACGCTGCCGCGCAGCGGCGGCGGCATGGCGCCGCCCCGCCCCGGCGTGAACACCACGGTCACGCCCTGCTCGTCCTGCTCCACCCGCGCGACCCGGTGGTCGAGCCGCACCGCGCCCTCCCCCAGCCTCTCCCGCACCGCCGCCAGCAGCGCGCCATGCAGGTCGGCGCGGTGCAGCGACAGCTGCGGGTGGTCGTAGCCGGCGGCGCGGCCCAGCGGCTCGGCATGCACATGCTGGCCGAAGCGGTTGAAGAAGCGCGCCTCCGCCGGCGCGACGCCCAGGCGCTGCAATTCCTCCGCCAGCCCCAGCCGGGCGAGCTCCGCCGCGGCATGCGGCAGGATGTTCACCCCGACGCCCAGCGGCCGGATCTCCGCCGCCGCCTCCAGCACCGTGCAGGGGATGCCCTGGCGATGCAGGCAGAGGGCGAGGGTCAGGCCGCCGATGCCGCCGCCGATCACCAGGATGCCCGCCACCGCCCGCTCCCTCCGCCGCGCGGGGCCATGCCAGGTCGGCGGTCGCCCGCGCCGCATGCCCCGGTCCCTTGGTCGCGGGGCAGCGGCGCATGGCCGGACGAGGCCATCCGGGCATGCCCTGCCCCGGCGCCATCGGAAGGCCGGCGCCGCGCCGCGTCAATCCGCCCGGATGCGGGCGGCCGCCACCACCTCCCGCATGGCCGTCACCTCGGCCGCCAGGAAGGCGGCGAAGCGGTCGGGCGGCAGCGGCGCCGGGATGGCGCCCTCGGCCGCCAGGTAGCGGCCGAAGCCCGGCTCCCCCAGCGCTTCCGCGGCGGCGGCGTTCAGGGCGGCCCGCAGGGCGGGCGGCAGGCCGCGCGGGGCGAACAGGCCCCACCAGATGCCGGACTCGTAGGGGATGCCGGCGGCGCGCACCGTGGGCGCCGCCGGCGTCCCGTCCGGCCGCTCCTCGCCCGTATAGGCGATGATCCGCAGCAGCCCGCCACGGATCTGCCCGGCGGCGCTGGCGATGGTGGTGAACATCAGGTCCACCCGCCCCGCCACCAGGTCGGTCAGCGCCCCGGCCGTGCCGCGATAGGGCACGTGCTGCAGCCGCGTGCCGGCGCGCAGGTTGAACAATTCCGTGGCGATATGCGTGGTGCTGCCGGGGCCGGAGCTGGCGTAGTGCAGGCTGCCCGGCCGGGCGCGGTCCGCCGCCACCAGCGCGGCGATGCCATCGAGCGGCGAGGCGGGCGGCGTCAGCACCACCAGCGGCGCCCGGGCCAGCAGCGCCACCGCCTCCAGCTCCCGCACCGGGTCGAAGCCCGTCCCCTGCACCGGGCCGATGGCGGCGACGGAGGAGGTGGTGAGCAGCAGCGTGTGCCCGTCCGACGGCGCCTGCGCCACCAGGCCAACACCCACGGCGCTGCCGGCGCCGGGCCGGTTCTCGACGACGAAGGGCTGGCCGAAGCGGCCCTGCAGCCGTTCGGCCAGCGGCCGGGCGATGGCGTCGTTGGACCCGCCGGGCGTGAAGGGCACCACGATGCGCACCGGGCGGGCAGGCCAGCCCTCCTGCTGGGCAGCGGCGGGGCCGGCGGCGAGGCCGGCGGCCAGCAGCGCGCGGCGGCCAAGGCAGTGCGGCATCGCGTTTCCCGTCGCCTTCCCCTGGGCGGGATGCTGCCGCGAAGGGGGCAGCGCGTCCACCACCGTATCGCGGCATGATCCGTGCCATGGCCGGGACACGGGCCGGGGGCGGCCCGGGCGCGCCAGGGGGCCGGACACTGCGAGTCTTGCTTGTGGACAGCGACAGCGACCGCGCCGCGGCCGTCGAGGCCGGGCTGACCGCGGCCGGCTGCCTGGTGGTGGGCGTGGCAACCGGGACGACGGAGCTGACGCGCGCCGTCCGCGACAGCGGCGCGGAGGTGATCGTCTGCGGCCTCGACGATCCCTCCCGCGACGAGCTGGAGGGCATGCGCGCCCTGCACCGGGACGAGCCGCGGCCGGTGGTGCTGTTCGCCGAGAAGGCGGAGCCGGAGCAGATCGAGGCGGCGCTGGAAGCCGGCGTCGCCGCCTATGTGGTGGAGGGGATGGCCCCGTCCCGCGTGCGGCCGGTGATCGAGGTGGCGATCCGCCGCTTCCGTGCCCATCAGGCCCTGCGGCAGGAGCTGGCGGCGGCGAAGCAGGACCTGGAGGAGCGGCGGCTGGTCGACCGCGCCAAGGCGGTGCTGATGCAGACGCATAAGCTGACCGAGCCCGAGGCCTATCGGCGGCTGCGGCGGATGGCGATGGACCGCGGACAGCGGCTGGCGGCCATCGCCAGCGAGGTTCTGCACAAAAACAGTGCATAAAGCCCGATCAATCGCCATTATTTCGCGCGCACCACCATATCTGCACGCAAATCGCTCATTGCCCTTGACATAGGCAGCAGGCTTCGGGTTTCTTGACGGGGCGCGAGGACCCGCAACGGCGCGGGTCCCCGGTTCCCCCGAAGCCTGGCTTCGGCCACCGGCAGCGCCCCACCCCATGCGGTCCAATGGCGGCCCGCACTGACACCCCTTCCGGGGTGCCGGAGGTCCGCCCGCATGCCGTCCGAGACCGTGGATCCCGAATCCCCGCCGGCCCGTGCCGTGTCGCGCCGCCCGGCGCTGCGCACCCTCCGCCTCGGCTTCCTCCAGCTCACCGATGCCGCGCCGCTTCTGGTGGCCGAGGAGCTCGGGCTGTTCGACGGCGTCGGGCTGCGGGTCAGCCTCTCGGCCGAGACCGCCTGGGCGGCGGTGCGGGACAAGCTGGCCTTCGGCGCGCTGGATGCCGCGCAGCTGCTGGGGCCGATGCCCATCGCCCTCGCCGCCGGGCTGGATGGGGTGAAGGCGCAGGTCACGGTCGGCGCCGGGCTGGGCGCCAACGGCAATACCCTGACGCTCTCCCGGCCGCTGGCCGAGGAGATCGGCCGCTTCCCCCGGCCGCTGCCCGCCGCCAGCTTCGCCGCCGCCGCCCGCCGCCGCGCCGATGCCGGCCGGCCGGTGACGCTGGCGGTGGTCTTCCCCTATTCCTCGCACAACTACCTGCTGCGCTGGTGGCTGGCCTCCGGGGGGCTCGACCCCGACCGCGACCTGCGGCTGGTGACGGTGCCGCCGCCGCTCTGCGCCCGGCGCCTGGCCGATGGCGCCATCGACGGCTTCTGCGCCGGGGAGCCCTGGGGCAGCCACGCGGCGTCCCTCGGCATCGGCACCATCGCGCTGTCCTCCGGCGACATCTGGCCGAACCATCCGGAGAAGGTGCTGGCCTTCGCCGCCGGCTATGCGCTGCAGGACCCCGAGAGCGCCACCGCCTGCACCGCCGCCGTCATCGCCGCCACGCGCTGGCTGGACGCGCCGGAGAACACGCGGGAGGCGGTGGCGATCCTCCGCCGCCGGCTCTTCCCCGCGCTCGATGCCGCCGAGGTCGCGGCCGCCTTCGACGGCACGGCGGAAGGCATCCCGCAGGCCGCGCCCATGCGCTTCCGCACGGCGACGCTGCCGCGGCGCGACCAGGCGGCCTGGTGGCTGCGGCAGATGCGCCGCTGGGGCCACCTGCCCGCCGGCATCGCGGACAGCACCGCCCTCGCCCCCTGGCGCCAGGACATCTGGCGGGCCGCCGCCGCCCGCCTGCGGGAGGTCGAGCCCCCCGCCCCCAGCCCACCCCCAGCCGACCTGCCGGAGACGACCCGATGAGCCTCACCCGCCGCAACGCCATCGCGGCCACCGCCGCGCTGCTGGCCGCCGCCCGCGCCGCCACCCCGCGCGGCGCCTTCGCCCAAGGGACCACCACGCCGGAGGTGCGCAAGGCCACGCTCGGCTACATCGCGCTGACGGACAGCGCGCCGGTCATCATCGCCAAGGAGAAGGGCTTCTTCGCCAAGCACGGCATGCCGGATGTCGAGGTGAACAAGCAGGCGAGCTGGGGCGCGACGCGCGACAACCTGGTGCTCGGCGGGGAGCGGGGCGGCATCGACGGGGCGCATATCCTGACGCCGATGCCCTACCTGATGACCGCCGGCCGGGTGACGCAGAACAACCAGCCGGTGGCGATGGTGATCACCGCCCGGCTCAACACCAACGGCCAGGCGATCTCGGTCGCCGAGAAGCACAAGGCGCTGGGCACCAGGCTGGATGCCGGCGCCCTGAAGCGGGCGATGAATGCCGAGAGCAAATTCGCCATGACCTTCCGCGGCGGCACCCACGACATGTGGATCCGCTACTGGCTGGCCGCCGGCGGGATCGACCCGGACCGGGAGGTGCAGACCATCGTCGTCCCGCCGCCGCAGATGGTGGCGAACATGCGCGTCGGCACCATGGACGCCTTCTGCGTCGGCGAGCCCTGGAATGCCCAGCTGGTCTCCCAGAACCTCGGCTACACCGCGCTGGTGACCGGGGAGCTGTGGAAGGACCACCCGGAGAAATCCTTCGCCCTGCGCGCCGACTTCGCCGAGAAGCACCCGCGCGCGGCCGAGGCCCTGACGGCGGCGGTGATCGAGGCGCAGCGCTGGTGCGACGTGCCGGCGAACAAGGAGGAGATGTGCAACATCATCGGCCGCCGCGCCTATCTGGGCGTGGCGACCGCCGACATCCTCGGCCGGATGCGGGGCGAGGTGAACTACGGCGACGGCCGCAGCACCACCAACTACGACATCACCATGAAGTTCTGGCGCGACCATGCCAGCTACCCCTTCCACAGCCACGACCTCTGGTTCCTGACCGAGAACATCCGCTGGGGCATCATGCCGGCGGAGACCGACACGCGCGGCCTGATCGCACAGGTGAACCGGGAAGGCATCTGGCGCGCCGCCGCCGCCCGCGCCGGCGTGCCGAACGGGGAGACGCCGTCCGGCACCAGCCGCGGGCCGGAGACCTTCTTCGACGGCAAGGTCTTCGACCCCGCCAACCCGGCGGCCTACCTCGCCAGCCTGGCCATCAAGCGTTCGCCCGGTACCTGAGCAGGGGCACCCGACCATGACGATGATCTCGACGAAGCCGGTGGCGGCGACCGCCCCGGCCTCCACCCCCCTGCCGGCGGCGCTGCCGCGCCCCTCCCGCCTCGCGCCCGTCGTCGCGCGCGTGGTCCCGCCGCTGCTGATCACCCTGGCCCTGGCCGGGCTGTGGGAATGGCTGGCCAGCGGCCCGGGCGCGACGCTGCCGCCGCCCTCGACCGTGTGGCAGGAAGCCAATGAGCTGATCCTCAGCCCCTTCTACGACCGCGGCGGGCTGGACAAGGGCCTGGGCTGGCATCTGCTCGCCAGCCTGCAGCGCGTCGCACTCGGCTTCGCGCTGGCGGGCATCGTCGGCATCGCGCTCGGCCTGCTGGTCGGCACCTCGGCCTTCGCGATGCGCGGGCTCGACCCGCTGTTCCAGGTGCTGCGCACCGTGCCGCCGCTGGCCTGGCTGCCGCTGAGCCTGGCGGCGTTCCGGGAAGCGCAGCCCAGCGCCATCTTCGTGATCTTCATCACCGCCATCTGGCCCGTCATCATCAACACCGCGGTCGGCGTCCGCAACGTGCCGCAGGACTACCGCAACGTCGCCGCCGTCATCCGGCTGCGCGGCCCGGCCTATTTCTGGAAGATCGTGCTGCCGGCCGCGGCGCCCTACATCTTCACCGGGCTGCGCATCGGCATCGGCCTGTCCTGGCTGGCGATCGTCGCCGCCGAGATGCTGATCGGCGGCGTCGGCATCGGCTTCTTCGTCTGGGATGCCTGGAACAGCTCCCGCCTGCCCGACATCATCGTCGCCCTCGTCTATGTCGGCCTGGTCGGCTTCGCGCTGGACCGCCTCGTCGCCCTCGCCGGGCGCATCGCCACCCGCGGCACGCAGGAGAGCTGAGCCATGCAGCCGAAGGACCGCTTCCTCGACATCTCCCGCCTGTCCATCCAGTTCCCGCGCAGCCCGGTGCCGGTGCTGCGGGACGTGGACCTGCAGATCGCCCGCGGGGAATACGTTGCCGTCATCGGGCATTCCGGCTGCGGCAAGTCCACCCTGCTGAACGTCGTCGCCGGCCTGCTGCCCGCGACCGCCGGCGGCGTGGTGCTGGAGGGGAAGGAGATCGACGGCCCCGGCCCCGACCGCGCCGTGGTCTTCCAGAACCACAGCCTGCTGCCCTGGCTGACCTGCTACGAGAACATCAAGCTGGCGGTGGACCAGACGGTCGGCCGCAAGATGGCACGGGCCGAGCGGCATGACTGGGTGATGGAGAACCTCGCCCTGGTCCACATGACCGCGGCGAAGGACAAGCGCCCGGGCGAGATCTCCGGCGGCATGAAGCAGCGCATCGGCATCGCCCGGGCGCTGTCGATGCGGCCCAAGGTGCTGCTGCTGGACGAGCCCTTCGGCGCGCTGGACGCGCTGACCCGGGCGCACCTCCAGGACCAGGTGATGGAGATCCACGCCAAGCGCGGCACCACCGTCATCATGATCACGCATGACGTGGACGAGGCGGTGCTGCTGTCGGACCGGATCGTCATGCTGACCAACGGGCCGAACGCCACGGTGGGGGAGGTGCTGGCGGTGAACCTGCCGCGACCGCGCGACCGGCTGGCGCTGGCCGCCGACCCGGTCTTCGTCGCGGCGCGCACGGCGGTGCTGGAATTCCTGCATCACCGGCATGCCAACCCGGCGCTCGCCGCAGCCTGAGCAGGCTTCCGACGCAAGCCTGCTCAGGACCATCGCAACGCAAACCCCGAGGGGTTTGCCTGGGGACAGCACCATGCGCATCCTTGTCGTGGGGGCCGGGCCGGCGGGGACACGCTGTGCCGCCCGGGTGGCCGAACGCGTGCGCGGCGCCAGCGTCACCCTGGCCGGCGCCGAGCCCACCTTGCCCTATGACCGCGTCGCCCTGTCGAAGCTGCTGGCGGGGGAGGCGCGGGCCGAGGACCTGATCACCCACAGGCTGGCGGCGCTGCGCGACCTCGGCATCGCCTATCGCCCGGGGATCGCCATCGCGGCACTGGACCGCGCGGCCGGGGAGGCGGTGACGGCGCGCGGGGACCGGCTGGCCTATGACCGGCTGGTGCTGGCGCTGGGCTCCGCCGCCATCCGCCTGCCCCTGCCGGGCGCCGGCCTGCCCGGCGTGGTGCTGTACCGCGACATGGCGGATGTCCGCGCCATGCTGCGGGCCGCGCAGGACCGCGGCCGCGCCGTCGTCATCGGCGGTGGGCTGCTGGGGCTGGAGGCCGCGGTGGGCCTGGCCGCCCGCGGCATGCGGGTGACGGTGGTGCATGCGGTGGACTGGCCGATGGAGCGGCAGCTCGACGCGATGGCGGGCGGGCTGCTGGCGACGCGGCTCGGCACCCGCGGCATCCGCTTCGCCATGCCGGCCAGCAGCATGGCGGTGGAGGGCACGGAGCGCGCGACCGGGGTGCGGCTCTCGGATGGCAGCGTGCTGCCGGCGGACCTCGTGGTGATGGCGGTCGGCATCCGGCCGCAAGCGGCCCTGGCGCGGGAGGCCGGGCTGCCGGTGAACCGCGGCATCCTGGTCGATGACGCGATGCGCACCGCGGACCCGGCGATCTACGCCGTCGGCGAATGCGCCGAGCATCGCGGCCGCTGCGTCGGGCTGGTGGCGCCGGCGCTGGAACAGGCGGAGGTCGCGGCGCGTGCCATCGCCGGCGAGGCGGCGGCATGGGCGCCGCGCGCCGATGCGGCGGCGCTGAAGGTCTCCGGCACCGCGGTCTGGTCGGCCGGCGACATCGCGGACAGCGCGGCCGAGAGCATCGTCCTGCGCGACGAGGCCGAGGAGCGCTACCGCCGCCTGCTGCTGCGGGACGGCAGGCTGGTCGGCGCCGTGCTGTATGGCGACACGGCGGATGCCGGCTTCTACCTCGACCTCATCACCACCCGGCGGCCGGTCGCCGGGTTGCGGCCGCTGCTGGCCTTCGGGCCGGCCTTTGCGCGGGAGGCAGCGTGATGCCCCAGGACGGTTTCAGCGCGGAACAGCAGGAATACCTGAAAGGCTTCATGGCCGGGGTGGAGGCGCGCCGCGGCGCCCTGCGCCCGGCCGGCGCCGGCGAGGGCGGCGCCCCGCCCGATGCGCTGCGCGCCGCGCAGGACCGCGTGCTGGCCGCAGGCGGCAAGCTCGTCCCGCAGGAACAGGCGAAGCGGGAGAGGCATCCGCTGGACCGCTGGGACGAACTGGTCTCGCGCGCCGCCGAGGGCCGCTTCCCCAAGCCGATCGACGACTTCATCGGCCGCTACCACGGGCTGTTCTATGTCGGCCCGGCGCAGGATGCCTTCATGTGCCGGCTGCGCATCCCGGGCGGGATCCTCTCTGCCTGGCAGCTGCGCGGCATCGCCGCCATCGCGGAAGACTGCGCCGGCGGATACGCGGACGTCACCACCCGCGCCAACCTGCAGTTCCGGGAGATCCCGGCGGGGATGGGGCCGGAGGTGGTGATGCGCCTCGGCGATCTGGGCCTGCTGCCGCGCGGCACCGGCGCCGACAACATCCGCAACATCACGGCCAGCCCGACCGCGGGCATCGACCCGGCGGAGCTGATCGACACGCGGCCGATCGTCCGGGCGCTGCACCACCACATCCTCAACACCCGCGACCTGTTCGGCCTGCCGCGCAAGTTCAACATTTCCCTGAGCGGCGGCGGCATGGTGGAGGTGCTGCAGGAAACCAACGACATCTCCCTGACGGCGGGCCATACCGCGGACGGCCTGCGCTTCGCCCTGACCCTCGGCGGCATCACCGGCCACCGCGACTTCGCCCGCGAAACGGGCGTGGTGGTGGCGCCGGCCGATGTGGTGCCGGTCTGCGACGCCATCCTGCGCGTCTTCATCGCCGAGGGCTGCCGCACCGACCGCGCCAAGGCCCGGCTGAAATACGTGCTGGACCGCATGGGTGTGGACGGCTTCCTCGCGGCGGTGGAGCAGCGCCTGGGCCGCCCGCTGGAGCGCGCCGCCTGGACCGCGCCGCCGCCGCCCGCCAAGCACGGCCATGTCGGCGTCCACGCCCAGGCGCAGCCGGGCCTGCGCTGGATCGGCGTCACCACCCCGGTCGGCCGGCTGACCGCGGCGCGGCTGCGCGGCCTGGCCGAGATCGCCGAGCGCTTCGGCAGCGGCACGCTGCGCCTGACGGTCTGGCAGAACCTGCTGGTCAGCGACATCCCGGCGGCCCGCGTGGCGGAGGCGCAGGCCGCCATCGCCGCGCTCGGCCTGGGCTGGGCGGCGAGCGCGATCCGCGGCGGGCTGGTCGCCTGCACCGGCAATGCCGGCTGCAAATTCGCCGCCAGCAACACCAAGCGCCATGCCGCGGAGCTGGCGGACTGGCTGGAGCCGCGCATCACCCTCGATGCGCCGATCAACATCCACCTGACCGGCTGCCACCATTCCTGCGCGCAGCACTATGTCGCGGATATCGGCCTGCTCGGCGCCAAGGTCGAGCAGGGCGAGGACATGGTCGAGGGCTACGACCTGCATGTCGGCGGCGGCGCCGGGCCGGAGCAGAAGATCGGCCGGCTGGTCCGCCGGGTGACGGCGGAGGAGCTTGGCCCCGCCGTGCTGGCGCTGCTGCAGGCCTGGCAGCGCGGCCGCGATGCCGGCGAGAGCTTTTCCAAGTGGTCCGCGCGGCAGCCCGAGGCGGCGCTGGCGGAACTCGGCGTGCTGGAGGACGCATGAACGCCATCTCCCCAATGCCGTCCCCTTGGGGCGCCGCCTTCCCCGGCGCCGCGCCCGTGCCGCTGATCCCGGAGAGCGCGCCCTTCTCCCCGGCGCAGCGCGCCTGGCTGAACGGCTTCCTCGCCGGGCTGTATGGCGGCGCGGCGGATGGCGCGCCGGCCAATGCCTCCGCTGCCCCGCCGCCACCGGGGGAGGAGGAGTTCCCGTGGCACGACCCGGCGCTGGAGCTGGAGGAAAGGCTGGCGCTGGCCGAGGGCAAGCCGAAGCCACGGCGGCTGATGGCGGCCATGGCGCAGCTCGATTGCGGCCAGTGCGGCTATGTCTGCCAGACCTATGCCGAGGCGCTGGCGAGCGGCGCTGAGACCAGCGCGTCGCTCTGCGTCCCCGGCGGCAAGCCGACCAGCAAGGCGCTGAAGGCGCTGCTGGCCGAAGCGGCGACCCTGGCGGCGCCGGCGCCCGCCGCGGCGCCGAAGCCGGCCGGCCCGGTGGGGGAGGCGATCGGCTTCCTCGCCGCCACGCGCCTCACCGGCGCGGACTCGGCCAAGGATGTCCGGCATGTGGTGCTGGACCTCGCCGGCAGCGGCCTGGCCTACCAGGCCGGCGATTCGGTCGGGGTCATCGTGGAGAACGACCCGGCGCTGGTGGAGGCGGTCATGGCCACGCTGGGCGCCGACGACTCGCTGCGGCCCGTGCTGGCGCAGGAGAAGGACATCGCCCGCCCGCTGGACCGCACCACGGACCTGCTGGCCGGCGCGGCGAAGGACCCGCGCGAGGCGGCGATGCTGCGCAAGCTGTCGGATGGCGACGACGATGCCGAGCCGAAGGAGGCCGACCTGCTGGACCTGCTGCAGGCCTTCCCCTCGGCCCGGCCGCCCATCGCCGACCTGGTGGCGTCGCTGCCCGCCCTGAAGCCGCGGCTCTACTCCATCGCGTCCTCGCCCCTGGCGGCGCCGGGGAAGGTGGAGCTCTGCGTCGGCGTGGTGCGGGCGACGCGGCGCGGGCGCGTCAGGGACGGCGTCGCCTCCTGCCACCTCGCCTTCCGCGCCAGCCCCGACCTGCCGCTGCGCGCCTATATCCAGCCCAGCCATTTCCGCCTGCCGGAGAACCCGGCGACGCCGGTCATCATGGTCGGGCCGGGCACCGGCATCGCCCCCTTCCGCGCCTTCCTGCAGCAGCGGGAGGCGACGGGGGCGAAGGGCCGCAACTGGCTGTTCTTCGGCGACCAGCGCAGCGCGACGGATTTCCTCTTCGGGCAAGAGATCGCGGGCTGGCAGCAGACCGGCCTGCTCACCCGCCTCTCCCTGGCCTGGTCGCGCGACACCGCCCGGAAGGTCTATGTGCAGGACCGGATGCGGGAGGAGAGCGCGGAGCTCTGGCGCTGGCTGCAGGACGGCGCGCATTTCTATGTTTGCGGCGATGCCAGCCGCATGGCGAAGGATGTGGACACCGCGCTGCGGCAGGTGGCGATGCAGCAGGGCGGCATGAATGCCGACCAGGCGCGGGACTGGATCGTGGCCCTGGCCCGCCAGCACCGCTACCAGCGCGACGTGTACTGACATGAATGCGGTTCGCACGACCTGCCCCTATTGCGGCGTCGGCTGCGGCGTGCTGGCGACGCCGGAAGGCGCGGTGCGCGGCGACCCGGCGCATCCCGCCAACCAGGGCCGGCTCTGCAGCAAGGGCACCGCGCTGGGGGAGACGCTGGACCTGCCCGGCCGCCTGCTGCATCCGGAAGTGGACGGCAAGCGCGCCAGCTGGGATGCGGCGCTGGACGCGGTGGCCGAAGGCTTCCGCCGCGCGCTGGCGGAGCATGGGCCGGAGGGCATCGCGCTCTACGTCTCCGGCCAATTGCTGACCGAGGACTACTACGCCGCCAACAAGCTGGCGAAAGGCTTCCTCGGCACCGGGAACATCGACAGCAATTCGCGCCTCTGCATGGCCTCCGCCGTCGCCGGCCATCGCCGCGCCTTCGGCGAGGATCTCGTCCCGGGCGTGTACGAGGACCTGGAGCTTGCGGACCTGGTGGTGCTGGTCGGCAGCAACCTCGCCTGGTGTCACCCGGTGCTGTTCCAGCGGCTGATGGCGGCCAAGGCGGCGCGGCCCGCGATGCGCATCGTGGTGGTGGACCCGCGCCGCACCGCCACCTGCGAGGGCGCGGACCTGCACCTGCCCATCGCGCCCGGCGGCGATGTCGCGCTGTTCAACGCCCTGCTGCGCCACCTGCATGCGCGCGGCCATCGCAGCGATGCGCCCGGCCTCGACGCGGCGCTGGCGGCGGCGCCGGGGGAGACCGGCCTCGACCCCGTTGCGCTCGCCACCTTCCTCGACTGGTTCGCTGGCACTCCGCGCACCGTCACGCTGTTCAGCCAGGGGGCCAACCAGTCCTCGGCCGGGACGGACAAGGCGAATGCCATCATCAACTGCCACCTGTTGAGCGGTCGCATCGGCCTGCCCGGCGCCGGCCCCTTCAGCATCACCGGCCAGCCCAATGCCATGGGTGGGCGGGAGGTGGGCGCGCTGGCCAATATGCTGGCCGGGCATCTCGACTGGTCGCGGCCCGAGGAAGTGGCGGCGCTGCGGGAATTCTGGTCGGCGCCGGCCATCGCGCCCGGCCCCGGCCTGAAGGCGGTGGACCTGTTCCGCGTCGCGGCGGAAGGGCGCATCGGCGCGCTCTGGGTCATGGCGACCAATCCCGCCGTCTCCATGCCGGATGTCGACAGCGTGCGGGCGGCGCTGCGTCGCCTGCCCTGCCTGGTCGCCTCCGACGTGACGCGCGAGTCCGACACCATGGACCTCGCCCGCATCCGCCTGCCGGCGCTGGGCTGGGGCGAGAAGGACGGCACCGTCACCAATTCCGAGCGCGTCATCAGCCGCCAGCGCGGCTTCCGCCCCTGGCCGGGGGAGGCGCGGCCGGACTGGTGGATCGTCTCGCAGGTCGCGCGGCGCCTGGGCTGGGGCGATTCCTTCGCCTGGGCCGGGCCAGCCGACATCTTCCGCGAGCATGCGGCGGTGACCGGCCTCGCCCGGCCGGCGGAGCGCGTCTTCGACATCTCCGGCCTCGCCGGCCTGTCGGATGCGGAGTACGCCGCCCTGGCGCCGACGCGCTGGCCGGTGGCGCGGCGCGGCGCGCAGGGCGGCCGCCTGGCGCCCGCCGCGCGCTTCGTCGCCACGCCCTTCCGCCCGCCGGCGCATGAGATCAGCACGGACTACCCGCTGCGCCTGCTGACCGGGCGGCTGCGCGACCAGTGGCACACCATGACCCGTACCGGCCCGGTGCCGCGCCTGATGGCGCATTGGCCGGAACCGACCGTGACGCTGCACCCCGAAGGCGCGCCGCCGGAAGGCAGCCTGGCCCGCATCGAAAGCCGCTGGGGCCAGGCCGTGCTGCGGGTGCGGCATGATCCCGGCCAGGCGCCGGGCACTGGCTTCGTGCCCATGCACTGGACCGACCGCTTCGCCCCGCCCGCCCGGGTGAATGCCGCGGTGAACCCGGCGGTGGACCCGGTCAGCGGCCAGCCGGAACTGAAGCACACGCCGGTGCGCGTCACGCCCGTCGCCATGGCCTGGCACGGCTTCGTCCTGGCCCGCCGCGCCCTCGGGACGGACCTCGCTGCCTGGTCCGCCCTGCTGCCGGCGGCCGAGGGCGTCTGGCGGCACGAATTGGCCGGCGTGGACGCCCCGGCCGCGGCCTTCGCCGGGCTGCGCGCCCTGGTCGCGGAACCCGACGCCGCCTGGGTGCTGCTGGAAGATCCGGCCGCCGGGCTGCACCGCGCCGCGCTGCTGCGGGACGGGCGCCTGCTGGCGGTGGTCTTCCTCGGCCCGGACCATGCCCTGCCGGCGCGGGACTGGCTGGTCTCGCTGTTTGCCGGGGACGCCATCGGCAGCGCCGCCCGCCGCTGCCTGCTGGCCGGCGCCCCGGCGGAGGGGCCCGCCCCCTCCCCCACCATCTGCGTCTGCCATGGCGTCTCCGCCGCCGCCATCCTGGGCTGCGGCGGCACAAGCGTGGCGGCGGTGGGGGAGGCCACGCGGGCCGGCACCGGCTGCGGGTCTTGCCGGCCGGAAATCGCCGCCCTGCTGGACAGCGCGCCGCCCGCCGCCCATATCCCGAAGGACGGCAGCGGTTCACGCCAGGAATACGCAGCCACACTCGTGGATTAGAGCAGATCCCGATCAGGTGGACTGACCTGATCGGGCGAAGATGCTCCTCGAGTCAAAAAACTGGAGCGGTTGCCGCGCGCCACGGCGAACGGACACCGCTCTGGAGCGGAGCGCGAAGCCGCTCGACACTTCATGGTCCGGAACGGCCTGCGCGCTCCCCCCGGGTGCGCAGGCCGCGTCAGGGACCGGCCCGCCGGGACGCCGCATGCAGCATTTCCCCATCTTCCTCGACCTCAGGGGCCGCATCGCCCTGGTGCTCGGCACCGGGGAGGTCGCGGCGCGCAAGGCCGAGCCCCTGCGCCAGGCCGGCGCCGAGATCCGCCTCGCCGCCCGCTTCGACCCGGCGCTGCTGGAAGGCTGCGCCATCGCGATCGGCGCCGATGCCGAATTGCCGGATCTCGAAGCCCTGGCGGAGGCCTGCCGCGCCCGCGGCATTCCGGTGAACGTGGTGGACAAGCCGGCGCTCTGCACCGCGCTGATGCCCGCCATCATCGACCGGGACCCGATGACCATCGCGGTCTCGACCGGCGGCGCCGCGCCGGTCCTCGCCCGGCAGGTGCGGCAGCGTATCGAGGCGGCGGTGCCGCCCGCCATCGGCCGCGTCGCGGCGCTGGCCGAGCGGTGCAAGGCGCTGGTGCGCCGCCGCCTGCCGGATCTCGTCGCCCGCCGCCGCTTCCTGGATGCCGCGCTGACCGGACCGGCCGCCGACCTCGCCATGGCCGGCCGCGATGCCGAGGCCGATGCCGCCCTCGCCCGCGCGCTGGACGCGGCCGATGCCGCGCCGCCGGGCATCGTCCACCTGGTCGGCGCCGGCCCGGGCGCCGGCGACCTGCTGACGCTGCGCGCCCTGCGGCTGCTGGGGGAGGCCGATGTCATCGTGCATGACCGCCTCGGCACCGAGGAGGTGCTGGACCTGGCCCGCCGCGATGCGGAGCGCATCTTCGTCGGCAAGTCCCGCGCCAACCACTGCCTGAGGCAGGAGGAGATCAACGCCCTGCTGGTCCGCCTGGCGCGGGAGGGCAAGCGCGTGGTGCGCCTCAAGGGCGGCGACCCGCTGGTCTTCGGCCGCGGCGGGGAGGAAGCCGAGGCGCTGGCGGCAGCCGGCATCGCCTGCGAGGTGGTCCCCGGCGTCACCGCCGCGCTGGCCTGCGCCGCCGGCGCCGGCATCCCGCTGACGCACCGGGAGGCGGCGCGGGCCGTCACCTTCGTCACCGGCCACCGGCGCGACGGGCGGGTGGATGTCTCCGGCCTGGTCGTGCCGGGGCAGACGCTGGCGATCTACATGGGCATCACCATGCTGCGGGAGATCCGCGACGGGCTGGTGGCGCAGGGGATGGACCCGCGCATCCCCGCCGCGGTGGTGGAACGCGGCGGCACGTCGCGCCAGCGCGTGCTGCGCGGCACGCTGGAGGAGGTGGCGGCGACCGCCCAGGCCTGGGTCGAAGGCGGGCCGGCGCTGCTGCTGGTGGGCGAGGCGGTGGGACGCGGCACGCCCGCCTGGGCCGCGCTGCCCCTGGCGGCCTGAGCGGCCGAGCCACCGCCGCGCCCGGGCGGATCGCG
>NZ_SMOA01000082.1 GCF_004353985.1 Paracraurococcus ruber | reverse complement strand
GCCGGCGGCGGCACGGGCGCCGGGGCGGCGGCGGGCGGCGGCGCGGCGGCGATGCCCAGCGCATCCCCCAGCCGCCGGTGCAGCGGCCGGCCGCTGTCCGGCCCCTGGACATGCCGCAGCCAGAGATCGGCGGCGAGGCGGCTGGCGAGCACGAAATGCCGCAGGCGCGCGGGCTTGGCCGCGGCGGCGCCCAGGCCGCGCGCCTCGGCATGCAGGCGGTACTGCAGCGCTTCCACGCAGGCCAGCGCGCCCTGGCGGGAGAGCGGGCCGCCGCGCTCCGTCACCACCCGGGTGGCGGCGAGGACGAGGTCCGAGCCCTGCGCGAAGCGGCCGGCGATGGCACCGAAACGCTGGGCGAATTCCAGCAGCCCGGAATCGTCGCCGGCCTGCAGCGGCCCTTCCCCGATGCGGGAAGGGAAGAGCGGCGAGCGCAGATGCTCCAGCAGGGCACCTTCCAGCGCCGTCAGTTCGTCGGGCTCGATGGCGAGCCAGAGCCAGAGCGGCGGCGTCTTCTCGTCGCCGAAGAGGAGGACGGAGCCCGGAGAAATGGCCTCGGTCGTCTGGCAGTCGGCGGAGGAAGGCATGGCGTGGCTGTCGAGACGGGTATCGGGCACGGGCGGGGCGCGCTCCCACGAGTTCACGAAGACGCGACCAGAGAACACGGCGCTCCGGTTTCTGTGAATACAATTCTACGATCATTTGGCGGAACGACCAGCGTGGTGACGGCGGAGACGCCTGCCGCGGCCTGATTTGCGGCGGCTGGCGGGCCTTGAGCACGGGAGGCGCTGCCCGGCCGCGCGCCGTGGCGATGCGCCGGATCGGCCTGCGGGGTCGAAGGCACCCGCGCGCCGACCCCGGCGGGACCCACCCGGGGATATCCCGGGCGCGGCCCGCGTCCGCCGCATGGCCGGGCTCCAGGATCAGGGCTGGCCGTAGCGCCTTCCACCGCTTAGAAACCCTCGCATGGGTTTCCAACCAAACAACTTCAATGACAGGCTGTCCGCGCAGGCGAAGGCACGGCAGGCAGCGCTCGAGAAATTCCGCAGCCGGCCCCGGCCGGACGATCCTGCCGTGCTGGAACGGCAGGCCCAGATGAAGGCCGTGGCCGAGGCCCGCGAGGCCCGTGCTGCCGAGCGCAAGGCTGCACGGGAGGCGGAGGCCGCCCGCCTCGCCGCCGAAGCGGCCGCCCGCGCCGTCGAGGAGCGCGCCCGCGCCGCCGAGGAAGCCGCCCGCGCCGTCGCCGAGGCCAACCGCGTGCAGATCCTGGAAGACGAGAAAAAGGCCCGCGCCCTGGCGCTGGCCGCCGAGCAGAAGGCGGCGCGCGACGCACGCTACGCCGCGCGGAAGGCGCGCAAGCGCTGAGAGAAGGCGGCGGGCCCTTCGCCCGCCTCCAGCCCGGCCCAGCCGGGGCGTTGCCGCCGGGCCGGATGGCCCGGCCCCGCCCAAGGCTCATCGGCCATGGGCTGCCGCGTCCATTGGCCGGAACCAGGCACCGCGCCCCATCCGCGCCGTCCATCGCGGCACGCACAGTCCATCCCCGGCCACAGGCGCCGCTTCCTGCCGGCCGACGCGCCGGGGGTCAGGCCCTTGGTGCGCCTGTCATGCGGGCGAAGACCTGCCGGTCCTTGTTGTCCTGCATCAGCATCGAGAAGCTTGGGATCGTCTCGAAGCCGAGGCCGCGCGGCAGGCCGGTCTCCGGATCCGCCTCGATCTTGCCGTAGGGCGCGCCCGAAACCCTCTCCCACTTCCCCGCCGGCTTCTTGGCCTCGAGGTTCACCACCGTCGCCTTGAGGACCATCCGGACGATCGCCTCCTTCGGCGAGGACGGCTTGGTCAGGCTGGGGCAGCCGGCGATCATCTGCCAGCCATTGGCCAGCGCCCAGCGGGTCAACTCGTCCTTGTCCATGCGCCGTCTCCGTCCCTCTGGCCCCCTCCTAAGCAGGCATTCGCGGCCGAGGCCACAGGGCCGTGCGGCCAGCATGGCTGACGCCGTCCCGAAACGGCCTGTGGCGGCGCGGGAAAGGCCCGGGGAAGGGACGCCCAAAGCCCTGGAAGGCGCGAGTCCCGATCGACCGACGGGCCCGTACCGCCCTGCCCATGGCCCGCCATGCGACGCGGGCAAGCCGATGGCGGATCGCGGAGGCGGAGATGCGCATCCACCCTGCCCGCCCGCGCCTTGCGCACGCAGTCCGTCCAGTCCTGCCACGCTGCCGGGTCAGCCGTGCCGCCATCGGCCAGCAGGCCCATGCCGCCCGGCATCGTGCCGAGGTCGTCGGACCGGTCGCAGGTCCATCGCCGGAGCAGAAGCTCGCAGGCGGCAAGTTAGGCCTGCCGCACGCTGATCGGGTCGCCTTCGTCGTCCATGCGGCATCGCCGCCGGCCGGCGGGAAGGCCTTTGCAGCCTGGCCCGAGAGCATGCCTTCGGGGCACGCCCCGTGGGCCGGCGGCCGCTACCGGATCGCCAGCGCATTCCCCGGCGATCCCACCCCGCCGCGCAGGTGCAGCGGCGCCGCGGTGAAGAAGCCGGTGTAGCGGCCGGTCGCCGCGCTGTCGGCCGCCAGTGCCTCGAAGTCGAAGAACTCGCCGATCACCAGGCCCAGCCTTGCGATCGCCCAGTGCAGGGTCGGCTTCCAGGGGAAATAGGGCCAGACCTCGACGGTCGGGTTGTCGGCGCAGGTGGCGGCGACGCCCTGGTCCCACAGGTAGCGCCACATGTCCTCGCCGCCCGACAGGCCGCTGTAGTCCTGCGCCTTGTTGGTGCCGCGCACCAGGTGGTCCCGCGCATCCACGTCCGGCGCGGCGCGGAAGGCTTCCAGCCATCCCGTCCGCACCAGCAGGATGTCGCCCGGCCGCAGCGCCACGCCCTGGTCGGCGAGGCAGGCCGCCACCTCCTCCGCCGCGGCGCGGCGGCCACCCAGCGGGCCCCAGTCGCGGCCGATCTTCGCGAAGTACCGCGCCAAGTCGGCCAGCACGCAGCGGCCGGCGATACCGTGGCGCAGCGCCTTGTCGATGCCATTGCGGCTTTCCGCCCCATGCACCACGGCGCTGACCGGGGCGTGGTTGTAGAAGCCGTGATACGGGTCGGCGAAGTGGGACAGCCCGTCCCACTGCGTGCTGCCCTGCAGCCAGAAGCTGTCCAGCATGTCGTCGCGGATCAGCTTGCCCGGCGTCTCGTCCACGATCAGGCTCGGCGTGGGCGGCGTCCGGCGGCGATGGCTGCCCTGGCGGGTGGCGCCGAAGGGCTCGTCCAGCGGCAGGTTCAGGTTGAAGCGGCGGCCCTCGCGGATCTCGCCGGCCGCCGCGGCCACCGTGGCATCGGTGATGCGGTTCAGCGTGCCGACCTCGTCCGCCGGGCCCCAGACGCCCCAGGCCAGCGGCAGGCCCGACCCGTCCTCGGGCCGCGGCAAATCGTCATAGCGTGGCGGCATCGGAAGCCTCATATGGCGACGGAAGACGGGGCGGATGGTGCCGCCCGCCGGGGAACGCCACAAGTGAACGCCACACCGCTTCCGACCCGCCGCGGCCTGCTGGCCGGCGCGACAGCCGCGCTGTTGCCCCTGCCGGCCCTGGCCCAGTCCGACTGGCCCAGCCGCCCCATCCGCTTGGTCGTGCCCTTCGCCGCCGGCGGCGCGGCGGACAGCGCGGCGCGCGCCATCAGCCCGGTCATGGCCCAGCGCCTGGGCCAGTCCATCGTGGTGGAGAACCGCACCGGCGCCGGCGGCAGCGTCGGCGGCGGCGCGGTCGCGGCCAGCCCGCCCGATGGCTACACCCTGCTCTGGGACGCCTCCTCCCACCTCGTGAACCCGGCGCTGATGCGCGGCCTGCCCTTCGACTACGCGGCCTTCGTGCCTGTCTCCCAGGTGGTGACCTTCCCGGGCGTGCTGGCGGTGAAGGCGGATTTCCCCGGCCGCTCGGTCGCCGAGTTCATCCGGCAGGCGAAGGAGCGCCCGGGCGCCATCAGCGTCGGCACCCAGGGCAACGCGACCGCGGGGCATGTCGGCCTGCTGCAGTTCAGCCGCCGCGCCGGGATCGAGGTGATCCACGCCCCCTATCGCGGCGGTGCCGATGCGGCGCGCGACTTGGCGGCGGGCGTGGTGGACGCGGTGTTCATCACCACGGTCAGCGCCGGCCCGATCGTGGACAGCGGCCGCGCCCGCTTCCTGGCGGTGGCGACGCTGCAGCGGGTGCCCAGCCGCCCCGACGTCCCGACCCTCGCCGAAAGCGGCTTCCCCGGCTTCGAGTCCAACGAATGGGCGGCGCTGTTCGGGCCGGCCGGCCTGCCGCAGCCGATCGTGGCGAAGCTCCACGAGGCGCTGCGGGAGGCGCTGGGCGATGCCGGCGTGCAGCAGCGGCTGGGGCAGATCGGCGCCGTGCCGGTCGGCAGCGCGCCCGCCGACTTCGCCCGCTTCGTGCGCGAGGGACGGGAGCAGATGGCCGTGCTGGTGCGCGAGGCCGGCATCCGGCTCGACTGAGGCACCGGGCGGCGTCGCCGGGCCCGGCCTGGGCGGCACCGCCAGACCGCCCCGGCGGGATACCGCGCCGACAGACCTCGGCGCCGGTACGAGCCCGCCGGCCGGCCCGCCCCCTTCGCCACGGCCCATCGCCCTGGCCCCCGCATGCCCGCCCCGGCCCGAACGGGCGAGCGCCGTGGAGACTCCGATGCCCTTCGACACCGCCACCCCGCGGAACCATGCCGCCGGCATCCTGCTGATGTTGGCCGCGGTCCTGCTGTTCTCGCTGAACGACGTGCTCGGCAAGTGGCTGGTCGCCAGCTACGTCGTCGGGCAGGTGCTGGTGCTGCGCAGCCTGGCCTCGCTGGTGGTGCTGTCGCCGCTGGCCTGGCGGGCGCTGCGGGCGGCGCGCTTCCGGGTGGAACGGCCGGGGCTGCAGGCGCTGCGCGTCGGGCTCGGCGCGCTGGAGGCGGCGCTGTTCTACTGGGCGGTCGGCCATATGCCGCTGGCGGATGCGATGACCTACTGGATGGCGGCGCCCATCATGGTCACGGCGCTGGCGGCGCTGGCCCTGGGGGAACGCGTGGATGCCCGCCGCTGGGGCCTGGTGCTGCTGGGCTTCGCCGGCGTGGCGGTGGCGCTGGGCGCCGGTTTCGACGGGCCGCTGCTGCCATCCCTCGCGGCGCTGGGCGGCGCCTTCCTCTACTCGCTCTTCCTGCTGAGCAGCCGGCAGCTGCGGGCGACGCCGGACGTGCTGCTGGCCTGGTTCCAGATGCTGGGCGGGCTGGTGGTGGGCCTGGCGCTGCTGCTGCCGGGCGGCTGGCGGATGCCGGATCCGCGCGATCTGACCCTGCTGCTGCTGCTGGGGCTGGTGGCGACGCTGGGCCATATGGGCGTGACTCGGGCGCTGAAGCTGGCGCCGGCTTCCGTCGTGGTGCCCTACCAGTACAGCTTCCTGCTCTGGGCGGCGCTGTTCGGCTGGCTGGTCTGGGGCGACGTGCCGGGGCCGGAGCTGCTGGCCGGCGCGACGCTGATCGTCGGCGCCGGGCTGCTGCTCTACCGCGCGCAGCGGCAGGGCTGAGGCGAGGGCCCGCGGCGGAGCGGATCGCGGAGCGCCGCGAGCCGCCCGCAGCGTGAAGCCGCCCGGCAAGCCGGCGCCTGCGCCGGCGCTGCGTGCGGCTTCGGATACCAGCCGCCGCAAGGCGGATCGCGGCGCGTGGATCCGCTCCGCCATCCATGGTCCGGAGCGGCTTGCGTGCCGCTACGCGAGCGGGAGCCAGCCATGGCGGCGCAGCAGCGCATCCTCGCCGCCCAGGAAGCGGTCGCCGATATCGGCGCGCCAGCGCAGCTCGGGCGCCACCACGTTCCGCGCCCGCGCCCGCGCCGCCGCCTGCGCCGCCGGCACCGTCCCGCCGATGCCGGTCACGATCATCAGGTGGCCGGAGCGGCGATGGCCGAGGAGCTGCCCGGCCGCATCCCGGCGGGCATCGACCAGGTGGTGGTTCGCTTCCTCCGCCGTGCGCCAGGGCGGGGTGCCGAAGAAGACCGGGATGTCCTGGTCGGGCGAGGCGCCCGGCTGGGTCGCCGGGAAGGGCGGCGCGGTCAGGACGATGGCCACCGACCAGCCGGGATGGGCGGGGAAGCTGCCGGCCCCACCCTCGGCGATCCGCCGCAGCAGGTCGCCCCAGCCGGCCGGTTGCAGCGCCGCCAGGACCGCGAAGCCGGGATTGCCGATGCGGCAGGTGAATTCCAGCGGCCAGGGCGTGCCGCTCTCGGCATCCACGATCAGGTTCAGGTTGACGTAGCCGACATGCCCGGCGGCGCGCAGCCGCAGCGCGACGCGCGCGAGCGTCGCCTCGAACAGCGCCTCGGCGCCCTCGTAGGACGCAAGGGTGCCCATTTCCCCGGTCATCTCGCCCATCTCGCCGGGGAAGAAGCGCTTGTGCTCGAAGTCGATGCAGGCGGGGCGGAGGAAGTCCTGCCCGTCGAAATAGGCGCCGATGCCGACCTCGACGCCCGCCAGCCGCTCCATCAGCAGCACGCCGCCGCCGGGCGAGCGGCGCAGCATGAAGGCGACATCCTCGCCGCGCGGGTGGTCGCCGACGAAGGTGGTGGCGGCGCCGCTGTCATGCTTGAGGACGTAGCGGCCGGGATGCGCGCGCAGCCAGTCCAGCGCCAACTCCGGCGACGCGAAGCCGCTGCTCTGCGCGATGGCCAGCCCGGCGTCCCGCAGTGCCGCCTGGCCGAAGGCCCGGTCATTCTCCAGCCGGTCGCCCAGGGCGCTGCCGCCCACCACCCGGTAGCCCTCGGCCCGCAGCGCATCCTGCCTGGCGCCCTGCGCCACGCCCTCGAACAGCACCACGCCGTCGCGACCGACCCAGCGCAGCCCGTCGTGCCAATCGGCGATCGGGTCGAGGATGCCGCCGAAGGCGCGCTGGTCCGGCGGGTCGGCGCCGAAGACCCGGACATCATGCCCCTCCCGCAGCAGCGAGAGGTAGATGTCGCCGAGATAGAGGCGCGGGCTGTAGGCCAGGATTCGCATACACGGTCCCCTTGCCGGCGCGGCGCCGGCGCCGGATGCGCCGCCGGCCAGGCCAGACGGGGAACGCCGCTTGCGGGCGCGGGATCGCCGGGGCGATCGGCAGCGACGCAGGGGCCGGACGCGAAAAGGGCGGCAGGTTGCCCCGCCGCCCCATCGAAACCCAATGCCTGGCGGGGGTGGCTTACGCCGCCGCCTGGTCGCCCTCGGCCGCCGCTTCCGGCTTCGGGCCGCTGTCCTGGCCCTTCGCGGCCGGGTCGCGGTCCACCAGCTCGATCACCGCCATGCTCGCAGCATCGCCGTAGCGCATGCCGGCCTTCAGCACGCGGGTGTAGCCGCCGTTGCGGGCCTTGTAGCGGTCGGCGATGGTGGTGAAGAGCTTGTCCACCACCTTCTCGTCCATGATCTGGGCATAGGCCTGGCGCCGCGCATGCAGGCCGCCGCGCTTGCCGAGGGTGATGATGCGCTCCACGTAGGGGCGCAGCTCCTTCGCCTTCGGCAGTGTGGTGGTGATCTGCTCGTGCTTCAGCAGGCTGGTCGCCATGTTGCGGAACATGGCGAGCCGGTGGGTGGAGGTGACGCCGAGCTTACGGCCGGCCATACCGTGACGCATGATCGTGTGTTCCTAGAGTATCGCCGGGCTCAGAACGGCTCTTCCAGCTTCTTGGCCAGGTCCTCGATGTTCTCCGGCGGCCAGCCGGTGACGGTCATGCCGAGACCGAGGCCCATGGAGGCGAGCACCTCCTTGATCTCGTTCAGCGACTTGCGGCCGAAATTCGGGGTGCGGAGCATCTCCTGCTCCGTCTTCTGCACCAGATCGCCGATATAGACGATATTGTCGTTCTTCAGGCAGTTCGCCGAGCGGACCGACAGCTCCAGCTCATCGACCTTGCGCAGCAGGTTGCGGTTGAAGGGCAGGTCGTCCCGCTCCTCCTCCACCTTGCGCTCGCGCGGCTCGTCGAAGTTGATGAAGAGCTGCAGCTGGTCCTGCAGGATGCGGGCGGCCAGTGCCACCGCATCCTCGGGCGCCACGGTGCCGTTGGTCTCCAGGCTGAGGACCAGCTTGTCGTAGTCCGTCACCTGGCCGACGCGCGTCGGCTCCACCCGGTATGCCACGCGGCGCACCGGGGAATAGATGGCGTCCACCGGGATCAGGCCGATCGGCGCATCCTCCGGCCGGTTCATCGAGGCCGGGACATAGCCCTTGCCGGTGTTCACCGTCAGCTCCATCGACAGCTTGGCGCCGTCGTCGAGCGTGCAGAGCACCAGGTCGGGGTTCGAGATCTCGATGTCGCCGGTGGTCTGGATCTGGCCGGCGGTCACCTCGCCCGGGCCGGTCGCGGTGAGCTGGAGGCGCTTCGGCCCCTCCCCCTGCATCCGGATGGCCAGCTGCTTCACGTTGAGGACGAGGTCGGTCACGTCCTCCCGCACGCCCTGGATGCTGCTGAACTCATGCAGCACGCCGTCGATACGCAGCGCGGTCACCGCCGCGCCCTGCAGCGAGGACAGCAGCACGCGGCGCAGCGCATTGCCCAGCGTCATGCCGAAGCCGCGCTCCAGCGGCTCGGCCACGATGGTCGCCACGCGCTCGGGGTCCGAGCCGACCTCGACGCCCAGCTTCTCCGGGCGAATCAGCGACCGCCAATTCCTCTCGATCACCTGTCTCTCCTCGCCGCCGCGGTCCGCAAGGGGCGCGTGTCACACGCGGCCCGCACCGCCGCGCCTGGGGCGCGGCCGGTGCAGGCGCATCTCAGACGCGCCGACGCTTGCGCGGGCGGCAGCCGTTGTGCGGGATGGGGGTCACGTCCCGGATGGCGGTGACGTAGAAGCCGACCGCCTGCAGGGCACGCAACGCGGATTCGCGGCCCGAGCCGGGGCCGCTCACCATGATCTCGAGCTGCTCCATCCCATGCTCGCGCGCCTTGCGGCCGGCATCCTCGGCCGCGACCTGCGCCGCGTAGGGGGTGGACTTCCGGCTGCCCTTGAAACCCTGGGAGCCGGCGGAGGACCAGGCGATCGCGTTGCCTTGGGCGTCCGTGATGGTGACGATGGTGTTGTTGAAGGAAGCCAGGACATGCGCCACGCCAGTGGCGATGTTCTTCCGTTCCTTCTTGCGCGGCGCGCGGGCGCCGCCGCGGGGTTCGCGGGCCATCCTACTTCGTCACCTTCTTCTTGCCGGCGATCGGCACGGCCTTGCCCTTGCGGGTGCGGGCATTGGTATGGGTCCGCTGGCCGCGGACCGGCAGGCCCCGGCGATGACGCAGGCCGCGGTAGCAGGCCATGTCCATCAGCCGCTTGATGTTCATCGCCACTTCGCGGCGAAGATCGCCCTCGACCCGGTATTCGCGGTCGATCAGCTCGCGGATGCGGAGGATCTCCTCATCCGTCAGCTGGTTGACCCGGCGCTCCTCCGGGATGCCGAGGGCCTGGCAGATCTCGAGCGCGTTCTTCGGCCCGATGCCATAGATGTAGCGCAGCGAGATCGGCACGCGCTTGTTCGTGGGGATGTTGACACCGGCGATGCGCGCCACTGCTCAGCTCCTGGAGCCCGTCGCTCCTGATGGGGGCTGGAGGAGGCGGGGCCGAAGGGCCCCGACACCCCGCCAGCGAGGTGATCTTCGTGACTACTGACGAACGGCTAAGCGCGGCCAGGGCGGTCTCGCCACCCCTGTCCGCGGGAGGCGCGGACTATAGCTAGCCGCCCCAGGCCGTCAACCCTTTTGCGGCAAGGGGCCCAGCAGGGCCTCGATCTGCCGCGACACCTCGTTCATCTCCGCCATGCCGTCCACCACCCGCAGGATGCCCTTCGAGGCGTAGTAGGGCAGCAGCGGGGCGGTCTGCCGGTGATAGGCGTCGAGCCGGCTGGCCACCGTCTCCGCCTTGTCGTCGGCGCGGCGGGTGAAGTCGGTGCTGCCGCAGACATCGCAGGTGCCCGCCGCCTTCGGCTGCTTGAAGCGGTCGTGGTAGCCTTCGCCGCACTTGGCGCAGGTGTAGCGGCCGGAAATCCGCTCGACCAGCGCGGCGTCGTCCACCTTCAGCTCGATCACGTGGTGCAGCGGCATCGCCTTGTCCCGCAGCATGAGGTCGAGCGCCTCGGCCTGCGGGACGGTGCGAGGAAACCCGTCCAGGATGAAGCCCTGGGCGACGTCGGGCGCCGAGACGCGGGCCGCGAGCATGGCGATGATAATGGCATCGGGGACGAGCGCGCCCCGCTCCATGATGGCCTTCGCCTGCTGGCCAATCTCGCTGCCCGACTTCACCTCGGCCCGCAGCATGTCGCCGGTCGAAACCTGCTTCAGGCCGTAGCGGTCCTCCAGGCGCTTGGCCTGGGTACCTTTGCCGGCGCCCGGCGGGCCCAGCAGGATCAGGTTCATGCCCGTCTTCCCCTCCCAACCGCGGCCGCCAAGGCGATCGCGTGTCCAACACGGCACGGGCGCACCGCCCGCCCCAGCTGCAGCAGATGGCATGTTCACCGGAACACGCCCGCCGCTCCAGGCCATCGATCCCAGGGCGGATGGCGGCGCGGCATTGTGGCCGCCCCGCCATCCCCCCATGCCCTGGGCCTGGGCGCGTGGGCGCGCCCGGGCCCCTTCCGTCGCCCGGACGCTCAGCGCGCCCGGGGTGCGCCGCGGCCGCCCAGCCGCGCCTTGCGGATCAGGCCTTCATACTGGTGCGCGAAGAGGTGCGACTGGACCTGCGCCACCGTGTCCATGGTGACGGAGACGATGATCAGCAGGGACGTGCCGCCGAAATAGAAGGGCACGCCGTAGTTGCTGATGAGGATCTCCGGCAGGATGCAGACCAGGCAGAGATAGAAGGCGCCGACCGCGGTCAGCCGGGTCAGCACCCGGTCGAAATAGTCGGCGGTGTTCTGACCGGGGCGGATGCCCGGCACGAAGCCGCCATACTTCTTCAGGTTGTCCGCTGTCTCCACCGGGTTGAACACCACGGCGGTGTAGAAGAAGGCGAAGAAAATGATCAGCGCCATGTACATCGCCATGTAGAGCGGCTGCCCATGCGCCAGCGCATTGGCGATGGTCTGCAGCCAGCCCTCCTGCGACGGGTCGGTGCTGAAGCCGGCGACGGTCGCCGGCAGCAGGAGCAGCGAGGAGGCGAAGATCGGCGGGATCACGCCGGCGGTGTTGAGCTTCAGCGGCAGGTGGGTCGCTTCCCCGCCGAACATCCGGTTGCCGACCTGGCGCTTCGGGTACTGCACCGGGATGCGCCGCTGCGCCCGCTCGATGAACACCACCAGGGCGATGACCAGCAGCGCCACCAGCAGGAAGAAGATGATGAAGAAGGTGGACAGAGCGCCGGTCCGCCCGAGCTCGAGCGTCGAGACCAGGGCATGCGGCAGGTTGGCGACGATGCCGGCGAAGATGATCAGCGAGATGCCGTTGCCAACGCCGCGGGCGGTGATCTGCTCGCCCAGCCACATCAGGAACATCGTCCCGCCGACCAGGGTGATGACGCAGGAGAGCCGGAAGAACCAGCCGGGGTCGTGCACCGCCGCGCCGAAGGCGCCACGCATGCTCTCCAGCCCGATGGCGATGCCCCAGGCCTGGAAGATGGCGATGAAGACCGTGAGGTAGCGGGTGTACTGGTTCAGCTTCTTGCGGCCCGCCTCGCCTTCCTTCTTCAGGGTCTCGAGGCTCGGGACGGCGGCCGACATCAGCTGGATGATGATGCTGGCCGAGATGTAGGGCATGATGTTCAGCGCGAACACCGTCATGCGCCCGAGGGCGCCGCCGGTGAACATGTCGAACATGCCGAGGATGCCGCCCCCGTGCTGGGCCAGGATCTCGCCCATCACGGCGGCATCCACGCCCGGGACGGGCACATAGGTGCCGAGCCGGTAGACGATCAGCGCGCCCAGGGTGAACCAGATGCGCTTCTTGAGCTCGGTGGCCTTCGAGAGGACGCCGAGGTTCAGGTTGGCCGCGAGCTGTTCGGCGGCGGAGGCCATGGGATTGCGTACCCTCCAGAGGACCGGGGCAGGCCCGCCGGGCGTCCCCCTCCGGGCGCCCCCGGCGGTGTCGCCGCAGCCAGGATGCCATGTCTACAGCGGATCGCGCCCGGGGTGAACGCCATCCGCCGGATGGCCTTCCGGCGCGGGCCGGACCATGAAAAAGGCCGCGCCGGGCTGAACGGGGTCAGTCCGGCGCGGCCGTGTCCCAGGCGCCGCCTCGCGGGCGGCAGACCCTCAGCCTTCGGCCGGGGCCTCGTCCGGCGGGTTCAGCAGCGTCACCGTGCCGCCGGCGGCCTGCACCGCGGCGATGGCCGAGGCGCTGGCGCCGGAGACGGTGATGGTCACCGCCCGGCTGATCGCGCCATGGCCGAGCAGGCGGACACCCGCCAGCTTGGCCCCGGTGCGGACCACGCCCGCCTCGCGCAGCTTCGCCTCGTCGATCGGCTCCCCGGCCGGAAGCCGGCCGGCCTCGATCGCCTTGTCCAGCGCGCCGAGGTTCAGCGGGGCATATTCCTTGCGGAAGATGTTCACGAAGCCGCGCTTCGGCAGACGCCGGTAGATCGGGAGCTGGCCGCCCTCGAACCCGTTCAGCGCCACGCCTTCGCGCGCCTTCTGGCCCTTCACGCCCTTGCCCGAGGTCTTGCCCTTGCCGGAGCCGATGCCCCGGCCGAGCCGCTTGGACTTGTAGCGCGCGCCGGGATTGTCCCGGATCTCGTTCAGCTTCATCTCACCCACCCTGGCCCGGGGTTTCGTCCACCTTGATCAGGTGGGCGACCTTCCGGATCATGCCGCGGACGGCCGGAGTGTCCTCCAGCTCCCGCGAGCGGTGCATCTTGTTGAGGCCGAGGCCGATCAGCGTTTCCCGCTGGCCCGGCTTGCGGCCGATCGGCGACCCGGTCTGGGTCACCTTCACGGTCTTCTTGTCAGACATTCGGGGCCTCCGCCGCCGCGGCCTCGGCCGGCGCAGCGTCCTTGCGCGGGCCGAGCAGGTCGGAGACCTTCTTGCCGCGCCGCGAGGCGACCGCCCGCGGGCTGGTCGAGCGCGTGAGCGCCGCGAAGGTCGCCTTGATCATGTTGTGCGGGTTGGTCGAGCCAAGGCACTTGGCCACGACGTCGCCCATGCCCAGCGTCTCGAAGATCGCGCGCATCGGGCCGCCGGCGATGATGCCGGTGCCGGCGGGGGCCGAGCGCAGGACCACGCGGCCGGCGCCGAACTCGCCGATCACGTCGTGATGCAGCGTCCGACCTTCCCGCATCGGCACGCGGATCATGGTCCGCTTCGCCTGCTCGGTCGCCTTGCGGATCGCCTCCGGCACCTCGCGCGCCTTGCCGGCGCCCCAGCCGACCCGGCCCTTCTGGTCGCCGACCACGACCAGGGCGGCGAAGCTGAAGCGCCGGCCGCCCTTCACCACCTTGGCGACGCGGTTGATGGTGACGAGCTTGTCCTTCAGCTCGTCGCCGTCCTGCCGCTCCTGCCGGTTCTCCCGCTCGCGGTCGCGGCCGCGGCCGCGACGGCGGTCACCGCCCTCGCCGCCATGCTCGCCGCCGCCACCGCCGTGAGGTTGACGTGCCATCTATCCGATCCTCAGAACGACAGGCCGCCCTCACGGGCGCCGTCCGCCAGGGCCTTGACCCGGCCATGGTAAAGATAGGGCCCGCGGTCGAAGACCACGGCGGTGACGCCGGCGGCGATCGCCCGTTCGGCCAGGCGCTTGCCCACCACCGTCGCGGCGTCCCGGTCCGCCCCGGTCTTCAGGCTGTCGCGCAGCTCCTTCTCGAGCGTCGAGGCCGCGGCGAGGGTGCGGCCCTGCGCGTCGTCGATCACCTGCGCGTAGATGTGCCGCCCGGAGCGGAACACGGACAGCCGAGGCCGCCCGCCGGACTTCAGCTTCAGCTGGTAGCGCAGCCGGGACCGGCGGCGCTGCTGCAATGCGAGCTTGTCGGCCATTACTTCTTCTTACCCTCCTTCCGGAGGATCTGCTCATCGGTGTAGCGGACGCCCTTGCCCTTGTAGGGCTCGGGGCCGCGATAGGCGCGGATCTCGGCGGCCACTTGGCCCACCCGCTGCTTGTCGGCGCCGCTCACCTTGATGGCGGTCGGACGCTCGCAGACGATGGTGATGCCGGCCGGGATCGGGTACCGCACCTCATGGCTGTAGCCGAGGTTGAGGACCAGGTCCTTGCCCTGTACCGCGGCGCGGTAGCCGGTGCCGGTGATCTCCATGGACTTGGTGAAGCCCGTGGACACGCCGGTGACCATGCCGTTGATCAGGCTGCGGGTGGTGCCCCACATGGTGCGGCTGCGGCGGTCGTCCCGCCGCGGCTTCACCGCCACCTGGCTCGCCTCGACCTCGACTTCCACCTCGTCGGTGAGGTCAAGCTTGAGCTCGCCGTTCTTGCCCTTCGCCACGATGGTGCGGCCCTGCAGCGCCACCTGGACGCCGGCCGGGACCGGGACGGGATACTTGCCGACGCGCGACATCGCTTCTCCCTCCCTCAGAACACGCGGCAGAGGACTTCGCCGCCGACATTGGCGGCGCGGGCCTCGTTGTCGCTCATCACCCCGCGGGGCGTCGACAGGATGGAGATGCCGAGCCCGTTGTAGAACTTCGGCAGCTCCCGGATCTTGGAGTAGACCCGGCGGCCCGGCTTGGAGACGCGGGTGATCTCCTTGATCGCCGGCTCGCCTTCGGAATACTTCAGCTCGATCTCGATGTTGCGGACGCCGGGGCGCAGCTCCTCGACGCGCCAGGCGCGGATGTAGCCTTCGCGCTTCAGCACATCCAGGACATCGGTCCGCAGCCGGCTGGCCGGGGCGACGCAGCGCGTCTGCCGGGCCCGCTGGGCGTTGCGGATGCGGGTGAGCATGTCACCCAGAGGATCGGACAGCGACATGGCCTGCCCTCCTGTTACCAGCTCGCCTTGGTCAGGCCGGGGATCTGGCCGGTATTGGCCAGCTCCCGCAGCATGTTCCGGCTGAGCTTGAACTTGCGGTAGTTGCCGCGCGGGCGGCCGGTGAGTTCGCAGCGCAGGCGCACGCGCACCTTGGCGCCGTTGCGCGGCAGCTGGGCGAGCTTGAGGGTCGCGTCGAACCGCTCCTCCACCGGGAGGGTGCGGTCCATCACGATACCCTTCAGCGCAGCACGCTTCGACGCATGCGTCGCAGACAGCTTCGCGCGGCGCTTGTTCTTCTCGACTGCCGAAGTCTTGGCCATGCGGTGTCTATCCTCCGGAACCTGCTCCCGCGGCATGCCGCGGGCGGTCTTCCAAGATCAGTTCTGGAAAGGAAGCTGGAACGCCTTCAGCAGCGCCTTCGCTTCCTTGTCGGTCTTCGCCGTGGTGACGAACTGGATGTCCATCCCGCGCACCGTGTCCACCCGGTCGTAGTTGATCTCGGGGAACACGATCTGCTCCTTCAGGCCCATGGCGTAGTTGCCCCGGCCGTCGAAGCCCCGGTTGCCCGGGATGCCGCGGAAGTCCCGGACGCGCGGCAGGGCGATGGTCACCAGCCGGTCCAGGAACTCGTACATCCGCGCCTTGCGCAGCGTCACCTTGCAGCCGATCGCCTGGCCTTCGCGGATCTTGAAGCCCGCGATCGCCTTCTTCGCCTTGGTGCGCACCGGCTTCTGGCCGGCGATCGCCGTCAGGTCGGCCACGGCGGCGTCGAGCTTCTTCTGGTCGCCCGCCGCCTCGCCCACGCCCATGTTGATGACGATCTTCTCGAGCTTCGGCACCTGCATGTGGTTCTTGTAGCCGAACTCCTTCTGGAGCTCGGCGCGGACCACCTCGGCGTAGTACTGCGCCAGCCGGGGCTTCTCGGGCGGGGATGCGGCAGCCTTGCCGGCCTTCGCCGCCACCGCCTGCACCCGGCCCTCGCCGCCCTCGCGCTTCGCCGCGTCGGGCTTGCCGCCCGGCTTCTTCTTCGTGTCGCTCATGCGTCAAGCACCTCGCCCGAGGGCTTCGCCACGCGCACCTTCTTCCCGTCCTCGAGCAGCCGGAAGCCCACGCGGGCCGGCTTGTCGGACTTCGGGTCGATCAGCGCCAGGTTGGACAGGTGGATCGGCGCCTCTTTCTCGGTGATGCCGCCGGGCTGGCTCATGCCCTGCGGCTTCTGGTGGCGCTTCACCAGGTTCACGCCCTGCACCAGGGCACGGCTCTCGGTCGGCATCACGGCGATGACCTCGCCGCGCTTGCCCTTGTCCCGGCCCGTCAGGACCTGGACGCGGTCGCCCTTCTTGATCTTCGCGGCCATGGCCTTACAGGACCTCCGGCGCCAGCGAGATGATCTTCATGTAGCGCCGCGCGCGCAGCTCGCGCACCACGGGGCCGAAAATGCGGGTGCCGATCGGCTCGCCCTGCTTGTTGATCAGCACCGCGGCGTTGTTGTCGAAGCGGATCGCCGTGCCGTCGATGCGCCGCACCGGATAGGCGGTGCGGACGATGACGGCGCGATGCACCTCGCCCTTCTTCACCTTGGCGCGCGGGATCGCCTCCTTCACGGAGACGACGATCACGTCGCCGACGCTCGCGGTCTTCCGCTTGGAGCCGCCAAGCACCTTGATGCACTGGACCCGACGCGCGCCGGAGTTGTCGGCCACGTCCAGGTTCGCCTCGACGCCGATCATGCCGACACCGCCTCAGCCGGCGCTTCCGCCAGCGGCTGGCCGTTGCGCTGCACGACCTGCCAGGCCTTGCGCTTGGAGATCGGCGCGCATTCCTCGATCGCCACGACGTCGCCTTCCTTGCACAGGTTGGCTTCGTCATGCGCCGCGTACTTCTTCGAGCGCCGGATGAACTTCTTGTAGAGCGGATGCATCACGCGACGTTCGACAAGGACGGTGACCGTCTTGTCCATCTTGTCGCTGACCACCCGGCCCGTGAGGACTCGCTTCGGCATTGCCGCCGGTCTCCCCTTAAGCCTTGGATTGCTGGGCTGCCGAGCGCTTCCGCTCGGACAGGACGAATTTGATGCGGGCGATGTCGCGGCGCACCACGCGGATGCGCCCCGTGGCCTCGAGTTGCCCGGTCGCGCGCTGGAACCGCAGATTGAACTGCTCCTTCCGGAGGTCCAGGAGCTGCGTCTGCAGCTCATCCGCGGTCTTCGCCCGGATATCGGCGATCTTAGTCATTCTATCAAGCCTCCGCGCCGAGGCGCTGGACGATCTTGGTCTTGATCGGCAGTTTGGCGGCGCCGAGCGTCAGCGCTTCCCGCGCCGTATCGACCGGCACGCCGTCAATCTCGAACATGATCCGGCCCGGCTTGATCCGCGCCACCCAGTATTCGGGCGACCCCTTGCCGGAGCCCATGCGGACCTCGGCCGGCTTGGTCGAGACCGGGACGTCCGGGAAGATGCGGATCCAGACGCGGCCCTGGCGCTTCATGGCGCGGGTGATCGCGCGGCGCGCCGCCTCGATCTGCCGGGCGGTCACCCGCTCCGGCTCCAGCGCCTTCAGGCCGTAGCCGCCGAAGGACAGCGTGAAGCCGCCCTTCGCCAAGCCATGGATGCGGCCCTTGTGGGCCTTGCGGAACTTGGTGCGCTTCGGTTGCAGCATGTCACGTCACCTCAGCGCTGCGGGGCCTGTTCGGCCGCGCGCCGGTCCTGCGCCATCGGGTCGTGCGCCAGGATCTCACCCTTGAAGATCCAGACCTTCACGCCGCAGGTCCCGTAGGTCGTCTTCGCGGTCGCCGTGCCGTAGTCGATATCCGCGCGCAGCGTGTGCAGCGGCACGCGCCCTTCGCGGTACCATTCCATCCGGGCGATCTCGGCGCCGCCGAGGCGGCCGCCGCAGTTGATCCGGATGCCGCCGGCGCCGAGGCGCATGGCGGACTGCACCGCGCGCTTCATCGCGCGGCGGAAGGCCACCCGGCGTTCCAGCTGCTGGGCGATGTTCTCGGCCACCAGCGTCGCGTCGATCTCCGGCTTGCGGATCTCGACGATGTTCAGCGAGACCTCGGCGCCGGCCAGCTTCGCCATGTCGCGGCGCAGGTTCTCGATGTCGGCGCCCTTCTTGCCGATGACGACACCGGGGCGCGCGGCATGGATCGTCACCCGCGGCTTCTTCGCCGGGCGCTCGATCACCACGCGGCTGACGCCCGCGCCCTTCAGGCGGGTGCGCAGCGTCTCGCGCAGCTTCAGATCCTCGTGCAGCAGCTTGGCGTAGTCGTCGCCGGCGAACCAGCGGCTGTCCCAGGTCCGGTTGATGCCGAGCCGGAAGCCGATCGGATTGACTTTGTGACCCATGTTATGCGGCCTCCTGCTGGGCCGGCGCCACCGCCTGCTGTTCGGCGACCACGATCGTCAGGTGGCTGAACCACTTCTCGACGCGCGCCGCGCGGCCGCGGCCGCGGGCATGGAAGCGCTTCATCACCTGGCTGCGGCCGACCTCGACGCGGGCCACCACCAGCTGGTCGACGTCCAGCTGGTGGTTGTTCTCCGCATTGGCGATCGCGCTTTCCAGCGTCTTCTTCACGGTCTGGGCAATGCGGCGCTTGCTGAAGGTCAGCGTGGCGATCGCATCCTGCGCGCGGCGGCCGCGGATCAGGCCCGCGGCCAGGCTCAGCTTGCGCGGGCTGACCCGGATGTTGCGCAGGACCGCCTGCGCCTCGGTCTCGGCGAGCGAGCGCTCGTGCTTCGGCTTGCTCATCGCATCAGCCCCGCTTCGCCTTCTTGTCGGAGCTGTGCCCCGAGAAGGTGCGCGTCGGCGAGAATTCGCCGAACTTGTGGCCGACCATGTTCTCCGAGACCTGCACCGGGATGAACTTCTTCCCGTTGTAGACCCCGAAGGTCAGGCCGACGAACTGCGGCAGGATGGTGCTGCGACGCGACCAGATCTTGATGACCTCGTTGCGCGTCGAGGCACGCGCGGCCTCCGCCTTGTTGAGCAGGTAGCCGTCGACGAACGGCCCCTTCCATACGCTGCGCGGCATCGCGATCAGCCCTTCGTCGCGTGGCGGCGCCGGACGATGAGCCGGTCGGTCCGCTTGTTGTTGCGCGTCTTCGCACCCTTGGTCGGCTTGCCCCAGGGGGTCACCGGATGGCGGCCACCGCTGGTCCGGCCCTCACCACCGCCATGCGGGTGGTCGACCGGGTTCATCACGACACCGCGGTTGTGCGGCTTGCGCCCGAGCCAGCGGGAGCGACCGGCCTTGCCGATCTGCTGGTTGCTGTTGTCCGGGTTGGATACCGCGCCGATCGTCGCCATGCACTCGGCGCGCACGGTCCGCAGCTCGCCGGACATCAGCTTGATCTGGGCATAGCCGGCATCCTTGCCGACCAGCTGGACATAGGTGCCCGCCGACCGCGCGATCTTGCCGCCGGCGCCCGGCTTCATCTCCACGCAGTGGATGATGGTGCCGACCGGGATGGCAGCCATCGGCATGGCATTGCCCGGCTTGATGTCGGCCCGCTCGGCCGCCAGCACCGTGTCGCCGGCCTTCAGCCGCTGCGGCGCGATGATGTAGGCCAGCTCACCGTCCTGGTACTTCAGCAGGGCGATCCAGGCGGTGCGGTTCGGGTCGTACTCGATCCGCTCCACCGTCGCAGGCACGCCGAACTTGGCGCGGCGCTTGAAGTCCACCACGCGGTAGGACTGCTTGTGCCCGCCGCCGCGGAACCGGACGGTGATGCGGCCATGGTTGTTGCGGCCACCCGAGGAATGCTTGCCCTCGGTCAGCTGCTTGACCGGCGCGCCCTTCCAGAGCTCGTCGCGCTTCACCAGGATGGTGCCGCGCAGGCTCGGGGTGACCGGGTTGAAGTTCTTCAGCGCCATGGCGTCACGCGAGTCCCGTCGTGAGGTCGATGCTCTGGCCCTCGGCCAGCTTCACCATCGCCTTCTTCCAGTCCGAACGCTGGCCCGGGCGGCCCTTGAAGCGCTTGGTCTTGCCCTTCACGACAAGGGTGTTGACCGCCAGCACCTTCACGCCGAACAGGCCCTCGACCGCCGCCTTGATCTCGGGCTTCGTCGCCTCAAGCGGCACGCGGAAGACCACCTGGTTCTGCTCGGAGAGGGCGGTCGCCTTCTCCGTCACCAGCGGCGCCAGGATGGTCTGGTACATCCGCTCCTTCGAGAGGAGCGGGCGCGTCGTGGCCTCGCTCATGCCAGGCGCTCCTTCAGGGCCTCGACGCCGGCGCGGGTCAGCGCGAGCACGTCGTACTTCAGGATGTCGTAGACATTGGCGCCCACAGTCGGCAGCACCTGCAGGTTCGGCAGGTTGCGGGCGACGCGGCCGAAGCCTTCATCCACCGACGCATCCACCACCAGCGCGGACTTCCAGCCCAGCGCCTTCACCTGCTTCGCCAGGGCGCCGGTCTTCGGAGTCTCGCCGGCCGAGGCCGTCTCGAGCACCACCAGCTTGCCCTCGGCCGCCTTTTGGCTGAGCGCGGAGATCAGGCCGAGCCGGCGGACCTTCTTGTTCAGCGAATAACCGTGGTCGCGCACGACCGGGCCGTGCACGACGCCGCCGGTGCGGAACTGCGGCGCGCGCAGCGAGCCCTGGCGGGCATTGCCCGTGCCCTTCTGGCGATAGGGCTTCTTGGTCGTGCCGGAGACCTCGCCCATCCCCTTGACCTTGTGCGTGCCGGCACGGCGCTTCGCCAGCTGCCAATGCACGACGCGCGCCATGATGTCGGGGCGGGGCTGGGCGGCGAAGATCGCCTCCGGCAGCTCGATCTCGCCTGCCGAGCCGTTATCCAGCGTGATGACCGGAACCTGCATCGTTCTCTATCCTCAGGAGGCGAGGCCGGCGGGGAACGGCGCATCGGCATGGCGCGCGCGCTTCACCGCGTCCCGCACCAGCACGTAGCCGCCCTTCGAGCCCGGAATGGCCCCCTTGATCAGCAGCAGCCCCTTCTCGAGGTCATGGCCCGCCACTTCCAGGTTCTGGGTGGTGACGCGCTCGACGCCGAGATGGCCAGCCATCTTCTTGTTCTTGAAGGTCTTGCCCGGATCCTGGCGGTTGCCGGTGGAGCCGTGCGAGCGGTGGCTGATGGACACGCCGTGCGAGGCCTCAAGGCCCGCGAAGTTCCAGCGCTTCATCGCGCCGGCGAAGCCCTTGCCCTTGGTGACGCCGGTGACGTCCACCTTCTGGCCCTTGGCGAAGTGGGCCGCGGTCAGCCGCGCGCCCGGATCGACCGCCGCATCGGCGCCCACCCGGAACTCCACGACCTTCAGCGGCGCCTCGACGCCGGCCTTGGCGTAGTGGCCGCGGTTGGCCCGCGTCACGTTCTTCGGCTTCGCCTTGCCGATGCCGATCTGGACGGCGTCGTAACCGTCCTTCTCCGCAATCCGCTGGGCGATCACGCGCACGTCGTCCAGATGCAGGACGGTGACCGGCACCGTGCTGCCGTCATCGTTGAACAGCCGGGTCATGCCCAGCTTCCTGGCGATCAGGCCGGTGCGGCCGGTCTTGGCGGCCATGGCTAGCTACTCCCCCCGCCGCTCAGAGCTTGATCTCGACGTCCACGCCCGCGGCCAGGTCGAGCTTCATCAGCGCGTCCACGGTCTGCGGGGTGGGGTCGACGATGTCCAGCAGGCGGCGATGCGTGCGGATCTCGAACTGCTCGCGCGACTTCTTGTCGACATGCGGCGAGCGGTTGACGGTGAAACGCTCGATCTCCGTCGGCAGCGGGATGGGCCCGCGCACCCGTGCGCCCGTCCGCTTCGCGGTGTTGACGATCTCCCGCGTGCTGCCGTCCAGCACGCGGTGATCGAACGCCTTGAGGCGGATGCGAATATTCTGGCTGTCCATGGGAGACGGACCCAACCTTGCGTTCGAGGCTTACTTCACGATCTCGGCGACGACGCCGGCGCCGACGGTGCGGCCGCCCTCGCGGATGGCGAAGCGGAGCCCCTGGTCCATGGCGATCGGCGCGATGAGTTCCACGTCCATCGTCACGTTGT
>NZ_SMOA01000081.1 GCF_004353985.1 Paracraurococcus ruber | reverse complement strand
GAAGGCTGCGCCGCCCTCGCGTCCCGATCGGGGGGCGGCCCCGCGCCGCGCCGCCATCGCGCCGGGCCGCGCGCCGCCGGCGGGCGCCCGGACTGCGCGGGCGGCGTCAATCCACGGTGATGCGGGCCTCTCGCACCAGCGCTGCCATCGCTTCCCGTTCCTGCCGCAGATAGGCGGCGAATTCCGCCGGCGCGCTGCCCAGGCCGATGGCGCCCAGCGCCGCCAGCCGCTGCTGCACGGCGACATCGGCCAGCGCCGCCTGGCAGGCGGCATGCAGCCGCGCCACCGCCGCCTCCGGCAGCCCGGCCGGGCCGTAGAGGCCGTTCCACTCCGCCTGGTCGAAGCCCGGGAAGCCCTGCTCGGCGACCGTTGCCACCTCCGGCAGTGCCGCGACCCGGGTGGCGGTGGACACCGCCAGCGCCCGCAGCCGCCCGTCCTGCACCAGCGCGGCGGCGGAGGCGACGGTGGCGAAGCCGAGATCGACATCGCCGGCCAGCACCGCCTGTAGCGCCGGCCCACCGCCGCGATAGGGCGCATGGATCAGCTCCACCCGGGCGCGGCTGGCCAGCACCGCCATGGCGATGTGGTTGGACACCGCGTTGCCCGAGGAGGAGTAGGTCAGCCGGCCCGGCTGCGCCCGTGCCCGGTCCAGCAGTGCCGCCAGGCTGCGGAGGGGGCTTTCCGGCCGCACCACGAGCACCAGCGGATAGACGGTGACCCGGCTGACCGGGGTGAAGGCGGTGGCGTAGTCGAAGGCGAGGTTGCGGAAGATGAAGGGGGCGACCGCCTGGTTGGCGGCATCGACCAGCAGCGTCGTGCCGTCCGGCGCGCTGCGCGCGGCTTCCTGCGCGCCGATGGTGCCGCCGGCGCCGGCCCGGTTCTCCACCACCACCGGCTGGCCGAGCATGCCCTGGAAGACCGGGGCGAAGAGCCGCGCCGTGGTGTCGGCGCCGCCGCCGGGCGGGAAGGGGACCACCAGCCGCACCTGCCGCGGCGGCGCCCAGTCGGCCCGCGCCGGCAGCGCCAGCCCGCCCAGCCCCGCCGCCAGCAGCGCACGCCGCCCCGTTCCCCGCGATCGGCCCATGGTCCCTGTCCCTCCCGGCGCGGCTCATGCCATGGCCGGGCCGGCCGCTACAAGCCGATGCGCCGGCGCAGCATGTCGAGCAGGACGGCGTTGAACGCCTCGGCGGCCTCATAGGCCACCCAGTGGCCGGCGCCGGGGATGACGCCCGTCCAGGCCTCCGGCTGCACCTCCCGCAGCGCCTGGAAGCGCAGCTCGAGCTCCGGCCAGGCGATCGCGTCCCGCTCCCCGTAGAGCAGCGCCACCGGGCAGCGCGCCCTGGCGATGGCGTCCTTCAGCGAGGTGCTGCTGGCGAAGCCGCGGCTCTTGAACCGGGCGGCCTGGGTGTTGGCTTCCTGGATCGCCAGGGCGAGCGCATCGATGTTGTGCGCATCGGCGAACATCAGGCTGGCGAGGTTGTGCCGATGCGCGGCGAGGCGTGCCTCGCCCGCCACGCTGCGGACCTTGACCAGCTCCGTCACCTGCCGCCGCAGGCCGAGCGCGCCGGCGCCGACCAGGGTGACGCTGCGCAGCTCCTCCCCCGCCTGGGCCGCGACATGGCCGGCGAGCAGGGCGCCGAAGGAGAAGCCGCAGAGGTCGTAGCGCCGGCCGGGGCCAAGGATGTCGGCGAGGCCGGCCCGCACCACCGCCGCGACCGGCGCGGGCGTGTCGGCCGGTGGCGGCAGGGCGCTCTCGCCCAGGCCCGGCAGGTCCGGGCAGACCACCAGCCGGTGCCGCGCGAGCGGCAGGATGTTGCGGGCCCAGTGCCGCCAGGACCCGCTGCCGCCATGGAACAGCACGAGCGGCGCGGCATCCTCGTCCGCCGGCCCCCAGACCCGCCAGGCCATGCGGCCCGCGCCGCAGGGCGTCTCGATCCGCCGGGCGTCGCGGTCCAGCGCGGCGAGGATGGCCTCCGGCGCCTCATCCATCCTGCCCGCCCCGTCCCGCATCATGCCCCGGCCCCGCATCCATCGCCCCGCAGCGGTTTGTCCGCCGCGCCGTGCGGGCTGGCAAGCGGTGCCGCGGGCCTGATCGCATCCCCGGCCGGACGCCGATCCGCCACAGGTCCCTGCCTGCGGGGGGAGGCACGCCGCGCGGCGGCCCGGCATCCGACGGGGCCGCACGGGAACCGGCGGCAGGCCGGCGCGCCATGCCGGGGCCAGCCCGGGACGCGGCTGCAGCCGATGCCGGCCGCATGACGGGGCCGCGGCACCGCCATGCGAGGGGAGGGCCCGCCGGGACGCGTCGCGGCCGCCTGCAGGCCCGCCTCAGCGCGGCCGGTTGGTGAAGCGGGCATTGCCCAGGCCGGTGCCGATGGTGAGCACGCCCCAGCGCGTCACGTCGCCCATCCAGGGGATCTGGCTGAGGCCCTGCACCACCGCGTCGTTGTGCATGACCACCACCGTCTCGTGGCCGTCGATCTCCGGCAGGGCGTTGCGCAGGCGCTGCGGCAGGTTGAAGCGGCTGCTCTCCCAATTGCCGGGCAGGTTCTGCGCGCCGGCGGCGATGCTGCCATCCGGCTCGATCTGGCCGGGGCAGCCCACGCCGATGAAGGGGGCGAGGTGCAGGTCGCGCTTCTCCGCCTTGCGGACCAGGTCGAGCATCATGGCGCAGAGCCGGTCGATCGCCGCCTCCCGCGCCGGCCTGTCGGCGCGGTGCTGCCAGATCTCGCATTCCCACATGCAGGCCTCGGACAGGTCGGGGGCCTTCTTCAGGTGCGGCCGGACGAGGCCGGCGCGGATGTTCGATCCGCCGATATCTACCGCCAGGACGGCGTCGTGCCCCTTGAAGATCCAGGGCGGGGCGAGATGGACGACGCCGATCATCCCCGCCTCGTCCGGGTCGTGGCGGATCGGGACCAGGTCCACCTCCACCTTCTCCGCCCGCAGCAGCATGGCGGCGCGGCCGATCGCCAGCTCCCCCACCCGGTTGCCGCGCATGCCGCCGCCGATGACGATCCGCTCGGTGCCCTGCCAGTCCTTCTCCTGCAGCAGGGCGCGCAGCACGGCGGCGAGGTTCTGGGCGAATTCCTCCACCACGCTGTGGACTAGGCCGGCCACCTCCGGCGCGCCGTCCGCCAGCAGCTCGTCCAGCCGCTTGCGGGGAATGTCGGCGCTCTTCGCCTCGCCCAACGGGTCCGCCTGGCCGGCGGCCCGCAGGGTCTTCCGCCAATCCTCCAGGATGGCGCGGAAGGCGCGGCTGCTGGCGCGGTCGCCGAGGAAGCCGTCCGGCGTCCGCAGCTCGGCATTGTAGGTGTCCAGCGTCACGGCGGGCAGTGCGGCCGCCCCATGATCCTGGAAGCGGGGCGGGGTGGGGCGGGCGGGCGCTTCGCTCATCCGGCGCCAACGCCGGCGGCGGCGGTCCGTTGCGTGCCTGCGCCGTGCCGCGCGGGTGTCCTGCCGGCGCGCGTCGGCGGGATGCATGCGGCGTCGCCCGCGGCCATCGCGGCCGCCGCCGCGCCCGGGTCGTCAGGCCGCGGGATAGGCGATCGCCACCACCTCGATCTGCTCGCTGCCCTGCGGCGTGCGCAGGGTGACGAGGTCGCCGACGCGCTTCCCGAGCAGGGTGCGCGCCACCGGCGAGACCCAGGAGATCCGGCCGGCGGCGCTGTCCGCCTCGTCCACGCCGACGATCGTCACCGTGACTTCCCGGTCATCCTCCCGCGCATAGGTGACGGTGGCGCCGAAGAAGACCTGGTCGCGCTTGGCCTGCGCGGAGGGGTCCACCACCTGCACCCGCTCCAGCCGCTTGCGCAGGAAGCGGACGCGGCGGTCGATCTCGCGGAGCCGGCGCTTGCCATACTGGTAGTCGGCATTCTCCGACCGGTCGCCGAGGCCGGCCGCCCAGCTCACCACCTCCACCACCTTCGGCCGCTCCTCGGACCACAGGCGCCGCAGCTCCGCCGCCAGCGCGGCGGCGCCGCCGGGCGTCATGTAGAAGGGGGTGCCGGGGGGCAGGCCGGGCGGGCCGGCCTCCTCGTCCTCGTCGTCGTCCTGGGGCATCGGCCGTGGTGTAGGCCGGATCGGCGCGGGGCGCGACGGCGGCATCGCCGGCCGTATTTCGCTTTCCGTTCCCGCCACCCCATATGCTGCGGCCATGGAATGGCAGGGCCCCGCCATCGTGCTGGACGCCCGCCCGCTCGGCGAGAGCGGCGCGGTGGTCTCGCTGCTGACGGAGGCGCAGGGACGGCATGCCGGGCTGGCCCGCGGCGGCGCCTCCCGCGCCCAGGCACCGGTCTGGCAGCGCGGCAACCTCGTGGAGGCGCGCTGGGTGGCGCGGCTGGCCGAGCAGCTCGGCAGCCTGACCGGCGAGCTGGTGCACCCGGCCGCGGCGCTGGCGCTGGACGACCCGCTGGCGCTGGCCCTGCTGAATGCCGCCTGCGCGGTGGCGGAGGCCGCGCTGCCGGAGCGCGAGCCCTATCCTCGCTGCTTCCAGGGCCTGCTCTCCCTGGTCGCGCGCCTGGGGGAGGGTGCGGCGGCGCTGCTGCCCGACCTGGTCCGCTGGGAAGCGGCGCTGCTGGCCGAGCTGGGCTACGGCCTGGACCTCGCGCGCTGCGCCGTCACGGGTGCGGCGGACGACCTGGTCTGGGTGTCGCCCCGCACCGGCCGCGCCGTCAGCGCCGCCGCCGGCGAGCCCTGGCGGCACCGGCTGCTGCCGCTGCCGCGCTACCTGCTGGGGCAATGGGGCGGGGAGGGGCCGGCGGAGTGGCTGGCCGGCCTGCGGCTGACCGGGCATTTCCTCGCCCGCGATGTCCTCGGCGACCGGCCGGGCGGGCTGCCGCAGGCGCGGGCGCTGCTGCAGGACCGGGTGGCGGCGATGGCCGGGCCGGAGGTCCAGGACGCCGCCCGGCCCGGCCCGTGAGCGTGCGTGCAGTGCGGCCCGTCGGTGCCTGTCGCCGCCGGCACGTGTCGCCACGGGGCATCGCTTCGCAGGGCCGATTGCCGCCACAGGGCCCGCGGCCGCGGCGCAGGCGGGTCCGTGCGGGCGCCGCTCGGCCCGGTGCAGGAACATTCCTCGCGGCCCTGTCCGGCCCATCCGGCGACGGGCTGCCACCGCGGCTGATCCCGGCCGATGCCGGCAGGCTGCGGTTGTGGCAGGCGGCGGCGCGTGCAAGCCTCCGGTTCGCACCCGCCGCGGAGGCTTCGCCATGCCGCTCGCCCGTCTCCGGCTGACCGCCCTGGTCCTTGCCGCGCTGCTGGCCGCGCCCGTGGGTGCGCCGGCGGGTGCCGAGCCCGCCCGCTTCATCGAGCTGGTGCCGAGCGGCGGCGAGGTGCCGGTGCATCTCGCGGTGTCGCAGGTCGTGCGCGTGGCCCGCGTGGACCAGGCGACGGCGATCGACACCATCTCCTATGTCCAGCAGCAGAGCATCGAGCCGGTGGAGGCGGTGGCGCAGCGGCTGATGGCCGCCGGGCTGCGCCTGGTGCCCCTGACCGACCTTGCGAACCGCCGGCTCTACGTGGCGCCGGAGCGGGTCGTGATCGTCCGCCGCTCGCCCGAGCGTCACGCCGAAGGCGCGCGCGCCTCCCTGGTGATGGCTGGGTTGCGCCTCCGCAACGACGTCGCGGTGCGGGAGACGGTGGAGGAGGTCATGGCCGCGCTCGGTCGCTGACGGGCGGGGCAGGCAGGCGGAGGGGAGACGCCAGATGGGGACCAGCACGATCATGGTCATCCGGCATGCGGAGAAGCCGGACAGCTACGGGGCGGCCGCGACCGCCTATGCCGGCGTGGATGCCACCGGCAGCTTCGCCGGCGCGAAGGACGGCGCGGAGCATCTGGTGACGCAGGGCTGGCAGCGCGCGGGCGGCCTCGTCTCCCTCCTCGCGCCGCGGGCACCTGGCGCGGCGCCCCGCCCGCCGCTCGTCGTGCCGCAATACCTGTTCGCCGCGGATCCCGGCACGCTGGCCGACCGGCATTCGCCCAGCAAGCGGCCGGCGGAGACGCTGGACGGCGTCGCCGCCGCGCTCGGCCTGGCGGTGAACACCAGCTTCGCCAAGGACGACTACGCCGCCATGGTGACCGCCGCGCTGGCCTGCGACGGCCCGGTGCTGATCTGCTGGCAGCACGAACTGATCCCGCTGCTGCAGACGGATGGCAAGACGCCCGGCATCGCGCAGGAGATCCTGACCCAGACCGGCACGCCGGCCGCGCTGGCCCATGGATGGCGCGTCCCCTCCGCCTGGCCCGAGGGGCCGCTCTGGCCGGGCGGCAAGGCGGAGGCGCGCTACGACCTGGTCTTCGTCTTCCAGCGGGCCGGCGACAGCGGGCCGGTGGCCGAATTCTCCCTGGTCGGGCAGTACCTGCTGGCCGGGGACGCCGCCCCGCCGGCCTGACCGGCCGGGAGGACCGGCAGGGAGGCTGGCCGCGCCGCGGTGGCGCCGGCCGGTCGGAGGCGCTAGAAGACCCGGGAACATAGCGCGAATCCCGGATCCATGCCCGACGACATCAAGCTTCCGCCGGCCGGTCCCGAAGGGGGCAACATCAAGGATGCCCGGCTGGCCGATGCGCTGTCCGAGCGCTACCTAGCCTATGCCCTGTCCACCATCATGTCCCGCAGCCTGCCGGATGTGCGGGACGGGCTGAAGCCGGTGCATCGCCGCCTGCTCTGGGCCATGCACCAGCTGAAGCTGGACCCGGCGGCGGGCTTCAAGAAATGCGCCCGCATCGTCGGCGACGTGATGGGCAAATACCACCCGCATGGCGACGCCGCGATCTACGACGCCATGGTGCGGCTGGCGCAGGATTTCGCCGCCCGCTACCCGCTGGTCGAGGGCCAGGGGAATTTCGGCAATATCGACGGCGATAACGCCGCGGCCATGCGCTACACCGAGGCGCGGCTGACCGAGGTCGCCCAGGCCATGCTGGCCGGGATCGACGAGGACACCGTCGATTTCCGCGCCACCTATGACGGGGAGGAGCAGGAGCCGGTGGTGCTGCCGGCCGCCTTCCCGAACCTGCTGGCGAATGGCGCCAACGGCATCGCCGTCGGCATGGCGACCAGCATCCCGCCGCACAATGCCGGGGAGCTCTGCGCCGCGGCGCTGGCGCAGCTGGAGGTGTTCCGCGAGCGCAAGCTCACCTTGGAGCAGGTGCGGCTCATGGCGCCGGCGCTCGAGGAGGGCGCGGCGCCGTCGAAGCGCGCCGAGTTCCTTGAGACTTGCCTGGCGCCGATGCTGAAGGTGCTGCCCGGCCCCGATTTCCCGACCGGCGGCGTGCTGGTGGAGCCGAAGGAGGCGGTGCGGGAGGCCTATGCCACCGGCCGCGGCGGCTTCCGGGTGCGGGCGCGCTGGGAGAAGGTGGCGGGCAAGAACGGCACCTGGCAGGTCGTTGTCTCCGAGATCCCCTACCAGGTCGCCAAGGCGAAGCTGATCGAGCAGATCGCCCAGCTCATGGAGGAGAAGAAGCTTCCCCTGCTGGGCGACATCCGCGACGAGAGCACGGACATCGTCCGCATCGTGCTGGAGCCGAAGAGCCGCACGGTCGACCCGGCGGTGATGATGGAGACGCTGTTCCGCGCCACGGCGCTGGAGGCGCGCATCCCGCTGAACATGAACGTGCTGGATGCCGACCGCACCCCGCGCGTCATGGGCCTGCCGGAGGTGGTGTGGTCCTGGCTGGACCACCGCCATGTGGTGCTGGTGCGGCGCACCGAGCACCGCCTCGCCGCCATCGCGCGGCGGCTCGAGATCCTCGCCGGCTACCTGATCGTCTACCTCAACCTCGACGAGGTCATCCGCATCGTCCGCGAGGAGGACAAGCCGAAGGATGCGCTGATGGCGCGCTTCGAGCTGACCGAGGTGCAGGCCAACGCCATCCTCGACATGCGGCTGCGCGCGCTGCGCAAGCTCGAGGAGATGGAGATCCGCAAGGAGCACACGAAGCTCGCGAAGGAGCAGAAGGCGCTGCAGGGGCTTATGCAGTCCGAAGGCAGGCGCTGGGAAACGATCGAGGCCGAGCTGCGCGCGACGCAGGAGAAGTTCGGCGCCGGCGCCCTGGGCACCCGGCGGACCGAGACGGGCCGCGTCCTGCCGGCGGTGCTGGTGGACGAGGCCGCCTTCGTCGAGAAGGAGCCGATCACCGTCATCCTGTCCGAGAAGGGCTGGATCCGCGCCCAGAAGGGCCACATCGCCGAGGATGCCGAGCTACGCTTCAAGGAAGGCGACGGCCTGCATACCTGGGTGCATGCGCAGAGCACCGACCGCATCGTCATCTTCGCCACCAACGGCAAGGCCTATACCCTGAAGGCGGAGGCCATCCCGCGCGGCCGCGGCGACGGCCAGCCGGTGCGGCTGATGGTGGACCTGACGAACGAGGACGCCATCACCCACATGTTCGTGCATGCGGACGGGAAGCGCTATCTGGTCGCCGCCACCGATGGCCGCGGCTTCGTGGTGAAGGGGGAGGACCTGCTGGCCGAGAAGCGGACCGGCAAGCAGGTGCTGGTGGTGGAGGCCGGCAAGGAGGCCTGCGCCTGCGCCCCGGTGGAGGGCGACACGGTCGCGGTCATCGGCACCAACCGCAAGCTGCTGCTCTTCCCGCTGGACCAGGTGCCGGAGATGGCGCGCGGCCGCGGCGTGCAGCTGCAGAGCTACAAGGATGCCGAGCTGTCGGACCTGAAGGTCTTCGCCCGGAAGGAAGGGCTGAGCTGGATGCTGGGCGACCGGCAGCGGGTGGAGACCGACCTGACGACCTGGCGCGGCAACCGCGCCGGCGCCGGCAAGCTGCCGCCGAACGGCTTCCCGAAGAGCAACCGCTTCGAATAGGCGGATCGCCGCCGGGCGGAGCCTTGCGACCGGCAAGGATGCACCGCGGATGGCGTTCGGGACCGGACGCGGTCCGCGGTCGCGCCGCTCAGGTCCAGTAGAGCTGGCGCGCCTGCGGCAGGTGGCGCGCCAGGCTGGCCTCGAGCGCGGCCCGTAGTTCCATCATCCGCTGCTTCGGGAAGACGTGTTTCGTGCCGCCGAACTTCGTCGTCTTCCGCGTCCGCCCGGCCTCGTCCATCGGCAGCGCGCTGCCGGGATACCAGCCGCGCAGCACCGCGCGGGAGCCCTCGGTGAAGCGGTGGGTGAAGAGTTCCACCGTCAGGTCCGGATCCGGCACGCCGGACAGCGCCGCGGCGCAGTCCGCCAGCAGCCGGTCATACTCCGCCTGCCAGTTCGGCACGGGCAGGATCGGCGCGACGGTCAGGCCGATGCGGTAGCCCGCCAGTGCCGCCTGCCGCAGGGCCGAGAGCCGCGCGGCCATGCGCGGTGCGCCACCCTCGAAGCGTTCGGCGCCCCTGGCATTGACCGAGATGCGGATGCGCGTGCGGCGGGCATGCGGCAGGCCCAGCAGCGGCGCGACCCCGTCGTATTTCGTGGTGAAGCGGAACTGCACCGCGGCGTCCCATGCGCCGAAGAAGCGGATGGCGGTGCCGAGGGCGCCGGTGATGTGCTCCAGCCCCAGCGGGTCGGTGTAGCAGGATCCTTCGAAGGTCGTGCCCTCCGCCGCGCGCGCGGCATTGCGCGACGTGACCTGGCCCTGGCCCAGCAGCGGCGGCAGCGCGGTCAGGATCTCCGGCAGGTTGGCATAGGCGCGGATGATCGGCGGCCCGGCGAGGGAGCCCGCGAGGTAGCAATACTGGCAATGCGCCGGGCAGCCGGTGGCGAGGTCGAAGCGCCAGTCGGCACTGGGCGGGATGGGCTGCGGCCGGCGCCGCGATGGCGGCGCCACCACCAGCGCCAGCGTGGACTTGGCATCGCGGTAGGTGTCGGGCAGGCCGGTCAGCCGGTCGCCCTGCAGCCGCACCACCTCGGCGCCCAGCGCCGCGGCGCGCTCCGCCATCGCCGCGCCCTCCGCCCAGGACAGCGCGGCTCGGGTCGCCAGCACGCGTCGCGGCACCCAGGGCCTTGCCGGGGGAAGGGCGTCAAAAGGCATAGCGCACCGTGCAATAGGGCATGCGTGCCGCCAGCAGGTCGCGGAAGCGCTGCAGCCAGCGGCCCTTCCACCCCGTGCGGTAGCGCAGGTTCACCGCGCCGGATTCGCTGCGCTTCTCCTCCTGGATGTCGGGGCGCCAGAGCAGCTCCTCGGCCTTCGGGTGCCAGGCGAGGTTCACCTCGTGCAGCGCGGCATTGTGGGTCAGCATGATGATCTCGGCCGCCAGCTGGTCCTTCACCGCGGCGGGCAGGGTGTCGTCCAGCTCATCGAACAGCGCGCCCCACTCCGCCTCCCAGCCCTCCCGCAGCACCACCGGCGAGAAATTCACCTGCATCTCGTAGCCGGCCCGGTGGAGCTCGGGGATGGCGGCGATGCGGGCGGCGACCGGCGCGGTGCGGACATCCAGCAGCTTCGCCAGCCCGTGCGGCATCAGCGACATGCGGATGCGCGTCCGGCCTTGCGGGTCGTAGCCGAGCAGGTCCGGGTTCACCCATTTGGTGGCGAAGCTGCCCTTGGCGTTCGGCAGGCCGCGGAACAGCGCGACCAGGTCGCGGACATTGTCCGACAGTATGGCATCGACCGAGAGGTCGCCGTTCTCGCCGAGGTCGTAGACCCAGTCGCGCGGGTCCACCTGGTTCGGCGCCCGCTTAGGGCCCTGCTGCCCGACATGGCGGGCGGTGGCGGCCAGCACCTCCTCGATATTGGCGAAGACGGTGATCGGGTTCGCATGCCCCTTGCGCCGCGCGACGTAGCAATAGGCGCAGGCCATGGCGCAGCCATTGGAGGTGGAGGGGGCGATGAAGTCCGCGCTGCGGCCATTCGGGCGGAAGGTCAGGCCCTTCTTCACGCCCAGCACCAGCGCCTCCCGCTTCGGCCGCAGGTAGTCGCCCGGATCGCCGTCCCGCAGCTCCGGGATGCGCCAGTGGGACGCGACCGGGATGCGTTCCGCCTGCGGGAAGCGGGCCAGCACCGCTTGGCCGCGCGGCAGCGCCTCGGCCGCGGGCTCGACATAGATCCGGCGGATGTCGAGGAAGGGCGAAGCAGGCGTCATCACGCGGTGAGATGGGGGCGGGGCGCCGGAACGTCAGCCTTTCCTTCCGCTTGCGCGGGGCCGCGCGAAACGCATAGCCTGCTAGTCAAACACGGGGAAACGTCCATGCGCGCCGCCGTCTTCGAAGGCATCGGGCGCCCGCTGGCGCTGCGCGACCAGCCGGAGCCGGAGATCGGCCCCGGCGACCTGCTGCTGCAGGTGGCGGCCTGCGGCATCTGCGGCAGCGACCTGCATGCCTCCGACGTGCCGGATTATGGCCTCCGCCCCGGCACGGTGCTGGGCCATGAATTCGCCGGCACGGTCATCGCCTCCGGCGACCCCGCCTTCCGTGCGGGCGACCGCGTCGCCGGCATCCCCTTCGCCCCCTGCGCGGAGTGCGAGCCGGCGGGTGAATGCCGCCAGGGCCTGGCCGCCACCTGTCCCGGCGTCCGCGGCCAGGGCTTCTCCCCCGCCGCGCCCGGCGCCTATGCCGAACGCGTCCGCATCCGCGCCAGCCAGGCGCTGCGCCTGCCCGACGCCGTGGGGTTCGAGGCGGGGGCACTGCTGGAACCGCTGGCGGTCGGCGCCCATGCCGTGGCGATGGCGGACATGCCGCGGGGCGCCCGGGTGCTGGTGACCGGCGCGGGGCCGATCGGGCTGGCGGTCGCGTTGCTGGCCCGGCTGGAAGGCGCCGGCGCGGTGGTGGTCAGCGAACCGGCGCCGGCGCGGCGGGAGAGGGCGGCGCGGCTGGGCGCCACCGCCGTGCTCGATCCCGGCGCGGCGCCCCTGGCCGAGGCCTTCCGCGCGGCCGCCGGCGGCCCGCCCGACCTGATCTTCGAATGCGTCGGCATCCCCGGGATGCTGCAGCGGATGGTGGAGCTTGCGCCGCCGCGCGGCCGCATCGTGGTGGTGGGCGTCTGCATGGAGGAGGATCGGCTGCGGCCGCGCATGGCGATCCGCAAGGAACTGAGCCTGCGCTTCGTCCTCGCCTATGACCGCGCCGACTTCGCCCGCGTGCTGCGGCATGTCGAGGCCGGGGCGATCCGCTGGGAGGATTTCGTCACCGGGGTGATCGGGCTGGCGGCGCTGCCGGCGGAATTCGAGGCGCTGCGGCGGCCGACCAGCCAGGTGAAGGTGCTGGTGGATCCTGCAAGATAAGCGGGAACGGCAAGGAGGGAGGACAGGATGGACCGCAGGACCCTGCTGCTGGCCGGCGCCGCGCTGGCCGCGCCGCGGCTTGCCCACGCCCAGGAGACGCCGGGCGTCACGGCGACCGAGATCCGCTTCGGCGGCACCACGGCGCTGTCGGGCCCCGTCTCCGCCCTTGGCGTGCAATGCCGCGCGGTGGAGGGCGTCTGCCGCATGGTGAACGAGGCCGGCGGCATCGCCGGCCGGCGCCTGACCTACATCCTCTACGACGACGGCTTCTCCCCGCCCAAGACGCTGGAGCAGGTGCGGCGGCTGGTGGAGCAGGACCGCGTCGCCTTCCTGTTCAACATGCTGGGCACCGCGCCGAACAACGCCGTGGTGCGCTACGTGAACCAGCGCAAGGTGCCGCATTTGTTCCTATCGGTGAACGGTGACAAGTGGGGCGACTACGCGACGAACCCCTGGACCACGGGCTTCGCGCCGAGCGCGCGGACGGAGGCGCAGGTCTTCGCCCGGCATGCGCTGGCGGAGAAGCCCGATGCCCGCTTCGCCCTGCTGCACCAGAACGACGATTTCGGCCGCGACTACGTCCATGGCCTGCGCGACGTGCTGGGCGCCGCCTATGACCAGCGCGTCCGCGTCGCCTCCTACGAGGTGACGGACCCGACGGTGGACAGCCAGCTGATCGCCCTGCAGGGCGCCGACGTGCTGATCTCCGGCGTCACGGCGAAATTCGCCGCCATGGCCATCCGCAAGATCCACGAGATGGGCTGGAAGGCGACGCACTACATCGCCAGCGGGGCGAGTTCGGTCGCCGGGGTCATCCAGCCCGCGGGCGTGGAGCGGGCGACCGGCACCGTGTCCTCGGCCTATCTGAAGGACCCGAACGACCCGGCCTGGGCGGCCGATGCCGGCATGGCGGAGTACCGCCGCTTCATGGCGCGCTGGCTGCCGGAGGCCGACACCACCGACATCTACTACACCTATGGCTACACGGTCGCGCTCGTGCTGGTGCAGGTGCTGGCGCAGTGCCAGGGCCAGCTGACGCGGGAGAGGATCATGCGGGAAGCCGCCAATCTCCGCGGCCTGGAGATCCCGACGCTGCTGCCCGGCATCAAGGTGGATACCTCGCCCACCGACTACCGGCCGCTGCAGCAGCTTCAGCTCATCCGCTGGGATGGGCGGATGTGGCAGCGCTTCGGCCCGGTGATCGACGGGGCGGCGGCGTAACGCTTCCCTAACCCGCGTCGGGCCAGCCTGCCCTGTCTGGCAGGAGGGCGGCATGAAGCGCGGGCGCAAGCGGGTCCTGGTCACCGGTGGGGCAGGCTTCCTCGGGTCGCATCTCTGCGATCGGCTGCTGGCCGATGGCGCCGAGGTGCTCTGCGTGGACAACTTCTTCACCGGGGACAAGGAGAACATCCGCCACCTCGCCGATCATCCGCGGTTCGAGGTGATGCGGCACGACATCACCTTTCCGCTCTATGTCGAGGTGGACGAGATCTACAACATGGCCTGCCCGGCCAGCCCGGTGCACTACCAGTACAACCCGGTGCAGACCGTAAAGACCTCCGTGCATGGCGCGATCAACATGCTGGGCCTGGCCAAGCGCACCGGCGCCAGGATCCTCCAGGCCTCGACCAGCGAGGTCTACGGGGACCCGACCATCCACCCGCAGCCCGAGGAATACCGCGGCAACGTCAACCCCGTCGGCCCGCGGTCCTGCTACGACGAAGGCAAGCGCTGCGCCGAGACGCTGTTCTTCGACTACCACCGGCAGAACCGGGTCAACATCCGCGTCGCGCGCATCTTCAACACCTATGGCCCGAGGATGCATCCGAACGACGGACGCGTGGTCTCCAACTTCATCGTGCAGGCCCTGAAGGGCGAGCCCATAACCCTGTACGGGGAAGGCACCCAGACCCGGTCCTTCTGCTACGTCGACGACCTGATCGAGGGGCTGATGCGGCTGATGGCGGCGCCGGACGAGGTGACGGGGCCGATCAACATTGGCAACCCACATGAGATCACGGTGCGCGACCTGGCCGAGCATGTCCTGCGGCTGACCGGCGCGCGCTCGCCGCTCGTGCAGAAGCCCCTGCCGGCGGATGACCCGCTGCAGCGCTGCCCCGATATCGGCAAGGCACGCCGCCTGCTGGGCTGGCAGCCGACGGTGCCGCTGGAGGAAGGGCTGCGGCGCACCATCGGCTATTTCGCCGGCGTGCTGGGGGTGCCGTTGGCGAGGCCGGCGGACCTCGCCGCCTGAACCGCCGGGGGGATCCGGGGCCCCGGCGATCCTCCCCGTCGGGATCCCCGGGGACGATGCCCGGCAATCCTCCCCGCCGGCGCGGAAGCGCCGGCGGATGCCCGGATCGCCCAGTCAGGGCGTCAGGCGGATCGCCTCCAGCACCGCTTCCATCCGCTTGGTGAAGCCGGCGCTGTCGCCGATGCTGCGCCGCCAGGCCTCGCCCCCTGCCAGCGCCGCCCTGACCCCGGCATGCCGTGCCGGGTCCTCGCCCAGCCCCACGGCGATGGCGACGTAGTCGTCCACCGTTTCCGCCGCCAGCCCCGGCAGGCCCACCGCCCGCAGCAGCGCCCCCGCCATGCGGGAGGCGAAGGACCGGCCGGACAGCGTCACCAGCGGCAGCCCCATGCGCAGCGCGTCGCTGGCGACGGTGCCGGCATTGTAGGGCGTGGTGTCGAGGAAGAGATCGGCGAGGCGCAGCCGCGCCAGGTAGCGCGCAGGGTCGGTCCGCGGCGCCACCAGGATGCGCGCCGGGTCGACGCCGCGCAGCCTGGCCCGGGCGCGGAGATTGGCCTCGCCCAGCGCATTGTCCTCGGCCAGCCACAGCACCGCGCGCGGCAGGCGGCGCAGGATCTCCAGCCAGGCCTCGAACACGCTCTCGGTGATCTTGTAGAAATTGTTGAAGCAGCAGAGGACAAAGGCATCCTCCGGCAGGCCTTCCTCGGCCCGGGTCAGGGCCGGCAGGTCGGGCATGCGGCTGTCATTGGCCTGGTACAGCCCATCCAGCGGCAGCGGCCGCGGCGCGTAGTGCAGGGCCTGCTGCGGCGGCACCACATGGCTGTCGCAGATCAGCCAGTCCAGCTCCGGCAGCGGCACCGGCCCGATATAGCCGAGATAGGTCGCCTGCACCGGCGCCGGCTTCCAGCGCAGCAGGCGCAGCCGGGCGCCGGCGGTCAGCCCGTTCAGGTCCACCAGGATGTCGATCTCGTCGGCGCGGATGCGGCGCGCCGCGTCCTCATCCGGCATGGCGGCGATCGGCACGTGGTGGTCCATGGCGGCGACCAGCCGCCGCCGCAGGTCGGACCCGTCCTCCCGGCTCGAGCAGTAGCCGAAGACCTCGAAGCGGCTGCGGTCGTGCCGCTCCAGCAGCTCGACGATCAGGGTGCCCATGGCATGCCGGCAGAAGTCCGAGGACAGGTAGCCGACCCGGATGCGGTCATGCCGGTAGCCGCGCGCCGGCGCCAGATGCGCGGGCGCGGCGGGTACCTTGCGGGTGATCCAGGCTTCGGCGATGCGGCGCTGCAGGACGACGTCGTCGGTCAGCGCCAGGGCGCCCAGCGGGCCGGATTGCAGCACCAGGTCCTCCGCCGGCAGGCCGGGGATGCCCGGCTCGTGCAGCGGCCAGAGGCAGGCCTTCTGGCGGATATGGCTCCAGTGCTGGATCACGTCGGGCTGCCGCGGGTCGGCCAGCAGGCTGGCCAGCAGCGCCTGCTCGGCGCCGGCATAGTCCTTCCGCTGCTCCAGCAGGCGGCCCTGGTGGTTCAGCAGCGCGGTGCGCGCCTCGGCCGGCTGCAGGCCGCCCTGCCAGGCCGCGAGCGCGCCGTCGCCGTCCCCGAGTGCCTCCAGCGACAGGCCGAGATTGACCGCGGCCTGCCAGAGATCGGGCTTCGCCAGCAGCGCCTGGCGATAGGCATCGGCGGCGCCGGCGCGGTCGCCCAGCATCGCCAGGCGGACGCCCAGGTTGAACCAGGCGGCGAAGCGCTGCGGCATGGCGGGGTTGCCGTGCAGCCAGGCGCGATAGGCGATGACGGCCTGGTCCGGCGGCAGCGCATCGGCCAGCGCCACCAGCCGGTCCAGCGGCAGGTCCGCGACCATGTCCCCGGTCGCGGCGGGCGAGAGGTCGAGCGGCGCCATCCCGGGCTTCCTTTTCTCAGGCCGACGCGGCGGCGTGGCAGAGCCGCCGGTCGGGCGGCAGCGGCGCATAGGCCTGCCGCCGGGCCAGCGCGCCACGCCACCGCGCCTCGTAGTCCGGCAGGAAGGATGTCTCGGCCGCGTCGTGGTCCATGGCCGCGCCGATCTCGAGATAGGTGTCGAGATTGGTCAGGTCCGGCTGCGGCACCCGCCCGGCGATGATGTCGGCGCGGATCACGCGGTACAGGTCTTCCAGCCCCCGGACGAGGCGTGGCGTGTCGAACAGCAGGGCGCTGCCGCGCCCGGCCGCCAGCCTGTCGCGGTAGGGGGAAAGCAGGGCGCGGTCCTGGCCATAGGCGATGGCGCGGCGCACATACTCCCCGGGCCCAGCGCAGACGAAATCCGGCAGGCCGGCGGCGCGTACAAGGCTGGCGCAGACCCGCGCGGCGAAGCTGCGGCCCGGCACCGTCAGCACCGGCACGCCGGCCCAGAGCGCGTCTGACGCCGTGGTGTGCCCGCCATAGGGCAGGGTGTCGAGGAACAGGTCCACCAGCCCGTAGCGGCCCATATGGTCGCGGTTGGCGATGGCCGGGGCGAAGACCAGGCGGTCGGGCGCGATGCCGGCCGCCTGCGCTCGGTCGCGCAGGCTGCGCTCCGCCGTCTCGCCGCCCTGCATCAGCCACAGCACGCTGTCCGGCACCTGCCGGAGGATCTCCATCCAGCGGCCGAAGACGAAGGGCGTGATCTTCTGGACGCCGTTGAAGCAGGCATAGACCATGCCGCCTTCCGGCAGGCCGGCCTCCGCCCGGGTCCAGGGACGGTCGGCGCCGGTCGGGCGCTGGCGGTCATTCGCCTGGTAGCAGGGCAGGCGCAGCACCTTCTCGGAATACCAGGCCTCGCAGCCTTCCGGGATGATGTGCGGGTCGGCGATGATGTAGTGGTGGGTGGGGCTGCCCATCGTGCCGGGATATCCCAGCCAGTTGACGATGGCCGGCGCCGGCCGCCGCGCCAGCAGCCGGCTGCGGGCGCTGCGGGTATGGCCGTTGATGTCCACCAGGATGTCGACGCCGTCGGCCAGCAGCAGCGCCAGCGCGGCGTCGTCGTCCAGCGGGGTGATGTCGCGCCAGTGCTCCACGCTGTCGCGGATGCGGCGCTTCGTCGCATCCTCCTGCGGGATGCCGCAGTAGTAGACGAAGACCTCCACCGCCGCGCGGTCGTGCAGGCCGAACATCTCGGCGGTCAGGTGGCCGATCGCATGCTCCCGCAGGTCGGAGGAGAGGTAGCCGACGCGCAGCCGCCGGCCCGGCAGATCCGCCGCGCGGGCGGCAAAATCGGCCATGGTCAAGGCGCGGTCGGGATAGCCGACATCCTCCCGGCAGGCGGCATGCGCCACGGCCAGCTGCAGCAGCGGCTCATCGGCATAGTTCGCCAGGCTCAGCGGGGCGATGCGGCGCAGCAGCGCGGCGCGGTCCAGCCCGCCGACCGGCTGCAGCAGCGGCCAGGCGCATTGCCGCTGGCGCAGCGCGATCCAGTGCTGCACCGCGTCGCGCTGGGTTCCCTGGGTCAGCTCCACCACCTGGCGCAGCGCATCCTCGGCATGCGCCAGGTGCCGGGCGGCTTCCAGGGTCAGCGCCATCTGCCGGAGGGCGGCGGTCTTCCAGGCCAGGCTTTCCCCGGTCACGGCCGCGAGCGCGCCGGTGACGTGCAGCCAATGGCCCAGCGCCTCGGCCGGGGCCCCCGCCTGGGCCAGGACGGCGCCCAGGTTGATGTAGGGCGGCAGGAAATCCGGCTTGTGCCGGATGGCGGCGGCGAAGGCGTCGGCCGCGCCGGCCTGGTCGCCCAGCGCACCCAGCAGCACGCCCAGGTTGAACTGCACGGCGTGTAGCGCCGGGTGGTCGGGGTTGCGCGCCGTCCAGTCCCGGTACAGCGCGGCAGCGTCCGCCGCGCGGCCTGTGGCCGAAAGCGCCTGCGCGCTGCCGACCAGCTCGGCGATGCCCATCCTGCGCATCCCCCATGCGTGGTTGTCGTCGGCGGTGCCCTGGGACGGCCAGCGTGTCCATCCGGACATTCGGGCCGCTCCAGGCCAGGATCTGCGGAGCGAGGCCATGCGGAGCGGCGTTGCCGCCGCTCCGCGCTCCGCTCCCGAGCATTTCCTGTCCCGATGGAATCATCCGAACAGGTGAAGATGCTCCTAAGGCGGTGAGCCAGGGCTTGTCGGGCCCGCGGATGCGGGCCTGGCATGGCCTAGTAGAACAGGGCGCTGATCTGGTTGGTGGTCATGGCGCTGACCTGCGTGGCGGTCAGGCCGGCCTTCTGGCTGTCGTTCAGCACCGCGATGTCGGTCGTCTCCAGGCCGGCGATCTGCGTGGTGCTCAGCGTGCCGATCTGGGTGGAGGTGAGCCCCAGGATCTGGGTCGTGCTCAGTGCGGCGATCGAGGTGCTGGTGAGCGCCGCGATCTGCGTCGTCGTCAGCGCGCCGATCTGGCTGCTGCCGAGGCCGGCGAGCTGCGTGGTCCCCAGCGCCGCCAGCCCGGTGGTGGTCAGCGCCACCAGCTGGGACGTGGTGAGGGCGGCCAGCTGCGTGGTGCTGAGGCCGCTGACCTGGGTGGTGCTCAGCACGCCGATATCCGTCGCCTCGAGGCCGCGGATCTGGCTCGTGCCGAGGACGCCGAGCTGCGTCGTCGTCAGCGCCGATACCTGGGTGGTGGACAGCGCCGCGACCTGCGCGCTGGTCAGCCCACGCAGCTGGGTGGCCCCCAGCACGCCGACCTGGGTCGTGCTGAGCGACGAGAGCTGCGTGGTGCCGATGCCGGCCACCTGGGAGGAGGTGAGGGCGGCCAGCTGGGTGGTGGTCAGCGCCGTCGCCTGGGTGGTGGTCAGCGCGCCGAACTGGGCGGTGGTCAGCCCGCCGAGCTGCGCCGTGCCGAGCACCGCGAGGTCGGTGGTCTCGAGCGCCTGGATCTGCGTGCTGGTCAACGCCGCCAGCTGGGTGGCGCTGAGGCCGGCGACCTGGGTGGTGGACAGCGCGACGATGTCGGTCGTCTCGAAGCCCGGGATCTGGGCCGGGGCCAGGGCGGCGAGCTGGGTGGTGGTCAGCGCCGTGACCTGGGTGGTGGACAGCGCCGCCAGCTGCGCCGTCGTCAGCCCGCCGAGCTGCGTGCTGCCGAGGGCGGCGAGCTGGGTGGTCGACAACGCCCCGATCTGCGTCGTCGTGAAGCCCGCGACCTGGCCGGAGCCGAGCGCGGCGAGCTGCGTCGTCGACAGCGCGGCGACCTGCGTGGTCTCCAGCGCCCCGACCTGGGCGGAGGAGAGGCCGCGCAGCTGCGTCGCGTTCAGGACCGCGAGGTCGGTGGTCTCCAGCGCGCGGATCAGCGTGCTGGTCAGCGCGCCGAGCTGGGCGGAGCCGAGGCCGGCCACCTGGGTGGTGGAAAGGGCGACCACCTGGGTGGTGGAGAGGGCGGCGAGCTGGGCGGAGGTGAGGCCGCCGAGCTGGGAGGAGGCGAGGGCGCCGAGCTGGGTGGTGCTGAGGGCCTGGACCTGGGCGGTGGTCAGGGCGGCGAGCTGGGAGGAGGCGAGGCCGGCGAGCTGGGTGGTGGAGAGGATGCTGGCCTGGGTGGTGTCGAGGGCGGCCAGCTGGGCGGTGGAGAGGGCGCGGACCTGGGTGGTGGAGAGGACGCCGAGATCGGTGGTCTCGAGGGCGCGCATCTGGCCGGTGGTGAGGCCGGCGAGCTGGGTGGTGCCGAGGCCGGCGACCTGGGTGGTGGACAGCGCGACGATGCCGGTGGTGGTCAGCGCCGCGACCTGGCCGGAGGCGAGGCCGCCGAGCTGGGTGGTGGTGAGGCTGGCGACCTGGGTGGTGGAGAGCGCGGCGACCTGGGCGGTGCCGAGGCCGCGCAGCTGCGAGGCGGCGAGGGCGCCGAGCTGGGTGGTGGAGAGCTGGCCAAAGGCGGTGGCGGCGAGGCCGCCGAGCTGATCGGAGGCGAGGCCGCCGAGCTGGGTGGTGGTGAGCGCCGCGGCCTGGGTGGTGGACAGGGCGCCGAGCTGGGCGGCGGTGAGGCCGCGCAGCTGCGAGGTGGCGAGCACCGCGAGGTCGGTGGTCTCGAGCGCCTGGATCTGGGTGGTGGTCAGGCCGGCGAGCTGGGCGGAGCCGAGGCCGGCGACCTGGGTGGTGGAGAGCGCGACGATGGCGGTGGTGCCGAGGCCGCGCAGCTGGGCGGTGCCGAGCGCGCCGAGCTGGGTGGCGCTGAGGGTGCCGAGCTGGGTGGTGTTCAGCGCCCCGAGCTGGGCCGAGCCGAGGCCGACCAGCTGGGAGGTGGCGAGGCCGGAGAGCTGGGTGGTCGACAGCGCGCTGGCCTGGGTGGTGTCGAGGGCGCCGAGCTGGGCGGAGGAGAGGCCGCGCAGCTGGGTGGTGGACAGGGCGGCGAGGTCGGTGGTCTCGAGCGCGCGGACCTGGGCGGTGGTCAGGCCGGCGACCTGGCTGGAGACCAGCGCGGCGACCTGGGTGGTGCTCAGCGCGACGACCTGGGTGGCGTTCAGCCCGGCCAGCTGGCTGGTGCCGAGCGCGCCCAGCTGCGTCGTCGACAGCGCCGCCACCTGGGTGGTGGAGAGGGCGGCGAGCTGGGCGGAGGTGAGGCCGCCGAGCTGGGAGGAGGCGAGGGCGCCGAGCTGGGTGGTGCTGAGGGCCTGGACCTGGGCGGTGGTCAGGGCGGCGAGCTGGGAGGAGGCGAGGCCGGCGAGCTGGGTGGTGGAGAGGATGCTGGCCTGGGTGGTGTCGAGGGCGGCCAGCTGGGCGGTGGAGAGGGCGCGGACCTGGGTGGTGGAGAGGACGCCGAGATCGGTGGTCTCGAGGGCGCGCATCTGGCCGGTGGTGAGGCCGGCGAGCTGGGTGGTGCCGAGGCCGGCGACCTGGGTGGTGGACAGCGCGACGATGCCGGTGGTGGTCAGCGCCGCGACCTGGCCGGAGGCGAGGCCGCCGAGCTGGGTGGTGGTGAGGCTGGCGACCTGGGTGGTGGAGAGCGCGGCGACCTGGGCGGTGCCGAGGCCGCGCAGCTGCGAGGCGGCGAGGGCGCCGAGCTGGGTGGTGGAGAGCTGGCCAAAGGCGGTGGCGGCGAGGCCGCCGAGCTGATCGGAGGCGAGGCCGCCGAGCTGGGTGGTGGTGAGCGCCGCGGCCTGGGTGGTGGACAGGGCGCCGAGCTGGGCGGCGGTGAGGCCGCGCAGCTGCGAGGTGGCGAGCACCGCGAGGTCGGTGGTCTCGAGCGCCTGGATCTGGGTGGTGGTCAGGCCGGCGAGCTGGGCGGAGCCGAGGCCGGCGACCTGGGTGGTGGAGAGCGCGACGATGGCGGTGGTGCCGAGGCCGCGCAGCTGGGCGGTGCCGAGCGCGCCGAGCTGGGTGGCGCTGAGGGTGCCGAGCTGGGTGGTGTTCAGCGCCCCGAGCTGGGCCGAGCCGAGGCCGACCAGCTGGGAGGTGGCGAGGCCGGAGAGCTGGGTGGTCGACAGCGCGCTGGCCTGGGTGGTGTCGAGGGCGCCGAGCTGGGCGGAGGAGAGGCCGCGCAGCTGGGTGGTGGACAGGGCGGCGAGGTCGGTGGTCTCGAGCGCGCGGACCTGGGCGGTGGTCAGGCCGGCGACCTGGCTGGAGACCAGCGCGGCGACCTGGGTGGTGCTCAGCGCGACGACCTGGGTGGCGTTCAGCCCGGCCAGCTGGCTGGTGCCGAGCGCGCCCAGCTGCGTCGTCGACAGCGCCGCCACCTGGGTGGTGGAGAGGGCGGCGAGCTGGGAGCTGCGGAACGCCGCGAGCTGCGTGGTTGCCAGCGCCGCGAGGTCGGTCGTCTCCAGCCCGGCCAGCTGCGTGCTGCCCAGCGCCGCGATCTGCGTGCTGTTCAGCACCGCGATCTGCGTCGTGGTCAGCGCCGTGACCTGGGTGGAGCTCAGCGCACGGATGTCGGACGTCGTCAGCCCGGCGACCGCAGTGGTCGTCAGGCTCTGGATTGCCGTCGTCGACAATGCGCCGATAATGGACATCTCGCGCTCCAAGCCGCTTGTTCGGACACAGGTGACGCCGCGCCCGGCAAGGTCGGCCGGACACGGCAATCGGGAACCCGCACGAACCTTTTGTCGGCACGGATAGGCGGCGAGCCTGCCATGGCGGGGTTTTCGAAGCGGTTAAGGCCATGCCTGCCGCCTGCCGGCCGGAGCGATGCCTCGCCGGCATCGCCCCCGGCGGTGCCGGGTGCTGCGGCGATCGCGGCCCAGGGGGGACTGTCAGGAATTCCGTGTGCGTGCCGGTCAGTGAACGACACGGTCAGGCCAGGGCTTTGGTGAAGCGCTGACCGAAGAGCACGGCGAACTGGGCCTTGGCCATGGCCCATTCGCGGG
>NZ_SMOA01000080.1 GCF_004353985.1 Paracraurococcus ruber | reverse complement strand
GCAGCGCCGCGGCGGAGGCCGAGCGGCGGCAGGCGGCGGAACGCGGTGCCGCGTCCGAAACCGAGCGCCGGCAGGTGGCGGAGCGGAATGCCGCGGCGGAGGCGGAACGCCGCGAGGCGGCGGAGCGCAATGCCGCGGCCGAGGCGGAACGCCGCGCCGCCGCCGAGCGCGCCGGCAGCGAGCAGGCGCGCCTGGCCGAGAGCGCGCGGGCGCAGGTCGCCCTGCTCTCCCGCCAGATCGAGGAGCTGCGGGCGCAGCTCGGGCGCCTCACCGCGGCGCTGGACCAGGCGGAGGCGAGCACGCGGGAGCGGGATGCGCAGATCCTCACCCTCGGCGCGCGGCTGAACGCGGCGCTGGCGGCCCGGGTGGAGGAGCTGCAGCGCTACCGCAGCGACTTCTTCGGCCGGCTGCGCGACCTGCTGGGTGACCGGCCGGAGGTGCGGATCGTCGGCGACCGCTTCATCTTCCAGTCCGAGGTGCTGTTCCCGCCGGCCAGCGCCGACCTGTCGCAGCCCGGGCAGCAGCAGATCCGGGAGATCGCCCGCATCCTGCTCGACCTCGCGCAGCGGATCCCGCGCGACGTCAACTGGCTGCTGCGGGTGGATGGCCATGCCGACCGGACGCCGATCCGCAGCGCGCGCTACGCCAGCAACTGGGAGCTGTCGGCCGCCCGCGCCATCGCGGTGTCCCAGCTGCTGATGCAGGAAGGGCTGCCGCCGAACCGCGTGGCGGCGACGGCCTTCGGCGACAACCAGCCGATCGATCCGGGCGATACGCCCGAGGCGCTGGCGCGCAACCGCCGGATCGAGCTGCGGCTGACGGATCGCTGAGAACGCCAGGCGGCCGTCCTGCCGCGTCGGCACGGGCCTCGCGCGCGGGGCAGCGTGGCGGCCGCGCGGCGAACAGGATTCTCGGGGGCGGGGCGGCGCCCCTACCGGCCCGTGTGCCGCCGGCGGCGCATCCACGGCCGCGGCGCCGTCCTCCTGCGTGCCCCTGCCGCTGCAGCCGATTGCCGACAGCGCCCCGGGCCGCAGCCGGGTGGGCGCCGCCGAAGCCGGGCGGCCGCGCCGGCAGGCAGGGTGTCCGCGCCGCCGAGAGGCGCCACCGCGGCGCTTGCGCCGCCGTCTGGGCGCCGCGGCATGCCGCCTGCCCCGGGCCGGCCCCGGATGCGCGAAGGGCCGCGGCGTCGCCGCCGCGGCCCCCCTTGCCTCGTCCTGACCCGGGTTACTGCGTCTGCGCCATCGGGTCGAGCTTGTAGCCGCCGCCCTCGGTCAGCAGCAGCCGGGCATGGCCCGGATCGGGCTCGATCTTCTGCCGCAGACGGTAGATATGCGTCTCCAGCGTGTGGGTGGTGACGGCGCTGTTGTAGCCCCAGACCTCGTTCAGCAGGATCTGCCGCGGCACCGGCCGGCCGCCGGCGCGGTAGAGGAATTTCAGGATCGCGCTTTCCTTGTCGGTCAGCCGGATCTTGCGGTTGCGCGCCGGCTCCAGCAGCAGCTTGGCGCTCGGGCGGAACAGGTAGGGCCCGATGGTGAAGACCGCGTCCTCGGAATTGTCGAAGACCCGCAGCTGGGCGCGGACCCGGGCCAGCAGCTCCGGCAGGCGGAAAGGCTTGGCGATGTAGTCGTTGGCGCCGGCATCCAGGCCGCGCACCACATCGGCCTCGGCATCCTGGCCGGTCAGCATGATGACCGGCATGCGCCGTCCCTCCCGCCGCAGCTTGGCGCAGAAGTCGCGCCCGTCGCCGTCCGGCAGGCCGATATCCAGCAGGATGGCGTCGTAGCGCGCATCGCTGTTCGCCAGCTTGGCCGAGGCCTCGGCGGCGCTCTCGGCCTCGTCGGCGGTGAAGTCGCCTTCCATGGAGATTTGCTCGGCAAGGGTGGCGCGCAGCGCCGCGTCGTCCTCGACGATCAGGATGGGGCGGGGATTGGCCATGAGTCCTCCGACATCAGGTGTTGCGGGGTGCCGGTGTGCCGCGCCACCGCAGATGACCGACCCGTCAGGATGGATTGAAACCAAAGCGCGAGGAAACACACCTCACGGACGCGTTGAACCGCTTACACAATATTGCGACCATGCGCGAATGGTATGCATTATAACAATCTTCCCTCGAAAGGCGGTTGCAGATCGGGGGCGTCGAACTCCACCACCCAGAGATCCGGGTCCCGCTTGACCTGCCGCTCCACGTAGGAATCCGCCGCCGCATCGTCCACCGCCGCGGGGCCGGTGCCGCGCAGCCAGGCCGCCCGCCCTTCGGCATCCCGCACCTGGGTCAGCACCACCAGCCCGTCCCGGCCCCTGAGAACACAGAGGATTCCGCCCGAATCCGGGTCGCCCTTGCGCAGCACCGCGCCGCTCCGTCCGGCGATATCCGCCAGCCGGAGCGCCATCGAGACCCAGATTCCCGCCTTCACCCGTGCTTCCATGGCCCGCATAGGGGCCGGAACCGGGCCCGGGTTCAAGCCCCGCTTGCCCGTCCGGGACGGGTCCGCCATCACTCCTCCCGGTTCGGAGGGTCCCATGGATCAACGGAAGATGACCGAGGCGCAGCGCGCCTATGAGGCGAAACGCGCCGCCAAGAACGGCATGAGCCTCGACAAATGGCTCGCCCAGAAGGCGAAGGAGGCTGAGGCGGAGCGCAGCCAGGTGGCGAAAACCACGGTCGCCGCGGCGCCGGCGAAGAAGCCCGGCTTCCTCGCCCGCCTGCTCGAGAAGGCGCAGAAGCCGCTGTGACGCGGCGGCGCCGCGTCACACCATCCGCAGCAGCGTCCCGTCCCGCCGCAGCGCCTGGTGGAACACCACGGCCAGCACATGCAGCAGCAGCAGCACCAGGATGCTCCAGCCGCCGATCGTGTGCATCAGCGACAGGCCGGCCGCCACGGGCTCGTTCGCTTCGGTGAATTTCGGGAATTCGATGAAGCCGAGATAGGCGGTGTCGCCCTGCAGCGGGAAGCCCCAGGCATTGGTCGCCAGGAAGCCGAGGATCGGCTGGATGATGAGCAGGGCATAGAGCGCGTGGTGCACGCCGTTCGCCGCGCGGCCCAGCAGCCGCGGCACATGGTCCGGCAGTGGCGGCGGCGGCACCAGCAGCCGCCAGGCCAGCCGCAGCAGCGCGACGACCAGGATGGTCAGGCCGGCGGATTCATGAATGGCGTAGAACACCATCTTGTCCGCGTCCTTGATGTGCTGGATGACGAAGCCGACCGGCAGCGCCACCGCCATCAGCGCCGCGGTGACCCAGTGGAACCACTTGGCCACCGTGCCATAGGCCAGCGGCGCCTCCCGCGCCGAGGCCGGGACGACCGGTTCCGTCACTACCGTCATGCGTCCTCTCCCTTCCCTCGCCCCGCATCCTGCCATAGCCGGAGCGGCGCGTGGTGGACCTGATTGCGGCGCATGCGGACTGGAGCACCGACCCGCGCAAGCGCTGGATCACCCGCGCATGCCGCAGCGGCGGAGCCTGGCGGGCGGCGGCGCCAGAATTGGTCGGTGACACCGCCGGGCTGCTGCCGCGGCTGCTGGCGGCAGGGCTGCCCGTCGCGCTCGGGCTGGACCTGCCGCTCGGCCTGCCGCGGGACTATGCGGCGGCGCGGCGCGAAGCGGACTTCCCCGCCTTCCTGCGCGGCCTCGCCGGCCGGCCGGAATTCTTCGTCGTCAGCCCGACCCTGGCGACGGTCTCGCCGGAGCGGCCCTTCTATCCCGCCCGCGGCATCGCCGGGATGACGCGGGCGGCGCATGCCGCCGCGCTTGGCCTTGCCGGGCCCCTCGGCCTGTCCCGCTGGTGCGACCGCGCCACCGCGGAACGCCCGGCCGGCGCGCCGCTGTTCTGGACGCTGGGCGCCAACCAGTCCGGCAAGGCGGCCATCGCCGCCTGGCGGGACTGGATCGTGCCGGCGCTGACGGCGGCGGCGCCGATCCGGCTCTGGCCCTTCGAGGGCGGGCTGCACGCGCTGCTGGCCCCCGGCACGGTCGTGCTGGCCGAGGTCTATCCGGCCGAGGCGCTGCGGCATTGCGGCCTGACGCTCGGCGGCAGCAAGCGGGCGCAGGCGCCGCGGCGGGCGCTGGCGCCGGCGCTGCGGGCCGCCATGGCGGCGCGGCGGGGGACGCCGGACGCGGCGCTGGCGGCGATGGTGCAGGCCGGCTTCGGCGCCGATGCCGCCGGCGAGGACCGCTTCGATTCCGTCATCGGCCTGCTCGGCCTGATCGGCGTGCTGGATGGTGCCAGGCCCGATTTCGTGCCGGACGATCCCTGGATCCGCCGCTGGGAGGGCTGGGTGCTGGGTCAGACGGCGCTGCCGCGGGGCCCGGCCTGACCGGCGGCGACGCGACGCCGGTTCGCCCCAGCCGTGCTGATCGGCTGCGCTGATCGGCTGGCCTGCAGGGGGCGGATGACGGCGCCCTGGCGAGGCAGCGCCGCGCGGATCCGCCCTTCGGGGATGGGCCCGCCGCGGCGCGCGACGCCTTGCCGCGGCACCGGCGGGTCACCGCTGCCGGCGGCGCCCGCGGTTCACCCCGGCCGGCGGCGCGGCGGCAGGATGCCGGCGAAGCGGGCGATCGCCAGGAAATCATGGATGTCGAAAAGCGGCTCCCGCTCCTCGACGACACGGCGCGGCGGCGCCGGTTCCGGCAGACGCGCCTCGGCCGGCCGTCCCGGTCCCGCCTGGTCGTCCTGTTCCATCACCTGAAGTTTCATCGGATGTCTCTCCGCCCGCCAGGATGTGACCTGCGCCGGCTCTGTCGGAGATACGTCCGATCGGGGCGGCTTGTTCCACCCGCCCCGGCGAAAGAATCACGTCGTTACACGCCGCGCCGCCCGCGCGTGGCGTCAGGCCAGGAAATCCAGCGTGGCGTTCAGCGCCGGCTCGGCCGCCACCCGCAACCCGCCGGGCCGGGCATCCGGCGCGATGCCCTGCGCCCGCAGCAGCGCCGCCGTCGCCGCCAGGTCGCTTACCCGCAGCGCGACCAGCACCATGTGGTCGCCGCGCCCCGCCGGGTCCGGCGCGGCGGCGCCGAGCTCGGCCTGCACCAGGGCGTGCGGCGCCACCTCCACCACCGCCGGACCGCAGGGCAGCAGCACGCGCCCGTCCTCGCCCGCCCGCACCGCATCCTCCCCGAACATGCGGCGGAACATTGCCGCCTGCCGTTCCGGGTCGCGCGCCGCCACCAGCACGCGCGCGACCGACAGCGCGCCGTTCGGATGCGCCTGCCATTCCTTTCGCCAGACATGCTGCGGCGTCAGGTGCTCGCACCAGTAGATCCGGCCATCGAAGGCCGCGGCGCGGTCCAGCCGGGTCGTGCGGAACCGCGCCTCGTCCCGCGCGCCGTCCGGCAGGTCCACGGGGCGGTGGAATTCATGCGCCGGCAGCGCCGGCACGCCGCGCGCGACCAGGTCGCCGGCCAGCGCCCTGGCATCGCCGGTCTTGAAGACAAGCCCGTTCAGCCCGACGGGGTAGGCGGCGATGTCCGGCCGCAATGCCCCGCCCGGGATGTCGGTGCCGAGCAGCTCCAGGTAGTCCTCCGCCAGCACCGCCAGGTGGTTCGCCGAGCCGAGGCTGTGCTTGCCCATGGGCGTCAGCTGGAAGCCCAGCGCCGCCAGCCGCGCCGCGCCCGCCGCCATGCGGTCGCGCACATCGAGGACGAGGTGGTCGAGAATCGGAGCCATGGCGTCAGCCCTCCCGCCGCGGAGACTGCCCGGCCGCCTCCGCCGGCGCATAGAGTCCAGCGGCCTCCGCCGGCGAGTAAAGCCCGGCGGCCTCCGCCGCCTGGGCCATCATCGCCACCAGCAATTCCAGCATCGGCGCCGGCACGCCGCGTTCCCGCGCCAGGCGCAGCACCACCTGGAACAGCGCATCCACCTCCATCGGCCGCCCGGCCTCGAGGTCCTGCAGGATGCTGGGCTTGTGCGGGATATTGGCCGAGAGGTCGATGCGCTCCTCGGCCGCGCCGGGCACCGGCCGGCCCATGGCGGCGGCGATCGCCATGCCTTCCCGCACCACCTGCACCGCCGCCTGCCGCACCGCCGCGTCGCGGAAGGTGTCGCGCATGTTGCGCCGGGTCAGCACGCAGATCGGGCCGTTGGAAAGGTTGTTCAGCAGCTTCGCCCAGACATCGGTGCGGATATCGGCCGAGACGGAGCAGGGCAGGCCGCCGGCCTTGAACAGCCCGGCGAGCGCCTGGGCGCGGGCGGAACGCGCGCCGTCCGGCTCCCCCAGGATCAGCTTGCTGGTGCGGCTGGTCACCTCCACCACGCCCGGCGCGGGGACATGGCAGGCGGAATAGATCACCCCGCCGATGGCCCGCCGCGGCCCGACCAGGTCCCAGACCGCGCCATCCGGATCGGCCTCCGGCACCCGTTGGCCTTCCTCCGCACCGCCGACCGCGTGGAAATACCACCAGGGGATGCCGTTGGTGACGAAGGCGACCGGCGTCTCCGGCCCCAGCAGCGGGCCGATGCCGCGGGCGACCGCGCCTAGCGCCGGCACCTTGGTGCAGACCAGCACCGCGTCCTGCGGGCCGAGCTCGGCGGCGTGCTCCGCCACCCGTGGCCGCGCCAGCATCTCGCCATCGGCGGCCAGCACGCGCAGCCCCTCAGCGCGGATGGCCGCCAGGGTTGCGCCGCGCGCCAGCACGGACAGGTCGGCGCCGGCCTTCGCCAGCCGCCCCGCCAGATGGCCGCCGATCGCCCCGGCGCCGACGATGCAGATCCTCATGCGCTTGCCTCCGCCTGCGGGCCGTACAGGCCCGCCTCCCGTGCCGCCTGCACCGCCAGCGCCACCACCAGATCCAGCATGGGCGTCGCCACCCCCGCCTCCCGCGCCAGGGCGAGCGGCGCCAGGAACAGCGCCTCCACCTCCATCGGCCGCCCCGCCTCCAGGTCCTGCAGGATGGACGGGCGGTGATGCAGCGTCGCGGAGCGGGCGATGCGCCCTTCCGGAGTGTCGCCGCCGATGGGCTCGCCCAGCGCCGCCGCCACCGCCATCGCCTCCCGCGCGATGGCCAGCGCCGCGTCCCGCACCGCCGGCGCCGCCAGCGCATCCCGCATGGAGCAGCGGCCGAGCAGGCAGAGCGGCCCGGTCGTCAGGTTGCCCAGCAGCTTGGTCCAGACGGCGCGGCGGATATCGGGCACGGCGTCCCCGTGCATGCCGCCGGCGGCGATCGCCTGCGCCAGGGCGGCCAGCCGCGGCGTCATGGCGCCGTCCAGCTCCCCGAGGACGACGCGGCTGTCGGGCGCCAGGGCGCGGACGACGCCGGGCGCCACCACGCTGGCCGCCGAATACACCACGCCGCCGAGGCTGCGCGGGATGCCGATGGAGTCGCGCAGCGCATCGCCGGGGTCGAGCAGCGGCAGCCGGCGCCCGTCGCGCGGCGTGCGGTCGAGATACCACCAGGGCACGCCGTTCATGACGAAGGCGACCGGCGTGTCCGGCCCCAGCAGCGGCGCGATGCCGGCCGCGACCTGCGGCAGCGCCGGCGCCTTCACCGTCACGATGACGGCATCCTGCGGCCCGAGCGTCGTGGGATCGTCGGTGGCGCGCGGGCGGCAGCGCAGGGTGCCGTCCGCTGCCTCCACCGCCAGCCCCTCGGCCTGGATCGCCCGCAGATGCGCGCCGCGGGCGATGACCGAGACCTCGGCGCCGCCGCGCGCCAGCCGGGCGGCGATGTGGCCGCCGATGGCGCCGGCGCCGTAGACGCAGACCCTCATGGCGCTTCCTCGCCGGGGATTTCCCGGCGAAGCTGCGCGACCATCGCCGCGCCCGCCTCCACCAGCCGCGCGACCAGGCGCGCGCCATGGTCGGCATTGCCCGGCCGGCTGTCGGCGCAGGCGACGCCGCCCGGCGCCACCTCCTCCACCTCGGTCGGGACGTTCACCGCCACGCCGGCGATGCGCAGCGTGCCGAAATCGGCGACCGGCAGGCCGAGGATGGGCGGCACCGGCAGCCTTTCCCGCGCCGCCTCCGGCCGGCAGAGATCGGGGCGGAGATGCAGCGCCACCGACCAGACCGGGTCGCCGCCATGGCCGAGGCTGGCGGGGCTGCCGCCAAGCTCCAGGTGCAGCGCCCCGGCGATGCGCCAGAGATGCATGGCCGGCACCAGCAGCCCGTGCCGCCACCGCAGCGCCCGCGCCGCCGCATCCACCGGCGCGATGCTGCCGGCATGGCCGTTCAGCACCAGGATGCGCCGGGTGCCGCTGCGCAGCAGCGTCTCGCAGACTTCCTCCACCACCGCCTGCAGGGTCGCCGGGGAGAGCACGAGGCCGCCCGGCACCCGGGCGAAGAAATCGACGCCGCCGAAGGGGATGGCGGGCAGCACCAGGGCGTCGGACCCGTTCGCGGCCGATGCCGCGGCGATGCGGTCGGCGATCGCCTCGGCCAGCAGGAAATCGCCCATCGGCGCCTGCGGCCCATGCGTCTCCAGGCTGCCCATGGGCAGCAGCGCGACGGCGCCAGCGGCCAGGCGGGCGGCGACCGCGGGCGCGGCCAGTTCCGCGACGCGGTGGCTCATCGCCGCCCGCCGCGGCGCATCACGCCAGCATGTCCAGCGCGATCCGGCTCAGCGCCTGCACGCCAAGGCCGATGCAGCCCTCGTCCGGCTGGTAGCGGTCATTGTGCAGGGCATCGTTGCGGCCGGGCGCGCCGCTGCCGATGCGCAGCTGGAAGGCCGGCACCCGCTCGGCGAACTCGGCGAAATCCTCGGCGCCCATGCTGGGTCGGCCCTCGGTCACCACCTCGCCGAGCTGCCGCCGCACGGCGGCGATGGCGGGGTCCAGCACGCGGTCGTCGTTGCGCAGCGGCGGCACGCCGCGGCGATAGACGAACTCGCTGCGGGTGCGGTGCATGGCGTCGAGCCCGGCCGCCAGCCGGCGCAGCGCGGCCTCCGCCGCGTCGCGCGCCGCCGGGTGCAGGGTGCGGACGGTGCCCTTCAGCTCCACAGTCTCGGGGATGATGTTGGGCGCGGTGCCGCCATGGATCATGCCGATGGTGACGACGGCCGGCATCAGCGGGTCGATCTCCCGGCTCACCACCGTCTGCGCCTGGGAGACGAAGGCGGCGGCGGCGACGATCGGATCCACCGCCTTGTGCGGATGCGCCGCATGGCCGGACCTGCCGCCCACCACCAGCTCGAACCGGTCGGCGGCCGCCAGCGTCTCGCCGCGGCAGAAGCCGAATTGCCCGACCGGCAGATTGGGCGCGTTGTGGAAGCCCAGCGCCATGTCGACGCCGTCCAGCACGCCCTCGGCGACCATGGCGGCGGCGCCGCCCAGCGCCTCCTCGGCCGGCTGGAAGACCAGCACCACCTTCCCGGCCAGCTGCGGCGCCAGGCCCTGCAGCACATCCGCCACGCCGAGCAGCGTCGTGGTGTGGATGTCATGGCCGCAGGCATGCATCTTGCCGGCGACGGTGCTGGCGAAGGGCAGGCCCGTCGCCTCCTGGATCGGCAGCGCGTCCATGTCGGCGCGGATCGCCAGCGTCGGGCCGGGCCGCGCGCCCTCGATCACCCCGACCACGCCGGTGCGCCCCACCCCCGTCCGATGCGGGATGCCCAGCCGGGCCAGCTCCGCCGCGACGATGCCGGCGGTCCGCACCTCCTCGAAGCCCAGCTCGGGATGCGCATGGATGTCGCGGCGGATGGCGACCAGCCCAGGCTCGATCGCCGCCACCGCCTCGCGGATGCGCGTCTGCGGGTCGTTCAGGCGGTCGGCGGCGTCGGGCATCCGGGGCACCTCTCGGTTGATGCGGCGGCCCAGCTTTGCCGCAGGCCCCCGGCCTGTCCAGCCGCCGCGGGTGGCGGAATGCCGCGCCGCAACACGGGGTTGCGTGGCTTGCCGGGGCGGAGCAGGCCATGCGATATGCTGGCCCGGACCCGGGGAGGCCAATGTCCAGCATCCTGCCACGCCGCGCCGTCCTGGCCGGCGGCGCCACCCTGGCGCTGCCCGCGGCCGTGCGCGCCCAAGGGGGTCCCCAGGGGGCAGGCGGCGGTTCCTGGCCCACCCAGCCGATCCGGCTGGTGGTGCCCTTCGCCCCCGGCGGGACCACGGACATCGTCGCCCGCCTGCTGTCCCAGGGGCTGCAGGAACGGCTCGGCCAGACCGTGATCGTCGAGAACCGGCCGGGCGCCGGCGCCACCGTCGGCAGCCTGGCGGTCGCGCAGGCGGCGCCGGACGGCCATACCCTCGTCGTCTCCAACATCGCCAGCCACGGCATCGCGCCGACGCTGTACCGCGGCCTGCGCTACGACGCGGTGCGGGACTTCACGCATGTGGCGCTGGTGGTCGAGAACCCGTCGGTCTTCGTCGCCAACCCGCGCTTCCCCGCCCAGACCCTGCCCGAGGTGGCGCGGCTGGCGCGGGAGGATGCCCGCGGCATCGACATCGCCTCCTCCGGTTCCGGCTCCTCCAACCACCTGCTGATCGTGCAATTCGGCCAGGCGACCGGCGCCCGGGTGAACCATGTGCCCTATCGCGGCGCCGGCCCGGCAATGACGGATGTGATCGCCGGCGTGGTGCCGATGATGTCGGACAGCCTGCCTTCGGCCGCCGGGCATCTGCGCGGCGGGGCGGTGCGGGCGGTTGCCATTTCCGCCGCCACGCGGCATCCCGCCTTCCCGGCGGTTCCGACCTTCCGGGAACAGGGGGTGGACCTGGTCAGCGGGTCCTGGTTCGGCCTGTCCGGCCCGGCCGGCCTGCCGCCCGCGGTGACGGACCGGCTGGCGCGGGCGGTGGCGGCGCTGCTGGCGGACCCGGCGGCACGGGCCCGCCTGGCCGAGCTGGGCGGCACGCCCGGCAATCTGGGGCCGCAGGACTACGCCGCCTTCGTCGCGGCGGAGGTGGCGCGCTGGGCGCCGGTGGTGCAGGCGTCCGGCGCACAGGTCGACTGAGGCGCCGCAGCGGCGCCGGCCGGTTGCGCCGGCCGGCGGCATGCACGCCGGGCGACGCAGGCGTCAGGCGATTGCCGCCGGCGGTCGTGCCGGCGGGACCGGCGGCGGGCCGCTATCGCCAGCGTGCCGTCCCACCCTGCACGGGGGGAGTTTCCGGTTTCTTGCCGGGCGGATATGGAACAGGGAGTACCCGGCCCCGGCCGGGCAGCTGGGAGCCGAGAAAGGTCGCGCCATGAAACTCAATGCCAAGGACATCGCCGCAGGGACATTCCTGATCCTGCTGGCCGCGGTCGGCCTCTGGCTCAACCAAGACCATTCGCTGGGCACCGCCCGGCGCATGGGGCCCGGCTACATGCCCATGCTGGTCTTCTGGATCCAGATGGGGCTTGGCGGCATCGTCCTGCTGTACGCCTTCTTCAACGGGCCGGACCCGCTGGAGAAGTGGACCGGGATCGAGACCGGCACCCTCGCCCTCGGCGTCATCGCCGGCACCATCGCCTGGAAGGTCGCGCCGGTGTTCGGCGAGTTCTTCGCCAGCACCTACAACGCCATCGGCGTCGGCATGCTGGTCGGCTTCCTGGTGATCTGCTTCGCCGCGGGATGGCGGCTGATCGGGTACATCTGCGCCGCCATGTGCGTCTTCGCCCTGCTGCTGGAGAAGGGCGGGCTGATGCTGGCGCTGGTCGGCACCATCGTCGTCTCCGCCCTGGCCGAGCCGGAGCACCGGCAGCGGCCGCTCGGCGTGCTCGGGATGACGATCTTCCTGCTGGCGCTCTGCTGGTGGATCTTCATCAAGCAGCTCGACATCCGCGTGGCCGTCTGGCCGCAGTTCTGAACCAAGGCGCCGGGAGGGAACCGCACGGGCCATGGACACCATTGCCAATCTGGCGCACGGCTTCGCCGTCGCGCTGAGTTTCGACAACCTGCTCTTCGCGCTGATCGGCGCGCTGATCGGCACCGCCATCGGCGTGCTGCCGGGCATCGGTCCGGTCGCCACCATCTCCCTGCTGCTGCCGATCACCTTCGGCCAGCCGGCGACGACGGCCATCATCATGCTCGCCGGCATCTACTACGGCGCGCAGTATGGCGGCTCCACCACCGCCATCCTGCTGAACCTGCCGGGCGAGATCAGCTCGGTGGTGACGACGCTCGAAGGCTACAAGATGGCCCGCAACGGCCGGGCCGGCGCGGCGCTCGCCACCTCGGCCATCGGGTCCTTCTTCGCCGGCACGGTGGCGACCATCCTTGTCGCCGCCTCCGGCCCGCTGCTGACCCAGGTGGCGCTGTCCTTCGGGCCGGCCGACTACTTCTCGCTCATGCTGCTCGGCCTGATCATATCGGCCGTGCTGGCGCAGGGCTCGGTGCTGAAGTCGGTCGCCATGGTGGTGCTCGGCGTCGCGCTCGGCCTGGTCGGCACCGACGTGCAGACCGGCCAGCAGCGCTTCACCTTCGGCATCCCGGAACTGTCGGACGGCATCGGCTTCGTCTCGGTCGCCATGGGCATGTTCGGCATCGCCGAGATCATCCTGAACCTCGAGAAGCCGGAGGCCCGCTCGGTCCTCAAGACCAAGGTCGGCAGCCTCTGGCTGACCAAGGAGGAATGGCGGCGGGCGACGCCGGCGGTGCTGCGCGGCACCGTGGTCGGCTCCGTGCTCGGCATCCTGCCGGGCGGCGGCGCGGCGCTGGCGGCCTTCGGCGCCTACATGATGGAGCGCAAGGTCTCGAAGGGCCGCCACATGTTCGGCCAGGGCGCCATCGAGGGCGTGGCCGGGCCGGAGGCGGCGAACAACGCCGCGGCGCAGACCAGCTTCATCCCGCTGCTGACGCTCGGCATCCCGGCCAATGCCGTGATGGCGCTGATGGTCGGCGCGCTGATCATCCAGGGCATCCAGCCCGGCCCGCGGATGGTGGAAGCCCAGCCCGACCTGTTCTGGGGCCTGATCGCCTCGATGTGGATCGGCAACCTGATGCTGCTGGTCATCAACCTGCCGATGATCGGCATGTGGGTGAAGCTGCTGCAGGTGCCCTACAAGTTCCTCTACCCGTCGATCCTGGTGTTCTGCTGCATCGGCGTCTACTCGCTGAACAACAACGTCTTCGACGTCTACATGACGGTGCTGTTCGCGATCTTCGGCTACATGTGCAACAAGCTGAAGATGGAGCCGGCGCCGCTGCTGATCGGCTTCGTGCTGGGGCCGATGATGGAGGAGCACCTGCGGCGCGCCATGCTGCTGTCGCGCGGCGACCCGATGGTCTTCCTCGAGCGGCCGATCAGCGCGTCCATGCTGGCGATCGGCGCCATCGCGCTGGGCGCCATGATGCTGCCCAACCTCCGCAAGGGGAAGGAAGCGGCGATGGCGGGCTGACCGCCCGCCCCTGCCCGCCTATGCGAAGCCGCCCCGGGCAACCGGGGCGGCTTTTCTTTTGCCCGGGCCGGACGCAGGCTTCCCGCCGGATGGGCAAGGGGACGGCGGGATGGATCTGCAGCTTGCGGGCAAGGTCGCGCTCGTGACCGGCGCCTCGGTCGGCATCGGGCGGGGCATCGCCCGGGTGCTGGCGGCGGAGGGCTGCCGCCTCGCCCTCCTCGCCCGCCGTCGCCCGCTGCTGGAGGCGGTGGCGGCGGAATTGCCCGCCTCGGCCGCGCCGCTGGTGGTCGCCGAGGACCTGACCGACCCCGATGCCGCGCCGCGCATCCGCGACGCCGTGCTCGGCCGCTTCGGCCGCTGCGACATCCTGGTCAACAATGCCGGCGGCAGCCGCGGCCAGCCGCCGGGCGAATTGGGTGCCGAGGATGTGTGGCAGGAGGCGATGGAGCTCAACTTCCACGCCGCCCGCCGCCTCACCCATGCGCTGGTGCCGGCCATGCGGGCGCAGGGCTTCGGCCGCATCGTCAACGTCACCGGCCCGGACGAGCCGCTGGCGATGAACCCGGCCAATGCGCCGAACGGCGCCACCCATATCTGGGCCAAGGCGCTGTCGCGCGAGCTGGCGCGGGACGGCGTCACGGTGAACTCCATCCCGCCCGGCATCATCCGGTCCGAGCAGATCGACCAGCGCGTGCTGCCGACCGAGGAGGCCCGCCGGGCGCGCGCCGAGCAGGTGCCGGCCGGGTATCTGGGGCAGCCTGAGGATCTCGCGGTGCTGGTGGCGTTCCTCGCCTCGCCGCTCGCGCGCTACATCACCGGGCAGGTGGTGCATGTGGATGGTGGCGCGCGCCGGGCCAGCGCGTGAAGCGCGGGGGCCCTGGCCCCCCCGCGCTCCCCCGCCAAAGGCCGCAGGGCCTTTGGAAACCCCGAGTCTGGAGGACTTCATGTTCATCGCGATGAACCGCTTCCGCGTGGCGCCGGGCGCCGAGGCGGAGTTCGAGACGATGTGGAAATCCCGCGACAGCCACCTCCACACCGTGCCGGGCTTCGTGGAATTCCACCTCCTGAAGGGCCCGGCGAGGGAGGACCATGTCCTCTATGCCTCCCACACCATCTGGGCCAGCCGCGCGGATTTCGAGGCCTGGACGAAATCCGAGGCCTTCCGTTTGGCCCATCGCAAGGCCGGCAGCACGAAGCCGCTCTACCTTGGCCCACCCGAGTTCGAAGGCTTCGACGCGGTGCAGGTCCTGACGCGCGCCGAAGCCTGAGGACCCGAGGTTTCCGAAGGCCTCTCGGCCTTTGGCGGGAAGGGGTCCGGGGAAGGGCAGCGCCCTTTCCCGGCGCACCGCGGAGCAGGCACATGTGGGCCAGGCTTATCCTTGTCGCCGCCGGCAGCGTCACGGCGCTGTTCCTTGCCCGCGACGCGGAGAACTTCGGCGTCGTCCAGGGCATGGTCGCCATCGCCCTGGTCGCGGCGGTGGTGGTGGCCCTCGCCCTGCTCCGCCGGCGGCGCTGAGCGGCGGCGGCGCGGCCGGCCGGGCGGGGGCGCCCCGGCCTACCGGCGCCAGACGACCATGCGCGGCGGCAGGCGGATGCTGCAGTCCAGCCCCAGCGGCGCCCAGTCCAGCGCCAGCTCGCCCTGCAGCTGCCGGCGGACGGTGTTCTCGATCAGCCCGGTGCCGAAGCCGCGCCGCGCCGGGGGCGTCACCGGCGGTCCGCCGGCCTCCCGCCAGCGCATGAGCAGGCCGCCCGTGGCGCCGTCCGCCTGCCAGGACACCGCCACGGTGCCGCCCGGGACGGACAGCGCGCCGTATTTCGCCGCATTGGTCGCCAGTTCGTGCACCGCCATCGCCACCGGCTGCGCCGCTTCCGGCGCCAGGCCCGTCGGCGGCCCGGACAGCGTCACGCCCGCCGTCGCGCCGGCGCCGCGATGGGGCGCCAGCTCCTCCTCCAGCAGGCTGCGCAGGTCGGCGCCGTTCCAGCGTTCCCGCGCCAGCAGCGTGTGCGCGCGCGCCATGGCGGCGACGCGGCCCAGCACCGCGCGCTTGAACTCCGCCGGGTCGCCGGTGCGCGTCAGGGTCAGGATGGACTGCACCACCGCCAGGGCGTTCTTGGCGCGGTGGTCGACCTCCCGCGCCAGCAGCAGCGTCGCCTCTTCCGACCGGCGCCGCTCGGTGATGTCCACCGCGGACGGCACCAGGTGGGTGACGCGGCCGGCTTCGTCGCGCAGCGGCGCCACCTGGAAATCCAGCACCATGCGGGTGTCGGGGACGATCCGCGCCTCGACATCGAAGCGGGACGGCTCGCCCGCGGCGGCGGCGGCGCAGGCGGCCTCGATCCGCGCCGCCACGCCGGCATCATGCGCCCACCACGGCGTCTGCCAGAAGGGCTTGCCGCGCAACGAATCGAGCCCGAGGCCCGCCGCCTGCAGCGGCGCCCGGTTGGCGTCCAGCAGCGTGCCGTCGGCGCGCAGCAGGCCGACGAAGACGAAGAGGTTGTCCAGCACCCGGCGCAGCATCGCCTCGCTCTCGGCCAGCGCCGCCTGCGCCGCCTTCCGGGCCGAGATGTCCTCGACGATCGAGACGAACCGCTCGGCCCGGCCCTCCGCGTCATGCAGCAGCGACACGGTCAGGTTGACCCAAACGGTGCCGCCATCGGCGCGGATGTAGCGCTTCTCCATCGAATAGGTGTCGATGCGCCCGTCCAGCAGCGCCCGCACCTGCGCGAGGTCGAGGTCGAGATCCTCCGGATGGGTGATCTCCTGGAAGCTGCGGCGCAGCAGCGCGGCGCGGGGGTAGCCGACGATGCCGCAGAGCCGGTCGTTCACCCGCAGCCAGGTGCCGTCCAGCGCCACATGCGCTATCCCCACCGCGGCCTGGTCGAAGCTGGCGCGGAACAGCGCCTCGCTGCGGCGGACCGAAGCCTCCGCCTCCTTCGCTGCGGTCGCGTCGCGCAGCACCGCCAGCGCCCGGCGGGCCTGCCCGGTGCCCGCCTCGCGCTCCAGCACCGTCCCGTGGAAGGCCAGCCAGCGCCAGCCCGGCCCGATCCGGATCCGCGCCTCGACGAAGGCCATGCCCTCGGGGCCCGACAGGAAGGCCTCGCCCGCGGCGAGGAAGCGGTCGCGGTCCTGCGGGTGCAGCGCGGCCAGGGCGGCGCGGTGCTCGGGCCCGTCCAGCGGGACCCAGGGCCCGGCGGGCAGCAGGCCGCCGACGATCTCGGCGGCGCGCGCATCCAGGCGGACCCGGCGGCGCACCAGGTCCAGCTCCCACAGCCCGAGCCCGGCGCCCGACAGCGCCAGCCGCAGCCGCGCCTCGCTCTCGGCCAGCCTTGCCTCTGCGGATTTCTGCGCGGTGACGTCCGCGACGCTCTCGGTCACCATCAGGGGCTGCCCGCCGGTGTCGCGGCGCAGCACCTTGCGCGCCACCACCACCACCTCCTCGCCGTCGCGCCGGCGGTGCCGCAGCTCCCCGGTCCATTCCCCGTCGCGCTGCAGCGTCGCCTCGATCTCCTCCAGCGGCGCCGGGAATTGCGTGCCGAGCAGGTCGCGGGAGGACCGGCCAAGGGCCTCGCCGGCCGTCCAGCCATAGAGCCGGGTGCAGCCGGCCGACCAGAAGCGGATGGCGCCGTCCGGGTCGCGCGCCATGATGGCCGCGAGGTCGAGGGTGGCGAGCAGCTCCCGCAGCCGCTCGGTCGATTCCGCCAGCGCGTGCTCGGCCACCCGCCGGTCCGTGACATCCTGGCAGCAGCCGGTCAGCCGCCAGCCGGCACCGCCCGGCTCGGCCGCTGGCGCGGCCAGCACCTCGACCAGCCGCACCCGGCCGTCCCGATGGATGATGCGGTGCTCCAGCCGATAGGGGCGGCCGGTGCGCAACGCCTCCGCCACCACCTCGCGGATCCGCTCGCGGTCGGCCGCCGGGATCGAGGCATGCAGCACGTCGAGGCCGATCGCCGGCGGCTCGGTCGCATGGCCGTAGATGCGGGCGGCCTGGCCGGTCCAGCGCAGGCGCTGCGCCTCGAGCGGCAGATCGGGGCGGAGCTCCGCGGTCCAGCCGCCGACGCCGCTGAGTTCCTGCGCCGCCTGCAGCATGGCGCGCTGCTCCGCCAGCGCGGCATAGGCGGCGCGCTCGGCCAGGCGGCGCTCGGCGATCGCCGCCTCCGCCGCGGCGAAGCCCTGGCGCAGGGCTTCCAGCTCCGCCACCCGCGCCGGCGGTGCCGCCGTGGCGACGCGGTCATGCCCTTCCGGATCCAGGGCGATCGCCCGCGCCCGCGCGACCAGCCAGCCCAGGGGCTGCAGCATCCGGCGCGCCAGCAGCAGCGCGAGGCCGCCGGCGGCGAGCAGGGCGAGCGCGATGCCGCCGAGCATCCCCAGCATCGACTGCACCCCGGCGGCGCGGTAGGCCGCGTAGGGATCGCCGATCAGCACGGTCCAGCCCGGTGCGGTCCGCAGCGCGGCGAAGGCGGTCAGCCGGTCGGTGCCGTCCAGGGCGGTGCGGCGATAGACCCCTTCGGATGCCGCGGCGAGTCGCTGGCGGTCCGAGCTTGGCAGGACGGCGCCGCGGAATTGGCCATCGGACCGGGCGATGAGCGCGCCGCCGGCATCCACCAGGCCGGCGAAGCTGCCCTTCTCCCGCGTCTGGGCGGCGAGCAGGGCGTCGAGCTGGCCGGGGTCGATCGCCCCGCCGGTTGAGAGCACCGGCCGGCCGCCATCGGCGCGCGGCACCGGCACCACCACGGCCAGCGCCGGCGCCCGCACCACCGGTCCCTGGATCAGGCCGGAGACGACCGGATGCCCCTCCGCCACCGCCTGGGCCAGCACCGCCCCGGCGCCGCCCCCCGTATCCGGCAGATGCTGGCCGGGCGGCACCTGATGGTGCAGCAGCATCCGCCCCGCGGCATCGCCGATGGCGACGCGCATGGCCGTCGCCGCGGCAACCTGGCCGGCATGCCGGTGCAACGCCGCGGCATCGGCGATGGCGGTGCCGTCGCCGAAGGCGGGGGATGCGGCGAAGGCCTGCAGCGCCGCGATGCGACCGCCGATCTCGGCATCCAGGGCCAGCGCCAGGGCGCGGGCGGAGCCGCGCAGCCGACCTTCATAGGCTGCCCGCTCGCTGGCCACGGCATGCAGCACGCCGATCAACCCGGCAGCCAGGGCCGGCAGCAGGCCCACCAGCAGGATGGCAACGAGATGCGCCCGCAGACCCGGCAGGCGCCTACCACCAGGGGCCGGGTCGGCTGCCAGGATCGCCTCGGGCCTGAGGCTGTCCTCGCCGGGAATCGTATCGGGCATCGTCACCCTGCAAGGGCAGCACGGCCGGTCCGGCGAAGGCGCGCATGTCGGGCGTGCCGGGCTGCGGGCAGCATGGGAAATAAATCAGGTCCGGATGTGGTATACCGATTTCATTGCCCCAGCAAGGAACTTGCGACCGGCCTCAAGTTCCTGAACTGGAACAGGTTTGCCGGGCCGCGCCGCCGCCACCCGGAAACCGGATGCACCGGGGCGGTCGTCGGGATGCCTAGGCCGCTGCGTGGTTTCGGGTCGTGGATCATGCCCGGGACGCCTGGGGATGGCCCGGATGGCGCACCACCATTCCTGGCCCTGGGGCGGGAAGCGACCGCCGGCGGCGCCAGGATGCGCGCCGAAGCGGGTTGCGCCTCCAGCCGCCCCCCTTCCCCGCGCCTCGACTGGCCGCGGCTGCAGGCGCCGGGGCATGCACGCGGCGGCGCGACGTGCATTGGCCGGGCGGCGGCGGGGCGGCCCGGCAGGGTGCGTTGCAGCGCAAGCTCTGGCCCCGCCACGGCGTGGCCCGGATGGCGCCGCGCGCCGGGCCAGGAAGCGCGGCCCGGCAGGCCCCGTGCTGCCGCCCGACCCGCCGCGGCGGAACAGCCGGGGGCCGGGCGGTGGCGGGGACCTCAGCCGGGGCTGCCGCGCTCCCCGCGCAGGCGCAGCGGCACGAAGCGCTGGCCCTGCGCCGTCTCGATCAGCAGCAGCGCGGTCGGGCGGTTCTGCCGCCGCAGCGCCTCCAGCCGCTGCTGCACCTCCTGCGGCGTGTTCACCCTCTCCTGCTGCACCTCGACGATCACGTCGCCGGGGCGCAGCTCGCGCTCGGCCGCGGGGCTGTTCGGCGCCACCTCGGTGATCACCACGCCGCGCTGGTCCGGCTTCAGGGAGAAGCGCTCCCGCGTCTCGGGCGAGATCGGCGAGACGCGCAGGCCGAGGCCGGACAGCTCGGTCGGCCGCGCCGGCTGCGGCCCCGGCGTCGCCGCCGCCTGCTGCGTGTCGGCCGGCAGCTCGCCCACCGTGACCTGCAGCGTCTGCTCCTTGCCGTCGCGCCAGACGATGACCGGCACGGCGCGGCCGACCGGCGTGTCGGCGACGATGCGCGGCAGGTTCCGCATCTCCCGCACATCCTGGCCGTTGAAGCGCAGCACCACGTCGCCGTTGCGGATGCCGCCCTTGGCGGCCGGCCCGTCATCCTGCGCCCGGGCCACCAGCGCACCGCGGGCGCCGCCCTGCAGGCCGAGGCTCTCGGCGATCTCGTCCGTCACCTGCTGGATGTTCACGCCCAGCCAGCCGCGCCGCACCTTCCCGCCATCCTGCAGCTGGGCGACGATGTTGCGCGCCAGGTTGGACGGGATGGAGAAGCCGATGCCGATCGACCCGCCGGTCGGCGAGTAGATGGCGGTGTTGATGCCCACCACCTTGCCATCGAGGTTGAACAGCGGCCCGCCGGAGTTGCCGCGGTTGATGGCGGCGTCGGTCTGGATGAAGTCGTCATAGAGGCCCTGGCGGATGTCGCGGCCGCGGGCCGAGACGATGCCGGCGGTGACGGTGCCGCCCAGGCCGAAGGGATTGCCGATCGCCAGCACCCAGTCGCCGACCGAGGCCGTGTCGCTGTCGCCGAACTGCACGGCATGCAGCGGCTTGTCGGTCTCGATCTTCAGGACGGCGATGTCGGTGCGCGGGTCGGTCCCCAGCAGCCGCGCCCGGATCGTCGTGTTGTCCTGCAGGATGACGTTGATCTCGTCTGCGCCCTCGATGACGTGGTTGTTGGTCACCACGATCCCGCTGGCATCGACGATGAAGCCGGACCCGAGGGACTGCGCCCGGCGCGGCCGCTGCTGCGGCTGCTGTTCCTGCCCGCCGGGGCCGCCCGGGCCCTGGCGGCGATTGAAGAAGTCGCGGAAGAATTCCTCGAAGGGGCTGCCGGGCGGCGCCTGCGGCAGTTCCGGCGCATCCGGCCGGTTGGCCCGGGCCTGGACGTTCTGGGTGGTGGAGATGTTCACCACCGCCGGCAGCAGCTGCCGGGCGAGCGGCGCGAAGGAGGTCGGCGCATCCCGCATCGGCACGGCCGGCGGGGCATTGAGGACCGGCGCGCCTTCCGGGGCCGGGGCCGGCAGCGCCTGCTGGGCGCCGGCCGCCAGCGGCAGGAGGGCGAGGATGCCCGCCAGGGGGAGGAGCCGAGACCGGAGGATCTGGCCGGGCAGGCCTGCTCGGAGAACGCGCATCGGGTTTACCTCGGGCAGCAAGGGGGGCGCCGCGGCGGCAACGCCCCGGTGCAACGCTGGTGTGCATGGCCGGTGCCACGGATTGCAAGGCCGGCGCCATGGTGGCCCGCCGCGTCGGCGCGGCAGCGGGTGCCGGTCCGTGCCGCCGGGCCGCCACGGCGCTTGGCCACGGTCCTGGCGCGCCCGGCCTGCCGGGCGCGCCCTTCAGGCATGTGGGCCGATGCGGACATCCTGCGAGGGCGGCATCGGCGAGGGCCGCATCGGCTCGCCGGCGCGGCGGGCCGCACCGCGGGACGGTGGCGCCCGCCGCCCAGGCTCAGGGCGTCGCCCCGGGCGTCATCGACCGGAAGTACTTGAAGAAGTCGCTGTCCGGGCTCAGCAGCATCCGGCTGTCGCCGTCCGAGAAGGCTTCCCGCCAGGCCTGCATGGTGCGCCAGAACTGGAAGAATTCCGGGTCCTTCTGGAAGGCCTCGGCGAAGATGCGGATGGCGGTCATCTCGCCCTCGCCGCGCAGGGTCTCGGCGCGCGACTGCGCCTCGGCGATCAGGACGGTGCGGTCGCGCTCGGCCGCGGCGCGGATGCGCTGCGCCTGCTCGGCGCCCTCGGCCCGCTGCTCCCGCGCTACCCGCTCGCGCTCGGACTGCATGCGCGACAGGATGGCCTGGGTGTTCTCCTCCGGAAGGTCGGCGCGCCGGATGCGGACATCCGACACCTCGATGCCGAAGCTCCGCGCCTCGGCGTTCACGCGCTGCCGGATCTCGCCCATGATCCGGGCGCGGTCGGCCGACAGCACGGCCAGCAACGGCTCATTGCCCAGCGAGTTCCGCAGGGAGGAGGAGACGATCGGCCCCAGCCGCAGGCGGATGCCGCCCTCGGTCGCGCCGACGGTCTGGTAGAAGCGCAGCGGGTCGGTGATGCGGTAGCGGGTGAAGGTGTCCACCACGATCCGCCGCTGGTCGCCCAGGATCACTTCCTGGCCCGGCGCGTCGTAGTCCAGCAGGCGGCGGTCGAAGCCGATCACCGTCTGGATGAAGGGCACCTTCCAGTTCAGGCCCGGCGTCTGCACCACCCGGATCGGCTGGCCGAACTGGGTGATCAGCACCTGCTGCGTCTGGTGCACGGCGAAGAGCGAGGAGGCGGCGACGACGACGACCGCCACCAGGGCGACGCCGAGGATGACGAGGCGGTTCATCGGCCGGCCCCCAGGCGCGGACCGGTCTGGGTGGCGGCCGCGGCCGCCGGCGCCTGCGCCCGCGGAGCGGGCCGGGCGGTATCGCCCAGGTTCAGCAGCGGCACCAGGCCCTGCAGCCGGTCATCCACCACCACCTTCGGGTTGCGCCGCAGGATTTCCTCCATGGTCTCGAGATAGAGGCGCCGGCGGGTCACGTCCGGCGCGGTGCTGTAGGCGGACAGGACGCTGGTGAAGCGCGCCGCCTCACCGCGGGCGCGGGCTTCCTGGCTGTCCCGGTAGCCCTGGGCTTCCTGCACCATCCGCTCCGCCTCGCCGCGGGCGCGGGGGATGATGTCGTTGCGATAGGCCTCGGCCTCGTTCCGCTGCCGCTCGCGGTCGGCGGCGGCGCGCTGCACGTCGCGGAAGGCCTCGATCACCGCGCCCGGCGGGTCGACCTTCTGCAGCTGCACCTGGGTGATGGCGATGCCCGCCCGGTACTGGTCCATGATCGCCTGGGTGCCGGCGCGCACCTGGTCCTCGATCTGGCCGCGCGCTTCCGTCAATGCGGGCTGGATCGGCGTGCGACCGATCACCTCGCGCATCATGCTCTCGGCGGCCGACTTGATGGTGACCTCGGGGTTGCGGGTGTTGAACAGGAAGTCGCCCGCGTCGCGGATGCGCCAGCGCACCACGAAGTCGATGTCGATGATGTTCTCGTCGCCCGTGAGCATGAGCGACTCTTCCAGCACGTCCCGCGCCGCCGGGCCGCGCACCGGCGCGGCATCGCCCGAGCGGAAGCCGATGAAGACCAGGTTCTCGGTCGTCACCCGCGGCGTCTCCACCGTCTCGACCGGCCAGGGGATGTGGTAGTTCAGGCCGGGCGCGGCGGTGCGGTCGAAGGCGCCGAAGCGCAGCACCACGCCTTCCTCGTCCGGCTGCACGCGGTAGAAGCCGCTGGCGGCCCAGAGCGCGACGACGATGAGCGCGAGGATGGCCAGGCCGCGTCCGCCGGACCCGCCGGACGGGATGACCTTGCGGACGGCGTCCTGCGCCTGGCGGATCAGGTCATCGAGGTCGGGGCCCTGGCCCCGGCCGCCGCCCCCCGGCGGGTTCGGCGGCGGCGTGCCCCAGGGCCCGCCCGGCCTCGGGTTGCCCCAGGGGCTGGGTCCGCCGTTGTTCAACGCCATGGATGTAGCCGGCCTCCACCGCAAGCTTCGTTGTCACCGCCGGGACGTCCCCTGCCCCGCGAAAGGGCCTGGGGCTGGATGCGCCGGCGATGCCCGGCCATATGACAGCGCCGGCCGGAAGGCGGAAGGCCGCGCCCCGGCCGGCGCATCCCGGTCACGGGCGATATTGTCGGGTCGAAGGGGCTTTTCAAGCGATGGGCGATACCCTGGCGGAGGCGGTGCGGCAGGCGCTGCGGGCGGTGCGCGACCCGCTTTCGGGCCAAGACCTGATGGCAGCCGGCATGGTCCAGGGCCTGACGGCGCGCGACGGGCTGGTGCAATTCGCGCTGGCCGTGCCCCGCGAACGGGCGCGGGAGATGGAGCCGCTGCGGCAGGCGGCGGAGGCGGCGGCGGCCGCCGTGCCCGGCGTGCTGAGCGCCACGGTGGTGCTGACCGCGCACCGGGACCCGATGGGGCCGAAGCCCGGCGGCACCGGCCGCGCCGGGCCGCCGCCGGC
>NZ_SMOA01000007.1 GCF_004353985.1 Paracraurococcus ruber | reverse complement strand
CAAGCCGCGGCGCCGGCGGCGCCCGCCATCGCCGGCGCCGGCGGGCTGGATGCCCTGGCCGGGACGGTGCTGCGGCGTGGCCTGGCCGACCCGCCCCGCGTCACCGCGCTGCAGGCCGCGCTGATCGGCGCCGGCATGCTGGAAGGCACGCCGGACGGCGATTTCGGCCCGGGGACCGAACGGGGGCTGCGCCGCTTCCAATGGTATCTCGGCCGCAAGCGGCCCTGCCTGCGGGTGCCGAAGGGCCTTGCCCCCTCGGGCGGCACGCTGGACAGCGCCCCGGCCGATCCGGCCGTCGCGGTCAACGGCACCTGCGATGCGCCGACCCTGGCGGCGCTGCGCCGCTGGGCGACGGAGGGGTTGCGGGCAACGATGCCGCTGCTGCGGGTGAAGACGGCGCGCTTCCGCCACATCGCCCGGGCCGCCGGCTTCAAGACGCTCGACTATCCCGGCGCGGCGGATGACGAGGTGCTGGTGAACGCCGCCTTCCTGCCTGGGCTGGATGCGCTGGACGCGGCGGCCGAGGCCACCGGCGTGCGGCTGCTGCTGAACCAGGCCTTCCGGCTGGAAGGCGCCGCCGTCGCCGGCGCGGTGGTGCCGCCGGCGACCAGGTCGCAGCACCTGATCGGCCATGCCGTGGACCTGAACATCCTGGCGGGCGGCGTCACCATCACCTCCGGCATGATGGCGGCCGGGTCGATCCCGCAGCCGGCGCGGGACTTCATCGCGGCGGCCAAGCGGGCCGGGCTGCGCTGGGGCGGCGATTTCGGCCGGCCCGACCCGGTGCATTTCGACCTGCGGGTGCCGGACGACAGCCCGGACTACGACCTGGCCTATTTCTTCTGCCAGCATCTGTTCCCGGACCGGCAGCCGATCGCCCTCGCCTGAGCGCCGCGGCGGCAGCCCCGGCCACGCGCCCGGGGCCGGGCGTGCCGCGGGGCGTCGCGGCGCATGGTCCCGCGGGGCCGGCGTCGTTGCGCGGGCCGGACCGGCGCGATGGATGGCGCGGCGCTGCCCGACCCGGGCCGAGGATGCCGCGCGCCACCGGCCTGCCAGGCCTCGCAGGGTTGTGCGCCCCGGCTGGCTCGCCGCCCCGCCCGCGCCCGGCGCCGGCACAACAGCCGGAATTCGTCTAGCAGATGGCCAGGACAGGATTTTCCCGCGTCCGGCGGTGTGGCCGCAGGCGACAATGTCTGCTTAGGACGGCCGCCATGACACCGCTCCCGCCCGGCCTCACCGTCCTGCAGGTCCTCCCCGCCCTGGTCGCCGGCGGGGTGGAGCGCGGCACGCTGGAGATCGCCGGGGCGGTCATCGCCGCCGGCGGCCGTGCCCTGGTCGCCTCCGCCGGCGGGCCGCTGGTCCACCCGCTGGAAGCGATGGGCGCCCGCCACATCACCCTGCCGCTGCGCAGCAAGAACCCGGCCGCCATCCTGTGGAACGGGCTGGAACTGGCCACCCTGGCCCGGGCGGAGGGGGCGCGGATCATCCATGCCCGGTCGCGCGCCCCGGCCTGGTCCGCCCTGCTGGCGGCGCGCCGCAGCGGCGCCCGCTTCGTCACCACCTATCACGGCACCTACAACGAAGGCGCGCCGGGCAAGCGGCTCTACAACTCCGTCATGGCGCGGGGGGAACGCGTCATCGCCATCAGCAACTTCATCGCCGCGCATATCCGCCGCCGCCACGGCACGGCGGCCGACCGCATCCGCGTCATCCCGCGCGGCGTGGACCCGGCGGTCTTCGACCCCGCGGCGGTGGCGCCCGAGCGGGTGGAGGCGCTGCGCGCCGCCTGGGCGCTGCCGGCGGGCCGGCCGGTCATCTTGCTGCCGGCGCGGCTGACGCGCTGGAAGGGCCAGCTGGTGCTGGTGGAGGCCATGGCCCGGCTGCCTGACGCCGTCGCCGTGCTGGTCGGCGCGGGCCGCGACGGCTTCCGGGCGGAGGTCGAGGCGCGGGCGGCCGCGCTCGGCCTCGGCGACCGGGTGCGGCTGGTGGGCCATGTGGAGGACATGCCGGCCGCCCTGCTGCTGGCCGATGTGGTGGTGCACGCCTCGACCGATGCCGAGGCCTTCGGCCGCACGGTGATCGAGGCGCAGGCCATGGGCCGGCCGGTGATCGCCAGCGACCTCGGCGCCCCGCGGGAGACGGTGCAGCAGGGCGTCACCGGCTGGCGCGTGGCGCCGGGCGACCCGGCGGCGCTGGCCGGCCTGCTGCAGGCGGCGCTGGACCTGCCGCCGGAGGCGCGGGCGGAGCTTGGGCAGCGGGCCCGGGCGCATGTGCTGACCCGCTACACCGTGCAGGCGATGCAGGACGCGACGCTGGACGTGTACCGGGACCTGGCATGACCCGCCCGCGCATCCTGGTCATCAAGCTGGCGGCGCTCGGCGACCTGGTGCAGGCCTTCGGCCCCTTCGCCGCCATCCGCGCGCATCACCGGGATGCCGAGGTCACCCTGCTGACCACGCCCCCCTATGCCGAGCTGGCCGGGCGCAGCCCCTGGTTCGACCGCGTCTGGGCGGATGGCCGCCCGGCCTGGACCGACCTGCCGGCGGTCTGGCGGCTGGCGCGGCGGCTGCGCGGCGCCGGCTTCGCCCGCGTCTACGACCTGCAGACCTCCGCCCGCTCCTCCCGCTACCGCTGGCTGGTGGGGCCGGGCGCGGAGTGGTCGGGCATCGCCCGCGGCGCCAGCCACCCGCATGCCAATCCGCGGCGCGACCTGATGCACACGGTCGACCGGCAGCGGGAGCAGCTGGCGATGGCCGGCATCACCGAATTCCCGGCGCCGGACCTGGGTTGGCTGGATGCCGACATCGGCGGCTTCGGCCTGCCCGACCGCTTCGCCCTGCTGGTGCCCGGCGCCTCCCCCGGGCGGCCGGGCAAGCGCTGGCCGGCGGAGCGCTATGCCGAGCTTGCGGCCGCCCTGCCGGTGCCGGCCGCGGTGGTGGGCGGCCCGGCGGAGCGGCCCCTGGCGGCGGCGATCCTGGCCCGTGCCCCGGGCGCCGTGGACCTCACCGGCCGCACCGGCTACGCGGCGCTGGGCGCGGTGGCGCGGCGGGCGGAATTCGCCGTCGGGAACGATACCGGCCCCACCCACCTGATCGCCGCCGCGGGCTGCCCGACCCTGGCCCTGTTCGGGCCGGACAGCGACCCGGCGCTCTGCGCCCCGCGCGGCCGCGCGGTGGCGGTGCTGCGGCAGGACAGCCTGGCCGGGCTGACGGTGCCGCCGGTGCAGGCGGCCCTGGCGCGGATCGCCGGGCGGCGCGAAGTCCAGGGAGCGTGACCCGCTCGGCCCCCAGGCCGCGGCGGATCGCGCCGCGGCCTGGGGGCCGAAGGGCCTTGGCTCCGCTCCGTGACCAAGCACTCTGGCCGGCGCGCGTGTCGGGCCGGTGCCGGGGCGCGGCCGTCCTGACGGCCGGACGCCGGCCTCGCGGGCGGGATCCGCGTCGCGGCGGGGCGACCGGGAACGGGGATCAGGGCAGCCGGCGTCGATGCCGGCCGCCCTGCGCCCCCAAACCGCGTCATCCCGCCCCCCCGCCGGGCGATGCCGGCGCCGGACCGCTATCAGGCCGACGGCGAACAGGCCGCACCCGGTGGGTCCGGCGGCTCGGCCGGCGGCTCGGGGGCGGGGTCCGCGCCCCGGCGCGCCTCCAGCCCCACCCAGTCCCGCAGCGCGGCCAGCGTGTCCGGCCCCAGCCGCGTCCCGCCCGCCGCCGCCTGCCGCGCGATCTCGGCATAGAGGGCGCGGGCGAGGCGCGCCGCCCCGTCCGGCCCCGCGTCAGCGCGGCAATCCAGCCGGGCGCGGCCAAGCCAGGCGATCAGCGCCTCCACCGCCCGGGGCGGCAGGTCCAGGCCGGCCGCCATGGCCTCGGCGGCCAGGGACGCGGTGGCGTCCGGGCCCGGCGGGGCGGGCAGCGGCAGCATCGCCGCCAGGCCGCGCAGCGCGAAATCCAGCGCCTCCGGCGCCAAGCGCGGCACCTCCGCCGCAGGGCCCAGCGTTGCCCGCAGCCGGGCGAAGGGGTCGTCGGCGAGGCCGGGCTGCTCGAGCGAGGGGCGGGCATGCCGCGCCGGGTCGTAGAGCCAGCCGCCGCCCGGCCCGGCCTCCAGCGCCAGCCCCTCCGCCCCTTCCACCAGCCGGGCCAGCGTGCCGGCGCCGCCGAAGCGGGACTGGCGGATCCAGCCGCCCAGCCCGTGGATGCGCTTGCCCAGCGCCGGCAGGTGCAACGGTGCCTCCGCCCCCGCCACCAGGCGGCGCAGCAGGCCGAGGATGGTGGCGCGCTGGGCGGCCGGGTCGCCCGGATCGGGCATCGCGTCGGAGGCGGGCGCGGGGCTGGCCCCGGCGGTCGCCCCGCCTGTCGCCCCTGGCCCGGCATCCGGCGGGGCGCCCGGCACGGCGGCGGGGCGGACGGCCTCCGGCTCCTCGGCCAGCGCCGCTTCGGCGAATTCCTCGAAGCCCAGCACCGCATCGGCGGCGGCGCGGAAGGCGGCGGCGGAGAGCGGGTGGGTGACCACCAGGCTGCGCCGGTCATGCGCCCGCAGCCGGTGCAGCAGCGGGGTGAAGTCGCTGTCGCCCGAGAGGACGAGGAATTCGTCGAAGCGCGTCGGGTGCGCCAGCGCATCGAGGATGTCGACCGCCATCACCATGTCGGCGCCGTTCTTCAGCCGGGCGAGGCGCGGGCAGTCCACCACCTGCAGCCCGGCGCGGACGAAATCGGCGCGGAAGCGGCTGTAATAGACCCTTGGCTGCTGCAGCCAGGCGGCCAGGCTGCCGCCCGGTTCCGGCGCGTGCCAGCCGGCGGGGTTCAGGTAGCAGCGGCGGACCAGCAGGCGGCGGGGGCCGCTCGCCTCCAGCCAAGCGAGCCACCGGGCCGGCTCGGCGGCGAAGCTCCACGCGGCCCATTCGTCGATCGCGGCGAGGCTCGAGAAGACGTTGTCGAAATCGACGTAGAGCGCGGCGCGGCGGGGCGCCCCGGAATCTGGCATGCGGCGCGGCATCCTCGGTCGGGGCCGCAATCTCCGGCCGGGGTGCCGGCCTGTCCAGCCGGGCGCGGGACGCCCGGACCGGACTGGTCCCGCGGGACCGGCCGCAGCGGCCGGAGCATCCCGGTCGGGCAGGCATCGCGGCCGGTGCGCGCCACCCCGTTCCGGCGCATCCCCGGCGGGCTTCGCGGGCGGCCGCCGAGCGGCAGTGCTTGACGCGGGCGGGGCGGCCTGCCCATGGTCCGCGCCCCAACCGGCCTGCCAGGGGACAGGGTTCGGGACGGTCCGGCGGGCCTCGCCCGCGCCGGGCCGCCGGGCGCGAGGCCTGCCTCGCCCTGCCCATTCCCTGGCGGGCCGCAGCATTCCCGCTGGAAGAAGGCCGACCCATGCCCGCGATCACACTGCCCGACGGCTCCGTGCGCCAGTTCGACGCGCCGGTGACGGGCACCGAGATCGCGGCGGCGATCGGGCCGGGCCTGGCCAGGGCGGCGCTGGCCATGCAGGTGGACGGCACCACGCGCGACCTGGCGACGCCCATCGCCGGCGACGCCGCGGTGCGCTTCATCACGCGCAAGGACCCCGAGGCGCTGGAGATGATCCGGCACGACGCCGCGCATGTGCTGGCCGAGGCGGTGCAGGACCTCTATCCCGGCACGCAGGTGACGATCGGGCCCTCCATCGAGAACGGCTTCTACTACGACTTCGCCCGCAACGAGCCCTTCACGCCCGAGGATTTTTCCCGGATCGAGGCGCGGATGCGGGAGATCGTGGCGCGCAACGCGCCCTTCGTGCGCAGCGTGATGCCGCGGGAGGAGGCGATCGCCTTCTTCGAGGCGCGGGGCGAGAAGTACAAGGCGCAGCTGATCCGCGACCTGCCGGAGACGGAGGAGATCAGCCTCTACTCCCAGGGGGATTGGATCGACCTCTGCCGCGGCCCGCACCTGCGCGGCACGGGCGATGTCGGCACCGCCTTCAAGCTGACGAAGGTCGCCGGCGCCTATTGGCGGGGCGACCACCGCAATGCGATGCTGAGCCGCATCTACGGCACCGCCTGGCGCGACCAGAAGGAGCTGGACGCCTACCTTCTCCAGATCGAGGAAGCCGAGAAGCGCGACCACCGGCGCATCGGCAAGGAGATGGGCCTCTTCCACCTGCAGGAGGAGGCGGCGGGCAGCGTCTTCTGGCACCCCAAGGGCTGGAAGCTGTACCGGGTGCTGGAGGACTACCTGCGCCGCCGGCTGGACGCCGCCGACTACCGCGAGGTGAAGACGCCGCAGCTGCTGGACCGGCGCTTCTGGGAAGCCTCCGGCCACTGGGAGAAGTTCCGCCACGCCATGTTCATCGCGCGGGTGGAGGACGAGGCGGAGAAGGACCGCGTCCTTGCCCTGAAGCCGATGAACTGCCCCTGCCATGTGCAGATCTTCAACCAGGGCCTGCGCAGCTACCGCGAGCTGCCGCTGCGCATGGCGGAGTTCGGGTCCTGCCACCGGTACGAGCCGAGCGGGGCGCTGCACGGCATCATGCGGGTGCGGCAATTCACCCAGGACGACGCGCATATCTTCTGCACCGAGGAGCAGATCGCGACCGAGACGGTGGAGTTCGTGGCGCTGCTCTCCTCGATCTACCGCGACCTGGGCTTCCCGGAATTCCGGGTGAAGTTCAGCGACCGGCCGGCGACGCGGGCCGGCACGGATGCGGTCTGGGACCAGGCGGAAGGCGCGCTGCGGGAGGCCTGCAAGGTCGCCGGCGTCGAATACACGCTGAACCCCGGCGAGGGCGCCTTCTACGGCCCCAAGCTGGAATTCGTCCTGCGTGACGCCATCGGCCGGGACTGGCAATGCGGCACGCTGCAGGTGGATTTCGTCCTGCCGGAGCGGCTGGGCGCCGAATACGTGGCCGAGGACGGGACGCGGAAGCGGCCGGTCATGCTGCACCGCGCCATCTTCGGCAGCTTCGAGCGCTTCCTCGGCATCCTGATCGAGCAGTATGCCGGCCGCTTCCCGCTCTGGCTCGCGCCGGTGCAGGTGGTGGTGACGACCATCGTCTCCGATGCCGACGATTTCGCGCGGGAGGCGGCGGCGGCGCTGCAGGCGGCGGGGCTGCGGGTGGAACTCGACCTCAGGAACGAGAAGATCAACCGCAAGGTCGTCGACCATATCGACCAGCGCGTGCCGGTGCTGGCCGTGGTCGGGCGGCGGGAGGCGGAGGAGCGCGCCCTGGTGCTGCGCCGCCTGCCGGGCCGGGAGCAGGCGACGCTGCCGCTGGCGGAGGCGGTGCGGTCCCTGGCGGCCGAGGCGACGCCGCCCGACCGGGCAGTTGCAGGGCGTTAAGTCAAGCCTCATAAGAGGCGGTCTAGCCCTACCCACAGCGACAGGAGAGCACCATAGCAAGAGGCCCCATTTCGAATCAGCCGCCGACGCGCGACGGCCCGCGGGTGAACGAGGAGATCCGCGTTCCGCAGGTGCGGCTGATCGACCAGGACGGCGAGATGATCGGCGTCATGACCGCGCGGGACGCCCTGCTGCGTGCCTACGAGGTCGGGCTCGACCTGCTCGAGATCAGCCCGAATGCCGTGCCGCCGGTGTGCAAGATCACCGACTTCGGCAAGTTCAAGTACGAGCAGCAGAAGAAGGCCAACGAGGCCCGCAAGAAGCAGAAAGTCGTCGAGATCAAGGAAGTCAAGGTTCGTCCGAACATTGACGACCATGACTACGACGTGAAGATGCGGCAGATGAAGTCCTTCATCGGCGAGGGCGACAAGGTCAAGGTCACCCTGCGCTTCCGCGGCCGCGAGATGGCGCACCAGGACCTGGGCATCAAGGTGCTGGAGCGGATCCGGGTGGACCTGGGCGAGACCATCAAGGTCGAACAGATGCCCCGGCTGGAGAACCGCCAGATGATCATGGTGCTGGCGCCCAAGTAACGCGTGGCTGCCGGGCGCCCGCGCCCGGCTTCCCCCGCGCCCGGCGGCTTTCCCTTGACGCCGGGGGCGCGCGGGCGTAGCAGCGCCATCCTCCGGGATCGTCCCGAACCGAGGCCCCCCGCGAGGCGGTGGGCTCCGCCGCTCCGCGAAGGCTCGCGCAGCGGCGCGTATCCTTTTGGGGGCATGCCAGCCCCCGCAACATGGGGGTTCAGCCAGGCCGCATGTTCGAGGCCCTGTCCAGCAAGCTGAACGGCGTCTTCGACCGCCTGCGCCGCCGCGGCGCGCTGTCGGAGACCGATGTGCAGGAGGCGCTGCGCGAGGTCCGCGTCGCGCTGCTGGAGGCCGACGTCGCCCTGCCGGTGGTCAAGGACCTGACCGCCCGGGTGCGCGAGCGCGCCGTGGGGCAGGAGGTGCTGAAGAGCGTCTCCCCCGCCCAGCAGGTCATCAAGATCGTCAACGACGCGCTGGTGGAAGCGCTCGGCGGCGGGGAGGGCGACACGGGCGCCCGCGGCCTCGACCTCAATGCCCCGGCCCCGGTCCCCGTGCTGATGGTCGGCCTGCAGGGCTCGGGCAAGACCACCACCTCCGGCAAGATCGCGCTCCGGCTCAAGACGCGCGAGAAGAAGAAGGTGCTGCTGGCCAGCCTCGACGTGCACCGGCCGGCGGCGCAGCTGCAGCTGGAGACGCTGGCGAAGCAGGTGGGCGTCACCTCCCTGCCGATCGTCGCCGGCCAGACCCCGCTGCAGATCGCCGAGCGCGCCATGGATGTGGCGCGGCGCGAGCTCTACGACGTGGTCGTGCTGGACACCGCCGGCCGCCTGGCGATCGACGAGGCGCTGATGGCCGAGGTCGCGCAGGTGAAGGCCTTCGCCCGGCCGCATGAGACGCTGCTGGTCGTCGATGCGATGACCGGCCAGGACGCGGTGAACACCGCCCGTGCCTTCCAGGAGAAGGTGGGCGTCACCGGCATCGTCATGACCCGCATCGACGGCGATGCCCGCGGCGGCGCGGCGCTGTCCATGCGGGCGGTGACGGGGGCGCCGATCAAGCTGCTCGGCGCCGGCGAGAAGCTCGACGCTCTCGAGGATTTCCACCCGGACCGCATCGCCGGCCGCATCCTCGGCATGGGCGACATCGTCTCCCTGGTGGAGCGCGCGGCCGAGACCATCGACAAGGACGAGGCCGAGAAGCTCGCGGCCCGGATGCAGAAGGGCCAGTTCAGCCTGGAGGACTATGCGTCCCAGCTGAAGCAGATCGGCAAGATGGGCTCGCTGTCGGGCATCCTCGGCATGCTGCCGGGGGTGGGCAAGATGAAGCAGCAGATCGAGGATGCGAACCTCGACAACAGCATGCTGAAGCGCCAGGCGGCGATCATCGGGTCGATGACTCCGAAGGAGCGCCGGACGCCCGACATCATCAAGGCGTCCCGGAAGAAGCGCATCGCCGCCGGCAGCGGCACCTCCGTGCAGGAGGTGAACAAGCTGCTGAAGAATTTCGACGACATGTCCGCGATGATGAAGAGGATGAACAAGCTCGGCCAGAAGGGGCTGATGCGGGGCGGCCTCGGCGCCCTGCTGCCCAAGGGGATGAACCTCCCCGGTGGCCGCAAGCCTTTCTAGACCTGCACAGACAGACGGAGTGACCTGAGACCATGGGCCTGAAGATCCGCCTCGCGCGCGCCGGCGCCAAGAAGCGCCCCTACTACCACATCGTGGTGGCCGACAGCCGCAGCCCGCGCGACGGCCGCTTCATCGAGAAGATCGGCCACTACAACCCGATGCTGCCCTCCGACCATGCCGAGCGCGTGCATCTGCAGGATGAGCGGGTGAGCCACTGGCTGGGCCAGGGCGCGGTGGCGACCGACCGCGTGGCGAAGTTCCTCGGCAAGGCCGGGCTGGCGCCGATGCCGGAATTCCGCGAGCAGCCGAAGAAGTCGGCGCCGAAGAAGAAGGCGCAGGAACGCGCCGCGGCCGCCGCGGCGGGCTGACGGAACGCCGCGCGGGCCGGGGGCGATGGGCGCAACGGCGCCCCGTCGCCAGGCCCCGCAGGAGACCGAGGAGCGGACGGTGGATCGGGCGGGCCGGACAAGGCGCATCCTGGTGGGGGAGATCGGGCGGCCGCACGGCGTGCGCGGCCTGGTGAAGCTGCGCAGCTTCACCGCCGATCCAGCCGCCATCGCGACCTATGGCCCGCTGACCGACGAGGCCGGTACGCGGCGCTTCGCCCTGACCCTGCTGCCGAACGGCGTGGCGCGGGTGGAGGGCGTGGCCGACCGCGACGCCGCCCAGCGCCTCACCGGCACCAGGCTTTTCGTCGACCGCGACCGCCTGCCGCCGGCCGAGGAGGAGGAATACTACCTCGCCGACCTGATCGGCCTGCGGGCGGAGACGGAAGCGGGCGAGAGCCTCGGCCAGGTGCGCGACGTCGAGGAGCATGGCGCCGGCGCCTTCCTGGTGCTGGACGGCCCGCCGGGGCACGGGAAGGAGCGGTTGCTGCCCTTCACCCGCGCCTGCGTGCCGGTGGTGGACATCGCCGGCGGCCGCGTCGTCGTCGCGCTGCCCGACGAGGTCGAGGTGCCGCCGCGGCCCGGCGAGGAGGAAGCGGCATGACCTGGCGCGCCTCCGTCGTCACCCTGTTCCCGGAGATGTTTCCCGGCCCGCTCGGCCAGTCCCTGGCCGGGAAGGGCCTGCGCGACGGCCGCTGGGCGATCGACACCCTCGACATCCGCGGCTTCGCCACGGACCGGCACCGGACGGTGGACGACACGCCCTTCGGCGGCGGCGCCGGCATGGTGATGCGGCCCGACGTGGTGGATGCGGCGCTGGCCGCGGCCGACGCCGCGGGGCCTGACCGGCCGGCGGTCTATCTGACGCCGCGCGGCCGGCCGCTGGACCAGGCGCTGGTGCGCGACCTCGCCGCCGGTCCGGGCGTCGTTCTGCTCTGCGGCCGCTACGAGGGCGTGGACCAGCGGGTGATCGAGGCGCGGGGCCTGATGGAGGTCTCCATCGGCGACTACGTCCTCTCGGGCGGCGAACCCGCCGCGCTGGTGCTGCTGGATGCCTGCATCCGGCTGCTGCCCGGCGTGATGGGCGCGGCCGAGAGCGCGGCGGAGGAGAGCCACGCCAACGGGTTGCTGGAATACCCGCACTATACCCGCCCGGCGGACTGGCAGGGGCGCGCGGTGCCGCCGGTGCTGCTCTCCGGCCACCATGCCGAGGTGGCGAAATGGCGCCAGACGGAGGCCGAGCGGGCGACGCGCGAGCGCCGCCCCGACCTCTGGGCGAAGCATGTGACGCATGACGCGGCGCCGGGGGCCATGGACGGCCGCCCGGCGGCTGACTAAAGATCAAGGAAAGGACCAGACCATGAACCTGCTCCAGCAGTTCGAGGCGGAACAGAAGTCCCGCCTCCTCGCCGCCCGCGCCGTGCCGGAATTCGGCCCGGGCGACACCGTCCGTGTGATGGTGAAGGTGGTGGAGGGCGAGCGCACCCGCACCCAGGCCTATGAGGGCGTGGTGATCGCCCGCAGCAACCGCGGCGTGAACAGCAACTTCACCGTCCGCAAGCTGAGCTATGGCGAGGGCGTGGAGCGCGTCTTCCCGCTCTACAGCCCCTCGATCGCCGAGATCGCGGTGGTGCGGCGCGGCAAGGTCCGGCGCGCGAAGCTGTATTACCTGCGCGGCCGCACCGGCAAGTCCGCCCGCATCCAAGAGCGGAGCACGAACCAGAACGCCGCCGCCGCCGCGAGCGCCGCGGCCGAGGGCGCGAAGGCCGCGCCGGAGCCGGCGGCCGAGCAGCAGGCGTAACGCAGGCGCCCCCGCGCGGGGCGCAGGGAACCAGGGTGGGACATCGCATGTCAGGGCAGCAGCCGCGCACATTGTTCGACAAGATCTGGGACGCCCATGTGGTGGAAACGCTCCCGGACGGCACGGCGCTTCTCTACATCGACCTCCATCTGACGCATGAGGTGACGACGCCGCAGGCCTTCGACGGGCTGCGGCAGGCCGGCCGCAAGCTGCGCCGGCCCGACCTGACCCTCGGCGTCATCGACCACAACATCGCCACCGACAGCAGCCGCTACACCGGCATCGTCGATCCCGAGAGCCGGGTGCAGGTCGAGACGCTGCAGCGGAATGCCGAGGAATTCGGCATGCCGCTGATCCCGCTGCTCGACAGGCGGCAGGGCATCGTCCACGTCATCGGGCCGGAACTCGGCCGCTCGCTGCCCGGCATGACGATCGTCTGCGGCGACAGCCACACCAGCACGCATGGCGCCATGGGCGCGCTGGCCTTCGGCATCGGCACGTCGGAGGTCGAGCATGTGCTGGCCACCCAGACGCTGCTGCAGAAGCCGGCCAAGAACATGCAGGTGCTGGTGGAAGGCACGCTGCCGGTCGGCTGCACCGCCAAGGACATCACCCTGGCGATCATCGGCAGGATTGGCACCGCCGGCGGCACCGGCCATGTGATCGAATACGCCGGCGACACCATCCGCGCGCTCGACATGGCCGGGCGGATGACGCTGTGCAACATGTCGATCGAGGGCGGGGCGCGGGCCGGCATGGTGGCGCCGGACGAGACCACCTTCGCCTATGTCCGCGGCCGGCCGATGGCCCCGAAGGGCGAGGCGCTGGAGCGCGCCATCGCATACTGGCGGACGCTGCCGACCGACCCGGGCGCGCATTTCGACACGGTGGTGAGGCTGGCGGCGCAGGACATCGCGCCGCAGGTCACCTGGGGCACCAGCCCGGAGGACGTGCTGCCGATCACCGGCATCGTCCCGAACCCGGAGGAGGCGGCGGACGAGGCGCGGCGGGAGCAGATGCGCCGCAAGCTGCAGTACATGGGGATCGAGGCCGGGCAGCGGCTGCAGGACCTGAAGGTGGACGTGGTCTTCGTCGGGTCCTGCACCAACAGCCGGATCGAGGACATCCGCGCCGCCGCCGCCATCGCCCGCGGCCGCCGCGTGGCCGACGGCGTGCGGGCCATGGTGGTGCCCGGCAGCGGCCTGGTGAAGGCGCAGGCCGAGGAGGAGGGGCTGGACCGCATCCTCCAGGAAGCCGGCTTCGAGTGGCGGGAGGCCGGCTGCTCCATGTGCCTCGGGATGAACCCGGACAAGCTGACGCCGGGCCAGCGCTGCGCCAGCACCAGCAACCGGAATTTCGAGGGCCGCCAGGGCCCCGGCGGCCGCACCCATCTGCTGTCGCCCGCGATGGCGGCGGCGGCGGCCATCGCCGGGCGGCTGGCCGATGTGCGCGACTTCCAGCCGAAGGGGGGCAACTGACATGCAGGCCTTCACCACCCTGACGGGCATCGCCGCGCCGCTGCCCAAGGCCAATGTGGACACGGACCAGATCATCCCGGCCCGCTTCCTGAAGTCCATCAGCCGCACCGGCTTCGGGAAGAACCTCTTCGCCAATTTCCGCTACCGGGAGGACGGGTCGGAGAACCCCGACTTCGTCCTGAACCAGGAGCCCTACCGCAAGGCCGAGATCCTCATCGCCTTCGAGAATTTCGGCTGCGGCTCCTCCCGCGAGCATGCGCCCTGGGCGCTGCTCGACTTCGGCATCCGCTGCGTCATCGCGCCGGACTTCGCCGACATCTTCCACAACAACAGCTTCAAGAACGGCGTCCTGCCGGTGAAGCTGCCGCGGGAGGTGTGCGAGCAGCTGGTGGAGGATGCCCGCATGGGCGGCAATGCCCGCCTCAGCGTGGACCTCGAACGCCAGGTGGTGGTGCGCCCGAACGGGGAGGAGATCCCCTTCCAGATCGATCCGCTGCGCCGCCACCTGCTGCTGAACGGCCTCGACGACATCGGCCAGACGATGCAGCACGCGCCGGCCATCGACGCCTATGAGGCGAAGCGGCAGGCGGCGCAGCCCTGGCTCGCCGGCGCCTAAGCATGTCGGCCCCATGTCCGCCGGACACCAGGGTTGGTGTGGCGGCTGGTGTCTGGCGGTAGGAGATCCATGATGCCCGCCAACAAGAAGCTTCTCGTCCTGCCCGGCGACGGCATCGGGCCGGAGGTGATGGGAGAAGTCCGCCGCGTCATCGACTGGATGGCGCATCGCCGCAGCCTGTCCTTCGAGATCGAGGAAGCGCTCGTCGGCGGCATCGCCATCGACGCGGTCGGCTCCCCCTGCCCGGACGAGACGGTGGCCAAGGCGCGCGCCGCCGATGCCGTGCTGTTCGGCAGCGTCGGCGGCCCGAAATGGGACAGCCTGCCCTTCGAGCAGCGGCCGGAGCTTGGCATCCTGCGGCTGCGCAAGGATCTGGGCCTCTTCGCCAATCTCCGCCCCGCTTTGGTGATGGACCCGCTGGTCGAGGCCTCCTCGCTGAAGGCCAACATCGTCCGCGGCGTCGACATCATGGTGGTGCGGGAGACGGTGGGCGGCGTGTATTTCGGTGAGCCGCGCGGCGTCGAGACGCTGCCGGACGGCCGCCGCCGCGGCTTCGACACGCAGGTCTATGTCGAGGACGAGATCGCCCGCGTCGCCCGCGTCGCCTTCGACCTAGCGCGCAAGCGCCGCAACAAGGTGACGTCGGTCGAGAAGGCCAATGTCATGCAGTCCGGCCGGCTCTGGCGCGCCGTGGTGGGCGAGGTGCACAAGGCCGAATACCCGGATGTCGAGCTCGAGAACATGTATGCCGACAACTGCGCCATGCAGCTCTGCAGCCGGCCGAAGCAGTTCGACGTCATCCTGGGCGACAACCTGTTCGGCGACGTGCTGTCGGACCTGGCGGCGGCGCTGACCGGCTCGCTCGGCATGCTGCCCTCGGCGACGCTCGGCGCGGTGGATGCCACCACCGGCAAGCGGCATGCGCTGTACGAGCCGATCCACGGCTCGGCCCCCGACATCGCCGGCAAGGGCATCGCCAATCCCTGCGCCCAGATGCTGTCCTTCGCCATGCTCCTGCGCTGGAGCTTCGGGCTGGAGGAGGATGCCAGGCTGCTGGAGACGGCGATCGAGAAGGTGCTGGCCGGCGGCCTGCGCACCGCCGACATCATGCAGCCCGGCATGGCCCGCATCGGCACCTCCGTGATGGGAGAGGCCGTAGTGCGGGAGTTGGAGAAGCTAGCGGCCTGACCGCCGCCCGACCGGCGCAGGGCGCGGGAGAAGGGGGTTGCGCGGCCGCGTCGCCTCCGCTATCTCGCCCGCCTCGCCGGAACACGGCATGCGCGCCCGTAGCTCAGCTGGATAGAGCACCAGACTACGAATCTGGGGGTCAGGAGTTCGAATCTCTTCGGGCGCGCCACTTTTCCCCCGACCTCGCCGCCGGTATCGTCGCCCCCCGGGCGCCCGTAGCTCAACTGGATAGAGCACCAGACTTCGGATCTGGGGGCTAGGGGTTCAAATCCTCTCGGGCGCGCCATGGCGCATCCCGCCCGGCGTCACGGCGCCGGCCGCCCTGCCCGCGGGCATGCCAGCGGCCCGGGCACGCCCTGCCGTCCGAACCGATGCCGGCGCCGTCGTCACTGCATCGCGGATCCGGCGCCGCCGCCACGGGCCGGCCGCACGCGCCCCTATGGCGATCCGGCCGGGCCGGCCGCGGCCGCCGACATCGGCGCGCCCGCCTCGGCCACCGCGTCCAGCGTCGCCACGCCGCCATCCGCCAGCGGCACCGCCTTGGTGCCGCGCGCCAGCAGCGCCGCCAGGGCATCGCGCAGGGACGCGCCGGGCGGCAGCGCCTCGCCCTCCGCCCTGCCCTCGCGCCGCGCCGCAACCGCCGGGAGGAGCGCCAGGCGCTTCAGCGCCCGGTCGCTGCCGAGGAACTCCGCCACGAAGCCATCGGCCGGCCGCGCCAGCATCTCCGCCGCCGGGGCATGCTGCGCCATGCGGCCGTCGCGCAGGACCGCAACGGCGTCGCCCAGGCGCACCGCCTCCTCCAGGTCATGCGTCACCACCAGCACGGTCTTGCGCAGCGTCTTCAGCAGGCGCAGCACCTCCTCCTGCAGGCGCCCCCGCACCACCGGGTCCACGGCGCCGAAGGGCTCGTCCATCAGCAGCACCGGCGGGTCGCCGGCCAGGGCCCGCGCCACGCCGACCCGCTGGCGCTCCCCGCCCGAAAGCTGGTGCGGGCGCCGCGCGGCGAAGCGCGCGGGGTCGAGGCCGGTGAGCGTCAGCACCTCCTCCACCCGCGCCTTGATGCGCGCATCGGCCCAGCCGAGCAGGCGCGGCACCGTCGCCACATTCTCCGCCACGCTGCGGTGCGGGAACAGCCCGACCTCCTGGATCACATAGCCGATGCCGCGGCGCAGCCGGACCGGGTCCTGCTTCAGCGCATCCTCCCCGGCGATGCGCAGCGACCCGCCGCTCGGCTCCACCAGGCGGTTGACCATGCGCAGGGTCGTGGTCTTGCCGGACCCGCTGGGGCCGATCAGGGCACAGCTCGTCCCTTCCGGCACGCTCAGCGTCACCTCGTCCACCGCCGCGCGGTCGGCGCCGGGCCAGCGCTTGGTCAGGCCCCGAAGCTCGATCATGCGCCCCCCATGCGTCTGGCCAGGTGCCGTTCCAGCAGGCCGAAGCCGGCTTCCGTCGCCAGCGCCAGCAGCGCGATCGCCACGGCGCCGACCAGCATCCGCCCGGTGTCCAGCAAGGCGAGGCCCTGCGTCACCAGGTCGCCAAGCCCGCCGCCGCCGATGAAGGTCGCCAGCGCCGCGGCCGAGACCACCTGCACCGCGGCGATGCGCAGCCCAGCGAAGACCAGCGGCGAAGCGAGCGGCAATTCCACCTGCAGCGCGCGCCGCACCGCCCCCATGCCCAGCCCGCGCGCCGCGTCCAGCGCCGCGCGGTCGGCGCCGCGCAGGCCGGTCACGGTGTTCACCAGCACCGGCGGCAGCGCCAGCAGGGCGAGGGCGAGGACGGAGGGCGTGAAGCCCACCCCCAGCAGCGGCAGCAGCGCCGCCAGCACGGCGAGGCTCGGGATGGTGCGCAGCGCGCCGGCGCCGGCGATGGCGGCCTCCGCCAGGCGCGGCCGGTGCGCGACGGCGACGCCGAGCGGCAGGGCGACGAGGATGCCGAGGCCGAGGCCGACCAGGGACAGCATCAGGTGGTCCCCGACCGCCCCCAGGAAGGTCAGCGGGTTCGCCGCCAGCCAGCCCGCCGCGCCCGCCAGGGCCTCCATCACGCGCGGACCCTCATGCGCCGGCCATCATGCGGCCGCCGGCAGGCGGCGCTGCACCGCGCCCAGCGTGGCATCCAGCGCCAGGGCCATCACCGCGACCAGGCCGGCGCCGACCAGGATCTTCTCGGTATGGCCCTGGTCGAGCCCGGTCAGGATGAGCGTCCCCAGGCCGCCGGCGCTGATATAGGCAGCGACCGTCGCGGCGGAGACCAGCGTGACCGAGGCGACCCGCAACCCGCCCAGCAGCGCCGGCAGGGCGAGCGGGATCTCCACCCGCCAGAGCCGCTGCCAGCGCGTCAGCCCCATGCCGTCCGCGGCATCCAGCACCGCCGGCGGCAGGGATGCCAGGCCGGCGACCAGTGCCCGCAGCAGGATCGGCACGGCATAGGTGACCAGCGCGACCAGCGCCGGACGGAAGCCGAGGCCGAGCACCGGCAGCAGCAGGGCGAACAGCGCGAGCGTCGGCAGCGAATACAGGACGGAGGCGGTGCCGAGCACAGCGGCCCGCGCCCCCGGCCGCCGCGCCACCCACAGCCCCAGCGGCAGCGCCACCAGCAGCGACAGCGCCAGCGCGGCGGCGACGAGGCCGAGATGCCCGAGCACCGCCGCCCAGATCAGGTCGAGGTTGCGGAAGGTCCAGCGCATCCGTCAGGCGAGGCCCTTCGCCCGCAGGAAGCGCGCCGCGACCTCGCGCGGCTCCTCGCCATCCTGGTCGACCTGCCGGTTCAGCTCCTGCATCACCGGGTTGTCGAGCATCGCGCCGATGCGGACCAGTGGCGCGGCCAGCTCCGGCCAGTCCCGCAGCGCCGTCTGCCGCACCACGGCGGCAAGCTGGTAGGGCGGCCAGAGCCGCCTGTCGTCCTCCATCACCCGGTAGCCGCCGACGGCGATCTGCCAGTCGGTGGAATAGGCGTTCACCACATCCGCCTGGCCATGCTGCAGGGCGGCGTAGCGCAGGCCGAGGGCGGCGAATTGCCGGAAGCGGCGGAACTCCATGCCATACACGCGACGCAGGCCGGGCAATCCGTCGGCGCGGTCGGCGAATTCGTTGCCGGCGGCCAGCGTCAGTTGCGGCGCGGCGCGGGCGAGGTCGGACAGGGTCGTCAGGCCGTGCCGCTGCGCGGTGCGCGGCAGGACCAGCAGGGCATTGCCGTTGTCGACGCCGCTGGGGTCCAGCCAAGTCAGGTTGAACTGCGCCTCGTAGCCGGTGCGGACCTTGGCGAGCACCTCGGCGGCCGAGCCGTCCGGCGGCTGCTTCAGCACGACGCCCAGGCCGGTGCCGGTGTATTCGGGATAGAGGTCGATCTCGCCGGTGGTGAGCGCGCGATGGGCGATGGCGGTGCCGCCCAGGTTCACCCGCCGCTCCACCCGCGCCCCGGCGCGCTCCAGCCCCTGGGCGAAGAGCTCGGCGACGACGAATTGCTCGGTGAAATTCTTCGAGCCGACGCGCAGCAGCGGCGCGGCCCCGGCCGGCCGCGCGAGGAGCGTGGGCAGGGCGAGCAGCCCGCGCCGTCCGATCGCCCCCGCGATGCCGCCCCGCGCCGTCATTCCGCCAGCCTAGCGCATCGGCCGCGCCGGCGGGCAAGCCCCCGACACGCGATCGTGCCGGCCGCATCCCGGCCCCCGGGGCGGGGCAGCGGATCGCGGGCCGGGCGGGGGCGCACCATGTCGTGCCGCCCCGGCGTTCACCGAAGCGGGCAAACCGGTCTAGGCTGCCAGCCATGTGCGAATTGCTGGGCATGAGCGCCAATGTCCCCACCGACATCGCCTTCAGCTTCGCCGGGCTGATGCGGCGGGGCGGCCAGACCGGGCCGCATGCCGATGGCTGGGGCATCACCTTCTACGAGGACAAGGGCTGCCGCGCCTTCCACGACCCGCGCCCCGCCGCGCGGTCCGACGTCGCGGAATTCGTCCGCAGCCATCCCATCAAGTCCAACATCGTGCTCTGCCACATCCGCCGGGCCAATCGCGGCCGGGTGGCGCTGGAGAACACCCATCCCTTCCAGCGGGAGCTCTGGGGCCGGCCCTGGTCCTTCGCGCATAACGGCCAGCTGCGCGGGGTGAAGCGCTGGCCGCTCGGCGCCCATGCGCCGATTGGGACGACGGACAGCGAGCACGCCTTCTGCTGGCTGATGGACGCGCTGCGCGCCCGCTTCGCCCGCCCGCCTTCGGACCGCGACCTGGCGGCGGCGGTGCAGGACCTGGCCGGGCAGCTCGCCGGTCTCGGCGTCTTCAACATGCTGCTCTCGGACGGGCGCAGCCTGTTCTGCCATTGCAGCAACCGCCTTGCCTGGCTGACCCGCCGCGCCCCCTTCGGCCCGGCGACGCTGGTGGACGAGGACCTGACGGTGGATTTCGCGCGGGAGACGACGCCGGGCGACGTGGTGACGGTGGTCGCCACCCGGCCGCTGACGCGTGACGAGGCGTGGACGGTGATGGAACCCGGCAGCTGCGTGGTGTTCCGTCAGGGTGAGGCGGTGCCGCTGCCGGCGCGGCGGGCGCCGCGGCGCGTGGCGGCGGTGAGGGGGATGGCGGCATGAGCGGAGCAGCGGGCGGCGCCCTCGCCGGCAAGCGCGTGATGGTGCCGGAGACGCGGGAGCTGGAGGTGCTGGCGCGCATGCTGGAACGCCATGGCGCGGAGGCGTTGCGCTGCCCGCTGGTCGCCATCATCGACGCGCCCGACCCGGCGCCCATCGAGGCCTGGCTGCGCCGCTTCATCGCCACCCCGCCCGACGACCTGATCCTGCTGACCGGCGAGGGCCTGTCCCGCCTGCAGGGCGTGGCGCAGCGGGCGGGGATCGAGGACGGGTTCCTCGCCGCGCTGCGCGGCGTGCGCCGCATCGTGCGCGGGCCGAAGCCGCAGGCGCGGCTGCGGGCGGTGGGGCTGGGGGCCGATCTCTCGGCCGCCGAGCCGACCACGGCGGGCGTCATCGAGACGCTGCGGGCCGAGGATCTGCACGGCCGCCGCGTCGGCGTGCAACTCTACCCCGACAACCCGAATGCGGCGCTGCTGGACTTCCTGCGCGGCGCCGGCGCCATGCCCGACCCGATCCTGCCCTATGCCTATGCGTCCAAGGAGGACGATGCGCGGGTGCTGGCGATGCTGGAGGACATGGCGGCCGGGCGCGTGGACCTGGCGGTGTTCACCTCCACCCCGCAGGTGCGGCGCCTGTCCCAGCTTGCCGTGCCGGACCGGCTGCGGGCGGCGCTGGCGGCGACGCGCATCGCCGCGGTCGGCCCGGTGGTCGGCCAGGCGCTGGAAGCGGCCGGCGCCAGGGTGGCGGTGATGCCGGAGGACAGCTTCCACATGAAGCCGATGGTGAATGCCATCCTGGCCGCCATCGGCACGCCTGGATCGGGCGAAGCGGCATAATCGCCTTTCTCATTCGTTGATCTTATTGACTCGCTCGATCCAAGCGTGAAATATCCGCGGCGGTGGCGACCCCTGGGTCGCCCGCCGACGGAGATCCATGCCATGCCCCGGCCCCTGGCCGCCGGCGCGGTCCCCGCCCGCCTCCTGCCGGGCGGCATCCGCGCTACCTGTCCGCGCTGATCGCCGCGCCGCCCGGCGCCGCCAATCCATGCCATCCTCGTCGCCTCGCAGGCCGGCCCATGCCGGCGAAGGACCAGCCATGTCCGCCATCCTGCCGAACCCTTCCCCGCCACCGGCCGCGGCCCGCGCCTGGCCGCAGCGAGCCTAGGGGCGGCGCGCCATGTCGATCGCCCTGCTGCCGGGCCTTGCCGCCCTGCCGGTCGAGGCCCTGGTGCCGGCCAGCCTCGCCGCCCTCCTCCTCCTGGCGGCCGCGGCCGGCCCGGCCGAGCCGCCGCCGGCGGAGGAGCACATCTCCGCCGCCCTGCTCGCCGCCCTCTATGGCCATGTCTGAGCCGCTGCCCCGCCGCGCCCTGCTCGGGGCGGCGCTGGGCCTGGCGGCGGTGGGCAGCGCCCATGCGCAGGCCTGGCCGGACCGGGCGATCCGCCTGGTCGTCCCCGTCTCGCCCGGGGGCAGCGTCGATCCGCTGGCGCGGCTCATCGCCCGCCACCTGGCGGAGTCGCTGGGCCAGCCGGTGGTGGTGGAGAACCATGCCGGCGCCGGCGGCAACATCGCCTTCGAGATGGTGGCGCGCGCCCGGCCGGACGGGCACACGCTGCTGGTCGGCTGGGACAGCCTGGCGATCAACCCGGCGCTCTATCCGCGGGTGGGCTACGACCCGATCCGCGACTTCGTCCCCATCATCCAGACGGTGCGGACGGCGCAGTTGCTGGTGGTGCGTCCATCGCTGCCGGCGACGACGGTGGACGAATTCCTGGCGCTGGCGCGGCGCGGGCCGCTGACGCTCGGCTCCCCCGGCAATGGCAGCATCGGCCACCTGGCGGCGGAATTGCTGAAGCGCCGCGCCGGCGCGGAATGGACGCATGTGCCCTATCGCGGCGGCGGGCCGGCACTGGCCGACCTGATAGCCGGGCATCTCGACGCCGTGTTCCTGACCCTGCCGGCGGCGACCGAGCATGTGCGGGCCGGCCGGCTGCGGGCGCTGGCGGTCAGCACCACGGCGCGCGCCCCGGCCCTGCCGGCGGTGCCGACGCTGGCCGAAAGCGGCCTGCCCGGCTTCGAGGTGACGTCCTGGCAGGGGCTGCTGGCGCCGGCGGGCACGGACCCGGCCATCATCGCCCGGTTGAATGCCGAAACGGCGCGGATCCTGGCGCTGCCGGAGGTGGCGGCGCAGCTTGCGGCCCAGGGGTTCGAGCCGGCGGGCGGCCCGCCCGCGGCGCTGGCCACACGCCTTGCGGAGGATGTGCCCCGCTGGCCGGAGGTCGTGAAACTCGCGGGCGCCCGGCTCGATTGAGCCTGTGACGCCGCCCGCGGGCGGAGTTCGATGTTTCCTCCCCAGACTGGGCCGGGACCGCAAGGCTCCGGCCCGATTTTTTTTCAGACGCCGCCGGTCTTGTGGATCGGGTCGATCCAGAGGACTTCCTCCGGCTTCTCCACCGGCTCGATGTCGAGATTGACCACCACCGCCTCGTTGTCGCTGCGCACCAGGACGCAGCACAGGGTCTCGTCCGTGCTGGCGTTGATCTCCTGGTGCGGGACATAGGGCGGGACGAAGATGAAGTCGCCCGGCCCGGCCTCGGCGACGAATTCCAGCTTCTCCCCCCAGCGCATGCGGGCACGGCCGGAGACGATGTAGATCACGCTTTCCAGCGCGCCGTGATGATGCGCGCCGGTCTTGGCGTTGGGGTGGATATGCACCGTCCCGGCCCAGATCTTCTGGGCGCCGACGCGGGCGGCGTTGATGGCGGCGGCGCGGTTCATGCCGGGCGTCTGCGCCGTGTTGGTGTCCAGCTGGTCGCCCGGGATGACGCGGACGCCGCTGTGCTTCCAGCCATCGGGCGGCGCGTCGTGGCTGTGGTGCCCATCATGCGGCATGGCGGTCCTACCTTCGTGGTGAGTCGGTTGCTGCCGGCGTCCCGGCGTCATGACCTAGAGAGACAGATGGGGGTGCGGGGGAATACCTTCCCCCGCGTCCTGGCTGTCAAAGCCCCGCGAACAGCTCGGTGGACAGATACCGCTCCGCGAAGCTGGGCGCGATGCCGACCACCAGCCCCACCCCCGTCTCGGACGCCACCTGCAGCGCGGCGTGCAGCATGGCGCCGGAGGAGATGCCGACCGGCAGGCCTTCCATCTGGGCACAGCGGCGGGCGGCGGCGATGGCGTCGCGCTCGCTGACGCGCAGCACCGCGTCCAGCCGGTCGAGGTCGAGCACCGCCGGCTTGAAGCCGGCGCCGATGCCCTGGATGCCATGCGGGCCGGGCTCGTCGCCGGACAGCACGGCGCTCTCGGTCGGCTCCACCCCGATGACGCGCAGGCCGGGCTTGCGCGGCTTCAGGGCGCGGGCGATGCCGGTGAGCGTCCCGCCGGTGCCGACGCCGCCGATCACCACATCCACCGCGCCGGCGGTGTCGGCCCAGATCTCCTCGGCCGTGGTGGCGGCGTGGATGTCGGGGTTGGACGGGTTGTCGAACTGCTTCGGCATCCAGGCGCCCGGGGTGGCGGCGACGATCGCCTCGGCCCGGGCGATGGCGCCGGCCATGCCGCGGCGGGCCGGGGTCAGCTCGATCTCGCCGCCCATCAGCCGGATCATCTTCCGGCGCTCGATGCTGGCGCCGTCCGGCATCACCACGACCAGGCGGTAGCCCTTGGCGGCGGCGACGAAGGCGAGCGCTATGCCGGTATTGCCGGAGGTCGGCTCCACCAGCGTCGAACGGCCGGGGGCGATGAGCCCCTCGCGCTCCGCCGCCTCGACCATCGCCAGGCCGATGCGGTCCTTCACCGAGCCCAGCGGGTTGAAGAATTCCAGCTTGATCGCGAGGTCGGCGACGAGGCCATCCGCCGCCCTCAACCGGTTCAGCCGGACCAGCGGGGTGGAGCCGACGATGTCCAGCACGCTGTCATAGATCCGGCCATGGGCGGGCAAGGGCTCGGTCCCGTGCAGGTCGGGCTCGGGGCGGGGGGCACGGCGGGGGAGGGAGCGGGCGGCGTCCGGCATGATGCTGGCATATCACCCTTCGGCGCGGTGGTTCAGGGGGCCGGATGGCCAAAAATGCGCCGCATGGCGCAACCGCGGGCGACCGGTGGGGCCTGGGCCGGGCAATCCGCCAGGCGGATGCTGGCCCCGGCGATGCGCCGCATGGGCGATCCGCCGTCGGATGCGGCCGCGGCTCACGCCGGGGGCCGCCCGGCCGATGGGCGGTAGCCGGGCCGCGGCACGGCGTGCCAAGCTTCCCGCGGGGGAACGACCAAGCCATGCCGCCATCGCCGCCGGACCGGATCCCGCTTGCGCGCATCGTCAGCCCGCGCTCGGTCGCCGTCATCGGCGCGTCCGACGACGTGGGCAAGTTCGGCGGCCGGGTGATCCACTACCTCATCAAGCATGGCTATGGCGGCCGCCTGCTGCCGATCAACCCGAACCGCCCCGCGATCCGCGGCCTGCCGGCCTTCCCCGGCATCGCCGCCGCGCCCGGGCCGGTGGATGTGGCGATCCTGGCGGTGCCGGTCGGGCTGCTGCTGCGGGAGATCGAGGCCTGCGCCGAAGCCGGCGTTGGCGCCTGCATCGTCATCACCGGCAAGCTGGCCGATGCGGGGGCGGAGGGCGCGGCGATCGAGGCGCGCGCCGTCGCAGCCGCGCGCGCCGCCGGCATGCGGCTGGTCGGGCCCAATTGCCTCGGCATCTTCAATGTCACGGATGGGGCGATGCTCTCCTCCTCCCTGGCGCTGGAGGTCGAAACGGTGCGCGCCGGCGGCATCGGCATGGTCAGCCAGTCCGGCGCGCTGATGGGCACGCTGGTCTCGCTGGGGCACCGGCATGACGCGGGGTTCAGCCGCTGCGTCTCGGTCGGCAACCAGGCCGACCTGGAGCTGTGCGATGTCCTGGAGTTCCTGATCGAGGACGCCGCCACAAGCGTCATCACCCTGTATGTCGAGGGGCTGAAGGACCCGGCGCGCTTCGCCCCGCTGCTGCTGCGGGCGCGGGCGGCGGGCAAGCCGGTGCTCTGCGTGAAGGCCGGGCGCAGCGAGGCGGGGGCGCAGGCGGCGCGCAGCCACACCGCCAGCCTGGCCGGCAGCCATGCCGCCTTCGCCGCGCTCTGCCGCGATGCCGGCGCGGTGCTGCTGGACGACCCGGCGGCGATGGTGCTGGCAGCGGATGCGCTGGACCGGCTGCCGCGCCTGCCGCGGGCGGGGATGGGCGTGGCGGTGGTCGCGTCCTCCGGCGGCAGCACCGTGACCACCACCGACATGCTGGCGGACTACGGCCTGCGGCTGGGCGAGATGGGCGCGGCGACGCGGGCGGAACTGCGCCGCTGGATGCCGGAGAGCCATGTCCACCTGCCGCTCGACACCGGCAGCTTCAACGACGGCACCAGCGAGGATGGCCTGGCCGCCTGCATCGGCGCCTTCCTGCGCGACGACGACATCGGGTCGGTGATCGTGCCGATGACCACGCAGCCGGCCATGGCGGCGCGGGCGGCGATGCTGCCGCCGCTGGCGCGGGAGGGCGGGCGGCCGCTGCTCTATGTCATGATGGCGGGCGAGGTGGGCGATGCGGCGCGCGCGCGCCTGCGGGCGGCGGAGTTCCCCTTCTACGACCACGCCGCCCAGGCGCTGGCGGTGCAGCGCGCGCTGGAGCAGGAGGCGCAGGGCCGTGGCCGCGCCGTCCTGCCCCCGCCGGCACGCCCGCCCGGCCTGGCGCTGCCCGCAGCCCTGCCGCAGGGCGCGCTGACCGAGGCGGAGGCCAAGCGCCTGGTCGCGGCCTTTGGCATCCCGGTGACGCGCGAGGCCCTGGCGACGACCGCCGGGGACGCGGTGGCGGCGGCGGAGGCGATCGGCTTCCCGGTGGCGATGAAGGGCGTCAGCCGCGCCGTGGTGCACAAGAGCGACCTGGGCCTCGTGAAGCTGAACCTGGCCGATGCCGACGCGGTCCGCGCCGCCCATGCCGCGCTGCTCGCCGCGCCGGTCCCGCTGGAGGGCGTGCTGGTGCAGGAGATGGCGCGCGGCGCGGCGGAGCTGATCCTGGGCGCGCGGCACGAACCGGGCCTCGGCCCCTTCGTGCTGGTCGGCAGCGGCGGGATCTGGGTGGAGGTGCTGCGCGACGTGCAGCTGGCGCCGGCGCCGCTGCGGCCCGAGGACGCGCGCGCCATGCTGCGGCGCCTGGCGATCTGGCCGGTGCTGGCAGGCGCGCGCGGCCGCCCGGCGCTGGACACGGAAGCGGCGGCGGAAGCGCTGGTGCGGCTCTCCTGGCTCGCCGCCGATCTGGGGGAGCGGCTGGTGGAGCTGGACCTGAACCCGATCCTGCTGCGCGCGGCGGGCGAGGGCTGCATCGCGGTGGACGGGAGGGCGACGCTGGCATGAACCGGAGAGGCATCCTGCTGGGCGCGCTGGCCGCCCCCGCCATCGCCCGCGCACAGGGCGGCCCATCCGCCCCTTGGCCGCAGCGGACCGTCACGCTCATCGTCCCCTATCCGCCGGGCGGCAGCACCGACAACGTCTCCCGCCCCATCCAGCAGCCGCTGGGCGCGGCGCTGGGCCAGTCCGTGGTGCTGGAGAATCGCGGCGGCGCCGGCGGCAGCATCGGCGCGGCGGCGGTCGCCCAGGCGCGGCCGGACGGCTACACGCTGCTGGTCTTCCCCACCGCCATCATGACCATCAGCCCGCATCTCATGCGGCTGCCCTACGACCCGCAGCGGGACTTCACGCCCATCGCCATGCTGGCGATCAGCGAGGCGGTGGTGGCGATGCATCCTTCCGTGCCCGTCCGCAGCATCCAGGACCTGGTCGCCTATGCGAAGGAACGACCGGGCCGGCTGCGCTTCAGCAGCGCCGGCAACGGCACCATCACCCAGATGATCGGCGAGATCTTCGCGCACAGCGTGGGCATCCGTCTGGAGCACGTGCCCTATCGCGGCTCCGCCCCCGCCCATACCGCGCTGCTGGCCGGCGAGGTCGAACTGCAATTCGACCCGGTGGCCACGCCCTCGGTCAAGGATGGCCGCATCATCGGCCTGGCCACCACCGGCGAGCGCCGCAGCGCCGAGCTGCCCAACCTGCCGACGCTGCGGGAACTGGGGATGTATGGCGAGGGCGGGCAGGCCTTCTTCGGCCTGGCCGGGCCCGCCGGCCTGCCGCCCGAGATCACGGCAAGGCTGGTCGCGGCGCTGGAGCCGGTGCTGGCGCTGCCGGAGGTGGCGCGCGCCATGGCGCCGGTCGGGCTGCGGCCGAGCTTCGAGGCGGGCGAGACCTTCGCCCGGCGCATCGCGCAGGACCGGGCGATCTTCGCCGAGGCGGTCCGCAGGACGGGAGCACGGGTCGAATGAGCTACGAGCATGTCGCGGTGACCAGGGACGGGCCGGTCACCATCGTCTCCCTCAACCGGCCCGAGAAGGGAAACGCCATCTCGAAGCGGATGGCGGAGGAGGTGCAGGCGGCCATGACCGCCTTCGCCGCCGACGACGCGCAGCGCGCGGCGGTGCTGACCGCGGCTGGCACCAAGGCCTTCTCCTTCGGCGCCGATGTGACGGAGCCGCCCGAGCTTTGGCGCGCCGTGCCGAATGTGGGCTGGCAGACCGACAAGCCGCTGATCGCGGCGCTGGAGGGCTGGTGCATCGGCGGCGCGCTGGTGCTGGCCATGATGGCCGACCTGGCGGTCTGCGGCAGCCGCGCGAAATTCTACTACCCCGAGGCGAAGCTGGGCCTGACCGGCGGCATGATCGCGGCGCTGCCCAGCCGCATCCCGCACAAGATCGCCATGGAGCTGATGCTGCTCTGCCGGGTGATCGAGGCCGAGCGGGCCGAGCGCGTCGGCCTGGTGAACGAGGTGGTGCCGGAGGGCGAGGCACTGGCGAAGGCGGTGGAGTGGGGCAAGGCGATGGCCGGCTTCGCCCCGCTGGTGACCGGCAACCTGAAGCGCATGGTGCTGGACCACATCCTGCCGCGCGGCCCGTCCGAGCAATGGGCGCGGCACGGCGCGACGCTGGCCTCCATCCGCGAGTCCGAGGATTTCAGGGAAGGCAGCGCCGCCTTCCGGGAGAAGCGGACGCCGGAATTCCGCGGGAGATAGGCCGCGGCCTGCCACGCGCTTGGGCAGCGCGGCCAAGGCTTGGGCAGGGCATGGTGTGCATCTGCCCCTGGTGACGAAGGCACGCGGCTTGCTCACGCCCTGTCGTCCGAGTGTCACACGGAGGGGACCCCGATGCTGATCCGCCCGACGCGGCGCGCCCTGCTGGGCGGCGCCGCGCTGCTTGCCACGCCCGGCGTCCTGCGCGCCCAGACGCCGGAGATCTTCGTGGGCGGCCCCGCCTCCCCCGGCCTGACCGACATCCTCTTCCCGCGGATCGAGCGCAAGCACGGCTTCAAGATCCTGTTCGAGGGCACCAACAGCCTCATCAACCTCGAGAAGATCCGCAGCAACCGCGCCCGCCCGACCATGACGGTGACGATGATGGACGACCCCGTCCTCATCCTCGGCGAGCGGGAGGGGCTGCTGGAGCCGCTGCGGGGCAAGGCGATCCCCAACCTGGCCGATGTGCAGGCCGAGGCGAAGCCGCGCGACAGCATGTGGGCGAACTGGTGCTTCCCCGCGGCGTCCATCAGCTACCAGACGCAGAACGTGAAGCCGGCCCCGACCTCCTATGCCGAGGTCTGGGACAGGAAGTACCGCGAGAAGGTCATCCTGATCTCCATGCGCATCACCCAGGCGGTGGTGCCGCTGCTGGCCGCCGCGCATCTCGCCACCGGCAAGCCGCTGGCGGAATGCCTGCGCGTCGCCGACGAGGGTTTTTCCAAGTTGCGTGAGCTGCGGCCGAACATCCTGCAGATCACGACCAATCCGCCGCAGGCGCAGCAGCTGCACGAGAGCGGCGAGGTGGACCTGTTCCTCTCGCCCGACAGCCGCACCACGCTGTTCCGCAAGAGCCAGCGCGCGCCGGTGGACCTGGCCTTCCCGAAGGAGGGCACGGTCGCCATGCCGGCCGGCGTCGCCCTGGTGAAGGGCGGCCCGAACCAGGCGCTGGGCGAGAAATTCATCAACGAGCTGCTGGACCCGGAGACCCAGGCGCTGGTCGCCGGCACCTTCTTCTCCAAGCCGACCAACACCAAGGCGGTGGCGCCCGCCGGGCTGAACCTGCCCGACCTGGTGGTGCTGGACTGGGAATACTTCGCCGACAACCGCAACCGCTGGATCGAGCGCTTCGAGCGGGAGATCAGCGCGCGGTGACGGGGATGGCGGCGCTGCAGCAGGCCGGGCACCTGACCGTCGCCGGCGCCAGCAAGCGCTTCGGCGCCGCGCTGGTGCTGGACGACCTGTCGTTGGCGGTGGCGAAGGGGGAGTTCGTCTCCCTCCTCGGCCCCTCCGGCTGCGGGAAGACCACGCTGCTGCGCTGCATCGCCGGGCTGCTGCGGCCGGATGCCGGGCATATCAGCGTGGCCGGCCGCGACATCACCACCCTGCCGGCGCACAGGCGCAATGTCGGCGTGGTGTTCCAGAACTACGCGCTCTTCCCGCACCTGACCGTGGCCGAGAACATCGCTTTCGGCCTGCGCGCCCAGGGCGTTTCGAAGTCCGAGTCGGCGCCGCGCGTGGCCGAGGCGCTGGCGCTGGTGCGCATGACGGAACATGCCGGCAAGCCCGTCACGGCGCTGTCCGGCGGGCAGCAGCAGCGCGTGGCGGTGGCGCGGGCGCTGGTGGTCCGCCCCTCCCTGCTGCTGCTGGACGAGCCCTTCAGCGCGCTGGACCGCAAGCTGCGGGAGACCATGCAGGTCGAGCTCAAGCACCTGCTGCGGGAGGTCGGCATCACCGCCATCTTCGTGACGCACGACCAGGAGGAGGCGCTGGTCGTCTCCGACCGCATCGCGGTCATGAATGCCGGGCGGATCGAGCAGCTGGCCGACCCGGCGACGCTGTATGGCCGCCCCGCCTCGCTCTACGTGCTGGATTTCGTCGGCCAGTCCACCCGGCTGGCCGGGCAGGTGACGGAGGCCGCGGGCGGCATGCTGGCGGTGCAGACCGCGCTGGGGCCGGTCCGCGCGCCCGGGCAATTCGCACCCGGCAGCCGCGTGGTGGTGGCGGTGCGGCCGGAAGCGGTGGTGCTGGGCGAGGCGGCGGAGAACCGCATCGCGGCGCGGGTGCGGGAAGTCTCCTTCCTCGGCTCCCGCACGCAACTGCACCTGGACCTGCCGGAGGAGGGCGAGGACCGCGGCGTGGTGGAACTGCCACGCCTGCCGGAGGGCATCGGCCCCGGCAGCGCCGTGACCCTCGCCTTCCGCGAGGCCGACACCATGGTCTTTCCCGCGCCATGAGCGCGACCGCCCTCGCCGCCCCCGCCACGCCGGCGCCGGCCCGCCGGCTGGACCCGCTGGCCCTGCTGGCGCTGCCGGGCCTCGCCTTCCTCGGCGTGGTGTTCCTGCTGCCGCTGCTGCTGCTGCTGTGGTCCTCCATCCGCGGGGCGGAGGGGTTCTCCCTGCAGGGCTATGTCCGGGTGCTGGGCGACCCCTACTATGTCGGCGTCATCGGCGCATCGCTGCAGCTTGGCCTGGTGACGACGCTGGGCGCGCTGCTGCTGGGCTACCCCGCCGCCTTCGCCCTGGCGCGCGCGAAGGGCGGCTGGCAGGTGCTGCTGTTCGCCCTGGTCTTCCTGCCGCTCACCGTCTCCATCATCGTGAAGTCCTTCGGCTGGGGCATCGTGCTGCGGCGTGACGGCATCCTGAACTGGGCCATGCTCAACCTCGGCCTGATCGAACGCCCGGTCCGGATGATCTTCACCGAGGGCGCGCTCTATGCCGGCATGATCAATGTCTTCCTGCCCTTCATGGTGCTGCCGATCTACTCCGTGGTGCGGATGATGGACCCGCGGCTGCCGGATGCGGCGGCGACCCTCGGCGCCTCCCCCTGGTTCCGCTTCACCCGCGTGACGCTGCCGCTGTCGCTGCCCGGCGTGGTGGCGGGCGTGTCGCTGGTGTTCTCCCTGGCCGTCGCCGCCTATGTCACGCCGTCCCTGCTGATGGGCGACCGCTACATGACCATGTCCATGGTCATGGCGAAGGCCTTCCTCAACCTGCGGGACTGGCAGCTGGGCGCGGCCATGGCCGCGGTGCTGCTGGCGGTCGCGGCCTTCGTGGTGGTCGGCGCGTCCGTGCTGCAGCGCCGGCTGGGGGGGCGGTGATGGAGCGCCTCGGCCTCGGCATCGCCTGGACCGCGCTGGTCCTCGTCATCCTGTTCCTGCTGCTGCCGATCGTCGTCGTCATCCCGGTCTCCTTCACCGAGGCGACGGTCTTCCGCTTCCCGCCCGAGGGCTTTTCCCTGCAGTGGTACGCCAAGATCCGCAACGTGGACGGGCTGCTGGGCGCGCTCTGGCTCTCGGCCCGGATCGCGGCGCTGGCCACCGCGCTCTCCCTGCTGCTGGGCACGCTCTGCGCCATCGCGCTGGTGCGCGGGGCGGTGCCGGGGGCGGCGGCGATCACGACCTTCATGGTCTCGCCGCTCATGCTGCCGGGGCTGGTGCTGGGCATCGCCCTGCTGCAGGCGGCGCGGGAGGTGGGGCTGCGCGACGCCTGGTGGTCCCTGCTGCTGGCGCATGTCGTCATCACCATGCCCTTCGTCATGCGCACGGTGCTGGGCAGCCTGTCGCTGTTCGACTTCGCCATGGTGGATGCGGCCCGCACCCTCGGCTGCAGCTACCCCGTCGCGCTGTGGCGCGTGCTGGTCCCCAACATCCTGCCCGGCTTCGTCTCGGGCGCGCTCTTCGCCTTCATCGCCAGCTTCGACAACTACCCCGTCTCCATGTTCCTGGTGGATGTGCGGACCAAGACCCTGCCCATACAACTGCTGAACTACCTGGAGATCAGCCCCGACCCGACGCTGGCGGCCGTCAGCACCGGGCTGATCGGGCTGACCGTGCTGGTGCTGATCCTCTGCGATCGGCTGGTCGGGTTGCGGCGGATGGCGTCGATCTGAGGATCGGTTGCAAGCGCGGTTGACAGCGCAACCCTGTCCTGCGGCATCCTGGCTGCGGTGGGCGGCCCGTCCGCGCACCGCAGCGGGGAGGAGTCCACCATGAATCGCTTGATGTCGCGCCGCAGCGCGCTCTGGGGGCTGTGCGGCGGTTGCGCCGCGCTCGGCTCCGGCTTCCGGGCCACGCCGGTGCAGGCGCAGACCGCGGCCGCGCCGGCTGCCGCCGCCGGCCCGGTCCGCCCGTCCCGCTTCGGGCCGAACGACACCATCGGCAACATGAACCTGGTGACGCCGCAGAAGGCGATGGAAGCCGCAAGGCTGGTGACGCAGGGCCGCAGCTACCCGCTGGGCATCGTGGTGGACCGCAGCACGCCGGCCTATCCGCCGCGCAGCGTCAGCATCACCGTGCTGATGCCCGGCCAGGAAGGCGGCCGGACCTTCGGCACCAACAAGGTGTCCTACATGGACGACATGATCAACGGGTGGCTCGGCGTCGGGACCCAGCTCGACACCTTCGCGCATCTCGGGATCGACTACACCTTCTACAACGGCAACAAGGCGCAGGACTTCCTGCAAACCACCGGCGTGACGAAGCTGGGGGTGGACGGCGTGCCGCCCATGGTCACCCGCGGCGTGCTGGTGGACCTAGCGAAGTTCAGGAACAAGCCGCGCCTGGATGGCGGGGAGCTGGTGACGGCGGACGAGTTGCGGCAGGCCATGCAGCAGCAGAATATCCGCGTCACACCGGGCGACGTGGTGGTGCTGCACACCGGCTGGCTGTCCATGCTGGCGGAGAACCCCAAGCGCTTCGGCGACGAGGAGCCGGGGATCGACGGCGCCGGCGCGGAATTCCTCGCCTCTCTCCAGCCCTGTGCCGTCGGCGCCGACACCTGGGGCGTGGAGGCGGTGCCCTTCAAGGACCCGAACGTGCTGTGGCAGGGGCACCAGGTGCTGCTGGCGCAGAACGGCATCCACATCATCGAAACGCTGGACACCGCGCCGCTGGTCCGCGACGGCGTGACCGAGTTCATGTTCGTCCTCGGCCAGCCGCGCTATCGCGGCGCGGTGCAGGCCATCATCAACCCCGTCGCCATCCGCTGACGGGGCCGGCGTGCCGGGTCAGGCCGGCACGCCATCCACCGGGTTGAACCCGCCCGGGAAGACGCCGCGCGGCTTGATCATGGCGTAGGGGCCGCGCGGCAGGAACTGCCCGTGGCCGGGCGCGCCGACCACCTTCCCCTGCTCCACCACCGGCACGCCGCGTACCAGCGTCGTCTCCGGCCAGCCCGTCACCTCGATCCCCTCGAAGGGCGTGTGGTCGTTGGCGTCCTGCAGCAGCGCCTGGGTGATCGTCACCTTCCTGGCGGGGTCCCAGATGGCGATGTCGGCATCGCTGCCGACCGCGATGGTCCCTTTCCGCGGATGCAGGCCGAACAGCTTCGCCGCATGCGTCGCGGTGATGGACACGAAGGTCGGCAGGTCGATGCGCCCCTTCGCCACGCCCTCGCTGAACAGGATGGGCATGCGCGCCGCCAGGCCCGGCAGGCCGTTCGGGATCTGGGTGAAGGGCGCGCTCTCCCCGAAGGCGGATTTCCCATCCGCGCCGGCATAGCGCGTCGGCGCGTGGTCGGAGGTGACGTTCTGGATCACCCCGCGGCTGATATGGTCCCACAGCGCCGCCTGGTCCGCCTTGCTGCGCGGCGCCGGGCTGCACACGTACTTGGCGCCCTCGAAGCCCGGGCGGTCCAGGTCCTCCGCGGTCAGCACCAGGTACTGCGTGCAGGTCTCGCCCCAGACCTTCAGGCCGCGCGCCTGCGCCCGCTCGATCTCCTCCGCGCTCTCGGCGCCGCTGACATGGAAGACCTGGATCGGCACGTCCAGCGCCTCGGCCATGGCGCAGACGCGGTGGACGCATTCGCGCTCCACCACCATCGGCTTGGCCCAGGCATGGTATTTCGGCCAGGTCAGCCCGGCCTTCAGCAGCGCCCTGGTGTGGAACTCGATGAGGTCATGGTGCTCGGCATGGATGCAGACCAGCGCGCCCAGCCGCCGTGCCGCGGCCAGCACCTCCAGCGCCTGGTCGTCGGTGATGCGCGCGCCGGCATAGGTCAGGAAGATCTTGAAGCTGCGATGCCCGGCCTCGACCAGCTTCGGCACCTCCTGCTCCATGATCTCCGGCCGCGGGTCGGTGAAGATCATGTGGAAGCTGTAGTCGATGCGGCTCTGCGCCGCGCGCGCCATGTGCTCCGCCACGCCCTGCGCGATGGACCCGCCGCGTTCCTGCCGCGCGAAGCCGATCACCGTGGTGGTGCCGCCCACGGCGGCCGAGGCGCTGCCCGAGGCGAAGGTATCGGCGTTGCGCGTCGGGCCGCCGCGCGGCTCCTCGATATGCGTGTGGCTGTCCACGCCGCCGGGCAGCACCAGCTTGCCGCGCGCATCGATCTCCTTCGCGCCGGGGCCGAGGCCGCGCGCCAGCGCCACCACCTGCCCGCCCGCGATGCCGACATCGCTGTCGAACACGTCGCTGGCGGTCGCCACCCTGCCGTTGCGGATGACGAGGTCGAATTCGGGCATGGCTGTGGCCTCCGGGCGCGTCGTGATCCCTGCACGCATTGCAGCCCAGGACCCCGCGCGCCACAAGGGCAGCGGCAGCACCGGGGGACAGGCATGGCGGATTCGGCGATGCGGCTGGCGGGCTTGGTCTTCGCCGCCCTGCGCGAGGCATCGGAGGATCCGCCCGGCGTCACCCGCGCCAGCTACGGCCCGGGCGAACGCGCCGCGCATGCCATCCTCCGCGCCGCGGCCGAGGAAGCCGGGCTGGAGGTGGATTGCGATGCGGTCGGCACCTTGTGCATGACCCTGCCGGGTGCCGATCGCGACCTGCCGGCGCTGGTCATCGGCTCCCACCTCGATGCCGTGCCGCATGGCGGCAACTATGACGGCGCGGCGGGCGTGGTCATGGGCCTGGCGCTGGCGGCGGAGCTGCGGACGCAGGGCCGCATGCTGCCGCGCGACCTGGTCGTGCTGGGCATCCGGGCGGAGGAGATGTGCTGGTTCCCCATGCTGTATCTGGGCAGCCGCGCCGCCTTCGGCCTGCTGCCGCCGGATGCGCCGGACACGCTGCGCCGCACCGACAGCGGCCGCACGCTGGCCGCGCATATGGAGGAGGAAGGCTTCGATCCCGATGTCATCCGCCAGGGCCGCGCCTCGCTGGACCCGCGGCTGATCCATGCCTTCCTCGAGCCGCATATCGAGCAGGGGCCGGCGCTGGTGCAGGCCGGGCTGCCCGCCGCCATCGTCACCGGCATCCGCGGCAGCCTGCGCTACCGCAGTTGCCGCGCGACCGGCGCCTGGGGGCATGCCGGCGCGGTGCCGCGCGCCGGGCGGCGCGATGCGGTGCTGGCGGTGGCGGCGCTGGCGACGGCGCTGGAGGAATTCTGGCGCGCGACCGAGGCGGCCGGCCGCGACCTGGTGCTGACCATGGGCGAATGCTGGACCGACCCGGCGCTGCACGGCCCCACCAAGATCCCCGGCGAGGTCCGCTTCAGCCTCGACATCCGCAGCGAGGATCCGGCGGTGCTGGAGGAGGCAGGGGCGCTGCTGCGCGACCAGGCGGCGCGGATCGAAGCCGGGCGCGGCGTGACGATCGACTACGGCGCGCCCCTGCCCGTCCCGCCCGCCACCATGGATGCGCGGCTGCGCGCCGCCCTGCAGCGCGGGGCGGAGGCGGCCGGCGTGCCGGTGCTGCAGATGGCGTCCGGCGCCGGGCATGACGCGCTGACCTTCGCCGGGCTCTGCGTGCCCACCGCCATGCTGTTCATCCGCAACACCGGCGGCAGCCACAACCCGGAGGAAGCGATGGACCTGGCGGATTTCCGTGCCGCCTTCGCCGTGCTGGCCGCCGCCGTCGGGGAGATCGCGGCCTGATCCGCCGCCGGGCCTCGCAAAAGGGTGGCGACGGCGGATCCCGCCGCGAGCCCCGTGCACGGCACGGTCCGCGGGCCGGCGGGTTCATGGGCCGGCATGGCGCCGTCCTGACCACGGCCGGAAGGACGCGGCCCGCGGCAGGGCGGGGCGGCCTGGACGGGCCGACCCGCCGCGCCAAAGGCGACCGGGGTCGGCCTGCGCGGCCCCGCAGGCCCCCCCCCCGCAGGCCCTATGCCCCGGCGAGGATCGCCCGCAGCCCCTCGCGGTAGCTGGGATAGCGCCAGGCGATCCCCAGCGCCCGCTTGGTGATGGCGTTGGCCACCTTGCGGTTCTCCGCCCAGAAGCTGCGCGCCATGGGAGACATGCCCGCGACCTGCGCCTCATAGGGCACGGCCGGCGGCGGCGGCACGCCCAGCAGCCGCGCCGCCTCCTCCACCACCGCGGCGCTCTCGGCGGGTTCGTCATCGACCAGGTGCAGCACGCGCAGGCCCGGCGGCACTGCCTGGCGCATCGCCGCCAGCACGGCCAGGGCGATGTCGTCGCGGTGGATGCGGCCGAACAGATGGCCGGGCCGGATCGTGCGCCGGGCGGTGCCGGCGCGCAGGTCGTCGAAGCTGCTGCGGCCGGGGCCGTAGATCCCGCCGGCGCGGAACAGGTCCACCGCACGCCGGTCGGCCAGCGCCGCCCAGGCCTGCTCGGCCTCCAGCCGGCGCAGGCTGCGCGGCTGCCCCGGGGCGGGCGGCGTCGTCTCCTCCACCCAGGCGCCGCCGCGGTCGCCATAGACCCCGGTGGTGGACAGGTAGCCGATCCAGCGCAGCGCCGGTGCGGCCCGCACCGCCGCGGCATGCGCCAGCAGCACCGGGTCACCGGCCTCCCCGGGCGGGGCGGTGACCAGCAGATGGGTGGCGGCGCCGATCGCCGCAGCCGCCGCGTCGAAGGCCACGACCCCGACGCCGGGCGGCACCGCCGCGCGCGCCGGGTCGCGCGCCGTGCCGGTCACCGCCCAGCCCGCCGCCGCCGCCGCTGCCACCGCCGTGCCGCTATAGCCCAGCCCGGCGACGACCAGCCGCCCGGCGGGTTCCAGGGGATTGCCCAGGTCCTGCTCCGTCATGGTGCCGATCTGGCGCGGAAAGCGGCGCTCCGCTAGGGTCCGCGGCGTGAGACGCATCCGCACCGTCCTGCTCGGCGCCCTGGCCGCCGTGCTGCTGGTGGCCCTGGCCGGGACCGCGCTGGTCCTGCTGCCGGGCCCCGAGGCGGAGGCGGCCGCCGAGCCCCTGCCCCTGCCGCCCGACCTGCCGCGCCTCGCGGCCGGGCCGCAATACGACGAATGCCTGGGGCTGCTGCGCAACGATGCCGACGGCGCCCTGGCCTTCGCCGAGACCTGGGACGCTGCCGGCGGCGGGGAAGGCGCCAAGCACTGCGCCGCCCTGGCCCTGCTGGCGCTGGGGGAGGCGGAGAAGGCCGGCGAGCGGCTGGAGACGCTGGGGCGGCTGAGCCGCGCGCCCAGCATCGCCCGCGCCGCCGTCTATGCCCAGGCGGTGCAGGCCTGGATGCTGGCCAACCAGTCCGGCCGCGCCTTCGCCGCCGCCACCATGGGGCTGACCATCGCCCCGGGCGACCTGGACCTGATGCTGGACCGCGCCGTCGCGCTGGGGACGCTGGGCCGCTACCAGGATGCGCTTGAGGACCTGGACCGGGTGCTGGCCACCGCGCCGGACCGGGCGGAGGCCTGGGTGTTCCGCGCCGCGGCGCTGCGCCGGCTGGACCGGGTGCCGCTGGCGGCCGAGGCGGTGGACCGCGCCCTGGCGCTGGCGCCCGAGAATGCCGAGGCGCTGCTGGAACGCGGGATCATCCGGCAGTTGCGCGGCGATACGCGCGGCGCCCGGGCCGACTGGGAACGAACCATCGCCATCGCGCCGGACAGCGCCGCCGCCGACCTGGCGCAGCAGAACCTGGCGCTCAACGAGGCCGGGCCGCAGCGACGCTGAGCGGGCCGCGCCGGACCGCTGCCGTGTCGCCGGCCACGGCCGGAAGCGGCTTCAGAAATCCAGGTCGGCATAGTGGGCGGGCGGGGTGATGCCGCTGACCCGTTCGGCCAGCAGGGCGCGGAAGCAGGGGCGCGACTTGCAGCGGGCGTACCACTCCTTCGCCGCCTCGTTCAGGCTCCAGTCCAGGTCGCCGACATAGTCCAGCGCCGAGAGATGCGCCGCGGCGGCGAAATCCGCCAGGCTGACCGAGGCGCCGGCGAGCCAGGACCGGGTTTCCGCCAGCCAGCCGATATATTCCAGGTGCGGCCGCAGGTTCTGGTAGCCGGCGCGGATGGCCGAGGCATCCGGGTTGCCGCGCCCCAGCAGCCGCTTCATCTGCTTCTCGAACAGCAGGTTGCGGGTGACCTCGGCGTTGAACTTGCCGTCGAACCAGGCGACCAGCCGCCGCACCTCGGCGCGTTCCGCCAGGGTGCGGCCGAACAGGCCGGTATCCGGGTAGGCCTCGTCCAGGTATTCGCAGATGGCGTAGCTGTCGGCGATGGCGAGCCCGTTCGGCTCCTGCAGGACCGGCACCTGGCAGGCCGGGTTCATTTCCAGGAATTCGGGCCGCCGGTCCCAGACGCGCTCGACGCGCAATTCGAAGGGGATGCGCTTCTCCGCCAGGGCAAGCCGGACCTTGCGGGCGAAGGGCGAGAGCGGCAGGTGATAGAGGATGCGCACGGGCCGCCTTATGCCACCCGTGCGCCAGGGGGGAAAGCGCCCGCGGGCGCCTTCGCCGGCCGTTCCTACTCCGCCGCGACGGCGGGCGCCTCCTCCATCGGCACGGGCAGGTACTTCGCGTATTCCTTGGGCACGATGTGCCAGAACAGCCCGCGCTCCTGGGCCCAGTTGTTCAGCAGCCGGGCACCGAGGCGCGAGCCCGTCTCCTGCACATGCCGCTCCACCAGCCCCTTCAGAACGCCATCCCAATGGGCGGAGGCGAGGCGGGACCAGCGCAGCGTGTCCGGGTTGACCCGCTTCTCGAAGGTCTCCTCCGGGTCATAGACGAAGGCCATGCCACCGGTGAAGCCGGCGCCGAAATTGTCGCCCACCGGCCCCAGGATGACCACCGTGCCGCCGGTCATGTATTCGCAGCCATTGGCGCCCACGCCCTCGACCACCGCCGTCGCGCCGCTGTTGCGGACCGCGAAGCGCTCGCCGGCCTGGCCGCCGGCGAAAAGCTCGCCCGCCGTCGCGCCGTAGAGCACGGTGTTGCCGATGATGCTGTTCTCGTTCCAGACGAGGGAGGAGGAGGGCGCCGGCCGCACCACGATGGTCGCGCCCGACAGCCCCTTGCCGACATAGTCGTTGGCGTCGCCGAAGACTTCCAGCTTGAGTCCCTGGACCGCGAAGGCGCCCAGCGACTGGCCGGCGCTGCCGCGCAGCCGCACCTTCAGGTGGCCCGGCTGCAGCCCGGCCATGCCGAATTTCCGGGTGATCTTGCTGCTGATCTTGGTGCCGATCGCCCGGTGGGTGTTCCGGATGTTGTACTGCAGCTGCATCTTCTCGCCGTGCTCGAACAGCGCCGCGGCATCGCGGATCATGTCGGCATCCAGCGTCTCCGGCACCTCGTTGCGGCCCTGCAGCGTGCAGTAGCTGGCATGCCCGCCCGAATCCGCCTGCACCAGCAGCGGGTTGAGGTCGAGGTCGTCCAGGTCCTCCGACCCGCGGCTGACCTGCTTCAGCAGGTCGGTGCGGCCGATGACGTCGGTCAGCTTGCGGAAGCCGAGGGAGGCGAGGATCTCCCGCACCTCCTCGGCCACGAAGCTGAACAGGTTGATCACCTTCTCCGGGCTGCCGGCGAATTTCTGCCGCAGCGTCTCGTCCTGGGTGCAGACGCCGACCGGGCAGGTGTTGCTGTGGCACTGCCGGACCATGATGCAGCCCATGGCGACCAGCGACGCCGTGCCGATGCCGAATTCCTCGGCCCCCAGCATGGCGGCCACCACCACGTCGCGGCCGGTCTTGATGCCGCCATCGGTCCGCAGCTTCACGCGGTGCCGCAGCCGGTTGAGCTGCAGCACCTGGTGCGTCTCGGACAGCCCCATCTCCCAGGGCAGGCCGGCATACTTGATGGAGGAGACGGGCGAGGCGCCGGTGCCGCCCGAATGGCCGGACACCAGGATCGCATCGGCCTTCGCCTTGGCCACGCCGGCCGCGATGGTGCCGATACCCGAACGCGACACCAGCTTCACGCAGACCGTGGCATCAGGGTTGATCTGCTTCAGGTCGTAGATGAGCTGCGCCAGATCCTCGATCGAGTAGATGTCGTGGTGCGGCGGCGGCGAGATCAGCGTCACGCCCGGCGTCGAATGCCGCAGCTTGGCGATCAGCCCGGTCACCTTGAAGCCGGGCAGCTGCCCGCCCTCCCCGGGCTTGGCGCCCTGGGCGACCTTGATCTCGATCTCCTTGCAGTTGTTCAGGTACTCGGCCGTCACGCCGAAGCGGCCGGAGGCGATCTGCTTGATGGCGCTGTTGGCGTTGTCGCCATTCGGCCGCGGCCGGGCGCGTGCCGGGTCCTCCCCGCCCTCGCCACTGTCGGAGCGGGCGCCGATGCGGTTCATGGCGATCGACAGCGTCTCATGCGCCTCCGGGCTGAGGGCGCCGAGGGAGATGCCGGGCGCGACCAGGCGCTTGCGGATCTCCGTGATGCTCTCGACCTCCTCGAGCGGCACCGCCATGCGCCCCTCGCTGCGGAAGTCCAGCAGGTCGCGCAGCGCGACCGGCGGCAGCTTGCGGACGGCTTCGCTGTAGCGCTTGAAGGTGGTGTAGCTGTCGGTCTCGACCGCCTTCTGCAGCGTGTGGATCAGCCCGCCGTCGAAGGCATGGCTCTCGCCACGCTTGCGCAGCTTGTAGAGGCCGCCGACCGGCAGCGTCACCACCTCGGCATCCCAGGCGGTGCGGTGCAGCGCCAGCACCCGCCGGGCGATACCCTGCAGCCCGATGCCGGAGATGCGGGACGGGATGCCCGGGAAGAATTCCGCCACCAGCGCGCGGGACAGGCCGATCGCCTCGAAATTCATGCCGCCGCGATAGGAGGACAGGACGGAGATGCCCATCTTGGACATCACCTTCAGCAGGCCCTTGTCCACCGCCTTCTTGTAGCGGGCGACGCATTGTTCGAGCGAGACATCGCCGAACAGGCCGCGGCGATGCCGGTCGGCGACGCTCTCCTGCGCCAGATAGGCGTTCACGGTGGTCGCGCCGGCGCCGATCAGCACCGCGAAATAATGCACGTCGACGCATTCCGCGGTGCGGACATTGACCGAGGTGAAGGTCCGCAGCGAGGTCTTCACCAGGTGCGAATGCACCCCGCCCACCGCCAGGATCATCGGGATCGGCGCGCGCTCCGGCCCCTGGTGCTCGTCGGTCAGGACGATATGGGCGCAGCCGCTGCGCACGCCCTCCTCCGCCTCGCGCCGGATGCGCTCCAGCGCGCGGCGCAGGCCGGGCCCGCCCTCCGCCGCCGGCCAGGTGCAGTCCACCTCGCAGGCGGTGGCGCCCATGTACTGCCGCATGGCGGCGAATTCGGCGTTGGACAGCACCGGGCTGTCCAGCATCAGCATGTCGCACTGGGTCGGGTCCTCGTCGAGGATGTTCCCGAGATTCCCGAGGCGGGTCTTCAGCGTCATCACCCGCGTCTCGCGCAGCGAGTCGATGGGCGGGTTGGTCACCTGGCTGAAGGTCTGGCGGAAATAGTGGTGCAGGCCGCGATACTGGCCGGACAGCACGGCGACGGGCGTGTCGTCGCCCATGCTGCCCACGGCCTCCTGTGCCTCCTCCACCATCGGGTGCAGGATGGTCTCCAGCTCCTCCAGCGTGTAGCCGACCGCGAGCTGGCGGCGGCGCAGCGCCTCCCCCTGGAAGGCCACCGGCTCGCCCGCCTCGGCCCGGACGATGCCGTCGATGCGGATGGTGCGGTCGGTCCACTGGCCGAAGGGCCGGCGGGCGGAGAGCATGTCCTTCAGCTGGGCGTCGGAATAGAAGCGCCCGTCCTGCAGGTCCACGCCGATGCACTGGCCGGGGCCGACGCGGCCCTTGGCGACGATCTGCTCCTCGGAGACCTTCACCATCCCGGTCTCGGACCCGACGATCAGCAGCCCGTCCGCGGTCTGGGTGTAGCGCAGCGGCCGGAGGCCGTTGCGGTCGAGGCCGGCGACCACCCAGCGGCCATCCGTGCCGCAGATGGCGGCCGGGCCGTCCCAGGGCTCCATCACCGCGTTGCAGTAGAGGAAGAAGTCGCGATGCGCCGCCGGCATGGTGGCGTTGTTGCCGATGCTCTCCGGGATCAGCATCGCCTTGGCCATGGGCGCGTCGCGGCCGCCGCGCACCAGCAGCTCGAAGACGTTGTCGAGCGTGGCGGTATCGGACCCGCCGGCCTGCACCACCGGCTTGATGTCGTCGAGATAGGCGTCGAGCGAGGGGTGGGAGAGCCGCGTCTCGTGGCTCTTCATCCAGTTGGCGTTGCCATGGACCGTGTTGATCTCGCCGTTATGGGCGATGGTCCGGAAGGGCTGCGCCAGCCGCCAGGTCGGGAAGGTGTTGGTGGAATAGCGCTGGTGGTAGATCACGAAGCGGCTGACGAAGCGCTCGTCCACAAGGTCCGGGTAGAACTCCGTCAGGTGCTCCGCCAGGAACATGCCCTTGTAGATGACCGAGCGGCTGGAGAGCGAGCAGAGATACAGCTCGGGGATCTGCGCGGCGATCGCCTGCCGCTCGATCCGCCGGCGGATGACGTAGAGGTCGCGCTCATAGACCGCCTCGTCGCGCTGCTCCGGGTCGTAGATCAGGATCTGCTCGATCTCGGGGCGGGTGGCATTCGCCTTCTCGCCGATGCAGGCGACGTTGATCGGCACCTGCCGCCAGGAATAGATGGCGTAGCCGGCGGCCAGGATCTCGGTCTCGACGATCTGCCGGCAGCGCTCCTGCGCGCCGAAATCGGTCTTCGGCAGGAACACCATGCCGACCGCGATGCGGCCCGGCCGCAGCCGGTCGCCGCCGCGCTGCACCACCTCGGCGAAGAAATCCTGCGGGATCTCGATATGGATGCCGGCGCCGTCGCCGGTCTTGCCATCGGCATCCACCGCGCCGCGGTGCCACACCGCCTTCAGCGCGTCGATGCCGGCCTTCACCACGGCGCGGCGCGGCTGGCCGTCCAGCGCGGCGACCAGGCCGACGCCGCAGGCATCGTGCTCGGTCAGGTCCAGATGCGCTTCGGCGGCCAGGCGGGCGGCCTCGGTCGGGAAGCGGGCGGCGAAATCGGTGGCGCTCATGATGGCTCGCTCCGCGGGGGCGGGGGTCAGAGGGCGAGGCCGCGGGCGCGCAGCGCCTCGCGGTGCTTGGCGAAGGCGTCCTGGGCGATGCGGACGCCCCAGGCCTGGCCGAAGCGCAGGCTCTCGGCGAAGACCTCGGGCATGATGGTCTGCAGCTTGGCGCCCAGCGGCGTGGCGTAGAAGGCGGCCAGGTCGCGCAGCTCGGGCACGCTCAGCCGGCCGGCATAGATCGCCACCGTCGCCTCCACCACCTCGCCGCTATGGGCGAGGACTTCCGGCATGATGTACTGGTCCACCAGCTCGGCGACCTGCGGCTCGGCCAGGGTGCCGGCGCGCTGGCGCAGGCCGGCGATCATGCTGGCGCGCGTCCGCAGCAGCATGGTCTCCACCTGCTTGCGCACGCCGATGGTCTCGACCAGCGCCCGGGCGGCGGCCAGGCTTTCCGCCCGCGCCGGCTCGGGCGCGGTGTCCTGCGCCGCCGCCGGCCCGGCCAGCGCGGCGCCGAGCAGCAGGAGGGGAAGCAGCCGCCTCATTCGGCGGCCACGGCCAGCGTCCGGCCGGCCTTCGCCTTCACATAGGCATCGATCTGGTCGGCCGCGTCGCGCCCGTCCCGGATCGCCCAGACCACCAGCGACGCGCCGCGGACGATGTCGCCGCCGGCGAAGACGCCGGGCAGGTCCGTCATCATGGTGCGGTGGTGCACCTTCAGCGTCCCCCAGCGGGTCACCGGCAGGGCGGGCTCGTCGAAGGCCTTCGGCAGGTCCTCCGGGTCGAAGCCCAGCGCCTTGATGACCATGTCGGCCGGCAGGGTGAAGGCGCTGCCCGGGATGGGCGCCACCTGCTGCCGCCCGGTCGCGTCCGGCAGCCCGAGATGCATGCGCACCGCCCGCACGCCGCTGACCTTCCCGTCGCCCATGAAGGCCTCGGGCGCCGCCAGCCATTCGAAGGTGACGCCCTCCTCCTCGGCGTTCTTCACCTCCCGCATCGACCCCGGCATGTTCGCCTTGTCCCGCCGGTAGAGGCAGGTGACGGCGGTCGCGCCCTGGCGCACCGCGGTGCGGACGCAGTCCATGGCGGTGTCGCCGCCGCCCACCACGACCACCCGCTTGCCCTTGGCGTTGAGGGCGCCGGAGGCGAATTCCGGCACCGCATCGCCCAGGTTGTCGCGGTTGGAGGCGGTGAGGTAGTCGAGCGAGGGGACGATCCCCTGGAGCCCGCTGCCGACGCAGTCGATGTCGCGCGCCTTGTAGACGCCGGTGGCGATGAACACCGCGTCGTGCCGTTCCCGCAGCGCGGCCAGCGTCACGTCGCGGCCGATGGCGCTGTTCAGGTGGAAATGGATGCCGCCGGCCTCGAACTGCTTCCAGCGGCGCAGCACCACCTCCTTCTCCAGCTTGAAGTTGGGGATGCCGTAGATCATCAGGCCGCCGACGCGGTCGTGCCGGTCATAGACATGCACCTGGTAGCCGCGCAACCGCAGCTTCTCCGCCGCCGCCAGGCCGGCCGGGCCGGCGCCGATGATGCCGACGCTGTAGGGCAGTTCGCTGCGCGGGGTGGGCGGCTGGACCCAGCCCTTCTCCCAGGCGGTGTCGGTGATGTACCGTTCGACGGCGCCGATGGTGACGCTCTCGAACCCCTTCTCGATGACGCAATTGCCTTCGCACAGCCGGTCCTGCGGGCAGATGCGGCCGCAGATCTCGGGGAAGGTGTTGGTGGCGGCGGAGACCTCATAGGCCTCCTCCAGCCGTCCCTCGGCGGTCAGCTTCAGCCAGTCCGGGATGTTGTTGTTCAGCGGGCAGTGCACGGAACAGAATGGCACGCCGCACTGGCTGCAGCGGCTGGCCTGCTGCGCCGCGGCGCCGGTGTCGAACTGGTCGTAGTGGTAGATCTCGCCGAAGTCGGACCGGCGGGCCGCGACGTCGCGCTTTTCCGGCTGTGCCTGGGAGAGGCGCACGAATTGCAGCATCCGGTCGGCCATGGCGGCGATCCTCGTCGGGGGCGGGTCGAAGGCGCGCACGGTGGGCAGCGCCGCCGCAGGGCAAGCGCATCCCGCCGCCCACGCCGGGCGTTGTGCGCAGCAATACGCAGTCGCGAAGCCCGGCGCGAGTCTTTTCTCGCCGTTATGGCAGCAAAGCTGTCCTTATTTCGACGCTCGCCCGACAACCCTTCAGAAGATGGCAAGCTTCCGCGCGACGATAGGTCCGATCCGGGCCCTTCAGGCCGCGATGGGGCGACGCCCACCGCCCGGGCGGAAGCGCGCGAGGTAGCCGGGCACCACCGCCTCCACCGATTTCGGCGCGATGCCCAGTTCCGCCAGCCCCGGCATCCCCGGCGCCACCAGGTTGTCGCGCTGCAGCATCAGCAGCTGGTCGCGGGTCAGGGGCGGGTTCGGCAACAGCTCGGACAACCGGGCCTGCAGCCGCACCAGCCCCGCCGGCATGTCCAGCATCGGCCGGCGATGGCCCGTGGTCTCCAGGATGAAGCGGAGCAGCTCGCGGAAGCTCCAGACCCGCGGCCCGCCCAGCTCGAAGGTCTTCCCCAGCGCATCCTCGCGGGTCGCGGCGGCGATGACCGCATCCGCCACGTCGCCGACATAGACCGGCTGGAAGCGCGTCGCCCCCTCCACCACCGGCATGACGGGCAGCAAGCGGGCCATGCCGGCGAAGCGGTTGAAGAACTGGTCCTCCGGCCCGAAGACGATCGAAGGCCGCAGGATCGCCGCCTGCGGGAAGGCGGCGCGCACCGCCGCCTCGCCCTCTCCCTTGGTCCGGCCGTACTGGCTGGGGCTGGCCGGGTCGGCGCCGATCGCCGAGACATGGACCAGCCGCTCCACCCCCGCCTCGGCCGCCAGGCGGGCGACGGTCCCGGCGCCTTCCGCCTGCAGCCGGCGGAAATCGCCCGGCTTCCGCTCATGGAGGATGCCGACCAGGTTCACCGCCAGGTCGGCGCCGGCGACGGCGCGGGCGACCGCGCCCGCATCGGCGACGCTGGCCGCCAGCGGCACGATCTGCCCGACGCGGCCCTGGGTCAGCAAGAAGCGGGCGGCATCGGGATGGCCGACCGCCACCCGCACCACGTAGTCGAGGCTGGCCAGCCGCTGCACCACGTAGCGGCCGATGAAGCCGGAACCCCCGAAGACCGTGGCGACCTTGCGAACCGTGCTTCCGCGCATGCTGTGGGGGCTCCAGGGCTGGACTGGCGGCGGACCATATGGTGGCGGTCCCGCAGCGCCAAGCCGCGCCGCCTGCGGCAGTTCCCGCCGGCCGGCGCGACGTCGCGCGGCGGCGCGAAAATCCGGCCAGTCGCCGCTTGACGCACCCCGGCCACGGGCTCTATTCCCGCGCTCCCGGCGGAGGCAACCCGTCGGCTCCGCACCCTGTGCCCAGGTGGTGGAATTGGTAGACGCGCTGGCTTCAGGTGCCAGTGACCGCAAGGTCGTGAAGGTTCGAGTCCTTTCCTGGGCACCATCTCCCCCGCGCCCCGCGGGGGCCTGCCGGAACCGGCCCCGCTGACCCCGCCTTCCGGCCCCGTGCGAACCACCCTCTTCGCCCGCGGCGCCCCTGCACGGAGCCCTGCGGTGATCCATCTCCATCGGCATGACCTGCCCGACGGCCTCGACCTCGGCCCGATCGTTGCGATCGACACCGAGACGATGGGGCTGAACCCGCATCGCGACCGGCTCTGCCTGGTGCAGCTTTCCGCCGGCGACGGCGACGCGCATCTGGTGCAGATCGTCCCGACCGCCATGGGGGGGCGCGGCGCCGATTGCCCGAACCTCAAGCGGCTGCTGCAGGACCCGGCCGTCACCAAGCTGTTCCATTTCGCCCGCTTCGACTGCGCCGCGCTGCACCTGCATCTCGGCGTCACCGTCGCGCCGGTGGTCTGCACCAAGGTCGCCTCCAAGCTGGTCCGCACCTTCACCGACCGGCACGGGCTGAAGGACCTGCTGAAGGAGTTGCTGGGGGTGGAGATCTCCAAGCAGCAGCAGAGCAGCGACTGGGGCGCGCCGGACCTGTCCGCGGAGCAGATGGCCTATGCGGCGTCGGACGTGCTGCACCTGCATGCGCTCTGGGCCCGCCTGGAAGGGCTGCTGGCGCGGGAGGGCAGGCTGGAACTGGCGCGGGACTGCTTCCGCTTCCTGCCGGCGCGCGGGGCGCTCGACCTGCTCGGCTATGCCGATCCCGACATCCTGTCGCATTGAGGCAGCGGGCGGATGGTCCTGGATCGAACCGGCCGGCGACCGGTTCGGCCACACCTTGGCATGATTCTTGTCTGACGCCCGGCCGGACGCGTTGACCCCCGGGCGGCAGCGGCCCATACATCCCGGCGTGCACCGCTTCCCGCATCCTTCGATCCCCCGGCCGATGGGTTGGCCTCGGCCCGGCGACGGCTCCGTCCGGCCTGGGGCCCGCCCTTGAAGCAGGACCGTTCGCCGATCCGCCCAGCCCCCGCGCGTGCCGCGCCGGCGGACCGGGCGATGATGCCGGCACCGTCCCGCAGCCGGCGCGCGCCCACCAGCGGGCAGCTGGCCCGGCGGCGCTTCCTGGTCGCCTGGGCCAAGCGCCTGCTGCCGGTGCTCGCCCTCGCCCTCCTCTCGGCCGTGGTGTTCTGGCCGGAGATCGAGGGGAACGAGGAGCGATCCCGCGTGTCCTTCCGCCGGACCATCCAGCCGGTGGCGGAGGCGCTGCGGGTGGTGAACCCGCGCTACCAGGGCGTCGACGAGCTGAACCGCCCCTTCACCATCACCGCCCGGGCCGGCCAGCAGGAAGGCGCGGCGGAGATCCTGAACCTCGAGGAGCCGCGCGGCGACATCCTCCTGCAGGACGGGGCCTGGATCTATATCCAGTCCCGGACCGGCCGCTACGACAAGGCCGCCGGCCGGCTCGACCTGGCCGGCCAGGTCACGATCTACCACGACAACGGGACCATGTTCGTGACCGAGACCGCCGAGGTGCTGCTGAACGAGGGCACGGCCAGCGGGGATTCCCCGGTGGCCGCGCAGGGCGGCTTCGGCACGCTGACCGCCCAGGGCTTCCGCCTGCGCGACCGCGGCGCCGTGCTGATCTTCACCGGCCAGTCGCATGCGGTGCTGGAGGGCGGGCGATGACCCGGCGCGGCCGCCTCCTCCTCGGCCTGCTGGCGCTGGCCGGCCCGGCCGCGGCGCAGGGCATCGACCTGTCGCAGGGCGGGCCGGTGGACCTGACGGCGCAGGACGGCATCGAATGGCGCCAGGCGGAGCAGGTGGTGATCGCCCGCGGCAATGCCCGCGCCGTGCGTGCCGGCGTGACGGTGGATGCGGACCGGCTGCTCGCCCGCTATCGCCCGGCCGGCGGCCGCGGCGCCGCGTCCCCCACCCAGCCCGCCGCCGCCCCGGCCGATGCCAGCCCGGGCGGCAGCAACGAGATCTGGCGGCTGGAGGCGGAGGGCCGCGTCACCATCCGCACCGCCACCGACACCGCGAAGGGCGACCGCGCGGTCTATGACGTGGACCAGGCGGTGATGGTGCTGACCGGCCGCGACCTGTCGCTGACCACCCCGCAGCAGGTCATCACCGCCCGGGACAGCCTGGAATACTGGTCGCAGCGGCGGATGGCGGTGGCGCGCGGCGGGGCGCTGGTGGTGGAGCCGGCGGAGAACCGCCGCATCCGGGCCGATACGCTGGTCGCCTATTTCCTCGAAGGGCCGGGGACGCCGAACGCCCCGCCGCAGCCCCGCCCGGTGGCCGCCCCGGGGGAGCGGGAGCCGCCCGGCGCCGGCCGCATGGACCGGGTCGAGGCCTACGGCAATGTGGAGATCCGCACCCCGACCGAGGTCGTGCGCGGCGATCGCGGCGTCTACAGCGCCCAGACCGGCATGGCCCGGCTGCTGGGGGAGGTGCGCATCACCCGCGGCGACAACCAGGTCAACGGCCGGGAGGCCATCGTGAACATGCGCACGGGCGTCGCCAGGCTGGTCTCCGCCCCGGGCGCCCGCGTGCAGGGGCTGATCGTGCCGCAGCAGGAAGGCCAGCCTGGCCAGGGCCAGCCCCCGGGACAGGGGCAGGGGCAAGGCCAGCCCCAGCCGGCGCCCGGCGCCGGCGGCGTGAGGATCGGCCGGTGAACGAGGCCTTTCCCGCCCCGATGCTGCGCGCCGTCCCGGGCGAGGGCGGGCTGGCCGCGCACGGCCTCGGCAAGCGCTACCGCAAGCGGCCGGTGGTGCGGAACGTCTCGATCAACCTGAAGCGGGGCGAGGCGGTGGGGCTGCTCGGCCCCAATGGCGCCGGCAAGACCACCACCTTCTACATGATCACCGGCCTGGTGCAGCCGGATGAGGGACAGGTGGTCATGGACGGCCATGACGTCACCCGCCTGCCGATGTACCGCCGCGCCCGCCTCGGCCTCGGCTACCTGCCGCAGGAGGCGTCGATCTTCCGCGGCCTGTCGGTGGAGGACAACATCCGCGCCGCGCTGGAGGTGGTGGAGCCGGTGCGCGACCGGCGGGAGCAGATGCTGGACGCGCTGCTGGCCGAATTCGGCATCGCCCATCTCCGCCGCGCCCCGGCCCTGGCGCTGTCGGGCGGGGAGCGGCGGCGCTGCGAGATCGCCCGGGCGCTCGCCACTCACCCTTCCTACATCCTTCTCGACGAACCTCTGGCCGGCATCGACCCGATCGCGGTCGGGGAGATCCGGGACCTCGTGAAGCACCTGAAGGACCGTGGGATCGGCGTGCTGATCACCGACCACAATGTGCGCGAGACGCTGGAGATCATCGACCGCGCCTACATCCTGCATGACGGGCAGGTGCTGATGGAAGGCGCGCCGCGCGACATCGTGGCGCATGAGGGCGTGCGGCGGGTCTATCTGGGCGAGCGGTTCAGCCTATGACCAGGGATGGAGGCACCGGGGGCGCCCACACCGCCCGGTGCGCCGCGATAGTGTGGCGCATCGGCACCCGGCGGTAGGCCCGTGACCCTCGCTCCACGTCTCGATCTCAGGCAGTCCCAGTCGCTGGTGATGACGCCGCAATTGCGGCAGGCCATCAAGCTGCTGCAGTCGAGCAACATGGAGGTCACCGCCTTCGTCGAGGAGGAGCTTGAGCGCAACCCGCTGCTGGAGCGGGACGAGCGGGCGACGCCCGGGCCGGATGACGGCCACCGGGTGGACCCGCTGCCGGCGGCGCCCGACCTGCCGGATGCGCATGCGGCGGCGGTGTCGGATGCGCTGCCGACCGACGGCGCCGCGCCGCTCGATGCCGACTGGGACAATGTCTATGACGGCGGCGGCTATGAATCGCCCTATGGCCGCGGCGGCCGCGCCGACTTCGCCGAGGATCTCTCGGGCGTCGAGGACCTGGCCGCCGGCGGCCGGTCCCTGCGGGAGCAGCTGGGCGAGCAGGTGCGGCTGGGCTTCAGCGACCTGCGCGACCGGCTGATCGCGGCGCAGATGGTCGCGCTGGTCGATCCGGCCGGGCGGCTGGCGGTGGAGGATTCGGTCATCGCCCAGGCGATGGGCTGCGAGGTGGCGCGGGTCGCCGCCGTGCGCGCCCGGCTGCAGCGCTTCGAGCCGGTGGGGATGTTCTGCCGCACCCTGGCGGAATGCCTGGCGGTGCAGCTGGCCGAGCAGAACCGGCTGGACCCGGCGATGCAGGCCCTGCTCGACAACCTCGACCTGCTGGCGCGGCGCGACCGGGCCGGGCTGATGCAGGTCTGCGGCGTCGATGCAGAAGACCTGACGGAGATGATCGCCGAGCTGAAGCGCCTGGACCCGAAGCCGGGCGCGAGCTTCGACATGCCGCCGGCGCCCGCCGTGGTGCCGGACGTGCTGATGCGCCGGGCCGAGGATGGCGGCTGGATCCTGGAGCTGAACCCGGAGACCATGCCGCGCGTGCTGGTCAACCGCGGCTTCTACGCCCGCTGCCAGGTCGGCGCCCGCAGCAAGGACGACAAGGTTTTCCTGGCCGAGCGCCTGCAGAGCGCCAACTGGCTGCTGAAGAGCCTGGAGCAGCGCGCCAGCACCATCATCAAGGTGGCGCAGGAGATCGTGCGCCGGCAGGACGCCTTCTTCCGCCATGGCGTCGAGCATCTGCGCCCGCTCATCCTCCGCGACATCGCCGAGGAGGTGCAGATGCACGAGAGCACGGTGAGCCGCGTCACCGCCAACAAGTACATCGCGACGCCGCGCGGCACCTTCGAGCTCAAGTATTTCTTCACCACCGCCATCTCCGGCACCCATGGCGGGGAGCAGCACAGCGCCGAGGCGGTGCGCTGGCGGATCAAGGCGATGATCGCGGCCGAGGACCCGGAGGCCGTGCTGTCCGACGATGCGATCGTCGAGCGGCTGCGCGCGGAAGGCGTGGACATCGCCCGCCGAACCGTGGCCAAATACCGGGAGGCGCTGCGCATCCCATCTTCCGTGCAGCGCAAGAGGGAGAAGGCCGTCCCGGCCTGATCCTGCCGGCCGGCGGCCGGGCCACCCGCGTCGCCGGACGGCATGCATACGGGGCGCGATGGTCCAAGTTGCGAACCATCCGCGTCGCCGCTTGCCCCGCCGGGCGTCCCTTTCCCGCCCCAGGGAGAAGGAGGGTTCGCCCCCATGCATGTCACCGTCGCCGGCAAGCAGGTCGAGACCGGGGAAGCGCTGCAGACCCATGTCCGCGAAGGCCTCGCCGCCATCACGCGCAAGTATTTCGACCATGCGCTGGAAGCGAACGTCACCTTCCGCCGCGACGTGAAGGGCAAGGCCGGCGCCTTCGCCTGCGACATCAACCTCAAGGCCGGCCGCAACCTGTTCATGCGGGGCGAAGGCGAAGGCGCCGATGCGCACCGCGCCTTCGAGGTGGCGGCGGAGCATGTGGCGAAGCGCCTGCGCCGCTACCGCCGCCGGGTGAACGACCATGCGCGCAGCATGGCGGAGCCGCGCGAGGCCGAGGCGGAGACGGCCACGCAATACGTGCTGCAGCACGAGGAGGAGACAGAGGACCTGCCGGCCGAGGCGGCCAAGCCGGACCACGGCGTGGTGGTGGCCGAGCAGCCGACCGAGATCGCCCGGCTGACGGTGGGGGAGGCGGTGATGCGCCTCGACCTCACGCATCAGCCGGTGCTGATGTTCCGCAACAGCGGCTCCGGCGCGCTGAACGTGGTGTACCGGCGGCCGGATGGCTGCATCGGCTGGATCGACGCGCCGGCGGCATAGCCGCCGACGTCGCGGCACCGGGCGCGCTGTGCCGCGCCGGGATTGCCTTGTTGGTCGGTCCCGGCCCTCGCAGGCCGGCTTCCCGCAGCGCGCGCCGCGGCGGTTGGGCAGGGCCCGGCACCGATGCCGATCACGCGCGATGCCGGTGCGTAGGGTTGGCGTGGCGCCTGCGCGCCAAACCCGATGATCATGCCGGTCAGCATCCATGCTGGCCGGCATGCGACCCGGACGCGGGCATCCTGGATCCTGCGGCCGGGCAGCACGCGCGCAGGCCGGCGCGGTGCCCCGCGGGTCTGGCGGCTGCACCGGCGGCGAGACGCCATCCCGGTCGGCATCCATGCTGGCCGGGATGACCCGCCCCTGCCGGCAACGGGCACCGGGGCGCGTCCCGGCCGAAAGCTTGCCTGCGGCGGCATCGCCTGCTCCCATCCGCGCAGCGGCGCGGGAGGGCAGCATGACCATCCTCATCCAGGGCACCACCATCGTCACCGCCGACGATGCCGATGCGGTGCTGCACGACGCCGCCATCGCCATCGAGGATGGCCGCATCGCCGCGCTCGGCCCCACGGCAGACCTGCGCGCCCGCTTCCCCCAGGCCGAGGCCATCGACGGGCGCGACCGCGCCGTGCTGCCGGGCTTCGCCAATCTGCACACCCATCTCGGCATGACTCTGGCGCGCGGCGTCTTCGAGGATCTCTCGCCGCCGCACAGGCCGCCCTTCTGCGGCGGCCTGTCGCCCCTGCCCCTGCCCGCCCTGTCGGCGGAGGAGCATGTGGTGATGTGCCAGCTCGGCGCGCTGGAGGCGATCCGCAGCGGCACCACCGCCCTGCTGGAGGATGGCGCCGACCTCGCCCGCCACGCCCCCGCCATGGCGGCGACCGGCCTGCGCATGCTGCTGACCGAACGGGCCTGGGACCGGACCGGCGCCGATATCGGCGATCCCTCCCCCTTCGCGGCGTCCGAGGCGCTGGCCGAGCGCAGCCTGGGCCGCATCGCGGCGCTGCACGCCGCCTGGGACGGCAAGGCGGAGGGGCGCATCCGCGTCGGCGTCTCCGCCTGGGCGCCGGACATGTGCTCACCCGGGCTGCTGCGCCGCCTGGCCGACCTGCGCGATCGGCTGGACGCCCCCGCCACCATCCACCTGAACCAGATCTGGGGTGAGGTGGCGGCGGTGCAGGCGCATCGCGGGATGCTGCCCACCGAATACCTGGCCGAGAGCGGCTTCCTGCACCACCGGCTGATCTGCGCCCATTGTCGCTGCATGGCGGCGGTGGAGGAGAAAATCCTCGGCCGGGCCGGCGCGCAGGTGTCCTTCAACCCGGCCATCGCCGCCCGCCGCGGCCTGTCGCCGCGCATTTCGGTGCTGCAGGCGGCGGGCTGCCGGATCGGGATCGGCACCGACAACATGGCGGAGGACATGGTGGAGGCGATGCGCACCGGCCTCTTCATGGAGCGCATCCGGCGGGAGGATGGCCGCGACCCGGCGCCGGAGGAGGCGCTGCGCTGGGCCACGCGCAACGGCTACGCCGCCATGGGCATGCCGGATGGCGGCTGGCTGGCGCCCGGCAACAAGGCCGACCTGATCCTGGTGCGGACGGACCGGGCCCATCTGGTGCCGCGGCTGCGCATCGTCTCGGCCTTCGTCCACCAGGGCCAGGCCGGCGACGTGGACGGCGTGATGGTGGACGGGCGCTGGGTGATGCGGGACGGCCGGGTGCTGACCATGGACGAGCCGGCGATCATCGGCGCGGCCGACCGGATCGCCCGCGCCGCCTGGTCACGGCTCTTTGCCGAGCGGCCGGACCTGCCGCGGCCGGCCGGCTTCGCGCCCTGACCGGCGGCGCCAGCCACGGGATCCCCCCCGGCCGGTCGGGGCGGCAGGTTGGGGCGGCGTTCCGCCCCCCTCCCGCTACCCGCCCTGCCCGGTCTCAGTGCACGCGGACCGGGGCCATCTCGTGCTGCAGGATGGCGGCGATCGCCAGGTCGGCAGTCGGGGCGGCGCCGATCGGCGTGCCGTCCGCGGCATGGATCGCCATGGCATGCACCCCGTTCACCACCACGGGGCGGATATAGGCGATCTGTTCCACGCCGAAGCGGGCCCAGTCGGCGGCCGGCATGGCCCTCTCGGGCCCCTGGGTGGCAGTGTGGGCGGAATTGCTGTTCTTCATCGCTCAAGTCTCCTTCCGGCATGGCCGAAGCCCATGCGGTCTGGAGCCACGGAGAGAACCAAGCGCCGTATGGGCCGCCGGGTTCGCCCCGCCGCTCCGGCTTGTTCGGGGCACCCTGCGGGGCGGGTCATTCCCCCCGCGCGGCACGCCCATCCACAACGGACCGTGCGGCCCCGTTGACCTTGGCCGAGGCCGGCGTGGCATGGCCGCCGCCGATCGGGATGGTCTTCACCCGCACCTCCGGCTGCGGCCGCCGGAGATCCACGTGCAGGAGGCCGTTGTCGAGCCAGGCCCCCTCCACCTCGATCCCCTCGGCCAGCACGAAGGCGCGCTGGAATTGCCGGGCCGCGATCCCCCGGTGCAGGAAGATGCGGCCGTCGCTGTCGTCCTTCTGCCGGCCGCGGATCACCAGCTGGTTGTCCTCCTGCGTGATCTGCAGGTCGTCCATCGCGAAGCCGGCGACGGCCAGGGTGATGCGCAGCCGTGCCTCGGCCGTCTGCTCGATGTTGTAGGGGGGGTAGCCGTCGGCATTCTTGGCGACTCGGTCGAGCATCTGCTCGAGATGGTCGAAGCCGAGGAAGAGCGGCGAACCGAAGACCGACGGGCGTGACATGACGAGCCTCCCCAGAACGGAGCGAAGCGGGCGGCCAGGCCCGAAGCACCCGGCCACGCTGGAGAGGTTGTCGCCGGACGCGGCCGTTGCAAGGGGGTCACGCAGGGGCTACCTCCGGCCCGCCATGTCCGATGCCGAGACGCTGCCCATCCTCCTCGTGCCCGATGCCCGGCTGCGGCAGAAAGCCCGCCCGGTCGGCCCGGGGGACGCGGACGCGGTCCGGGCCCTCGCCCCGCGCATGCTGGACGCGATGTACAAGGCCCCGGGCATCGGCCTGGCGGCGCCGCAGGTCGGCAGCCTGCTGCGGATGTTCGTCGTCGACCTCCAGAAGGAGGAGGCGCGGGACCCGATGGTGCTGGTGAACCCGGAGATCGTCGCGGTCTCGGAGGAACTGGCGGTGCGGGAGGAGGGCTGCCTTTCCCTGCCCGGCCAGTATGCCGATGTCACCCGCCCCGCCCGCGTGAAGGTGCGGTACCAGGACCTGACCGGCGCGCGGAAGGAGATCGAGGCCGACGGCCTCCTCGCCACCTGCCTGCAGCACGAATACGACCACCTCGATGGCGTGCTCTTCGTGGACCACATCAGCGCGCTGAAGCGCAACATGCTGCTGCGCAAGCTGGCCAAGGAACTGAAGGCGAAGGCCCGGGCGTGAGCGGCGGGCGGGGCTAGGGACCGGCGGCATGCGCCTCGCCTTCATGGGCAGCCCGGATTTCGCCGTGCCCGCACTGCGTGCCCTGCATGCGGCGGGGCACGAGATCGCCATGGTCTATTGCCAGCCGCCCCGCCCCGCTGGCCGCGGCCAGAAGGAAACGCCCTGCCCGGTGCACAAGGCGGCGCTGGCGCTCGGCCTGCCGGTCCGGACGCCGGCACGGCTGCGCAAGGACGCGGCGGAGCATGCCGCCTTCGCCGATCTCGGCCTGGATGCGGCGGTGGTCGCGGCCTACGGCCTGATCCTGCCGGCGCCGATGCTGGCGGCGCCGCGGCTGGGGTGCCTGAACATCCATGCCTCGCTGCTGCCGCGCTGGCGCGGCGCGGCGCCAATCCAGGCCGCCATCCTCGCCGGCGATGCCGAGAGCGGGGTGACCATCATGCAGATGGAAGAAGGGCTGGACACCGGCCCCATGCTGCTGGCGGGCCAGGTGCCGATCGGCCCGCGCATGACGACGCCGGAACTGCACGATGCGCTCGCCGCGCTTGGCGCCAAGCTGATCCTGCGCGCCCTGGAAGCGGCGCCCATCCCGGTCCCGCAGCCGGAGGCCGGCGTCACCTATGCCGCCAAGCTGGCCAAGGAGGATGGACGGCTGGACTGGTCGCAGGATGCCGCCGCGCTGGACCGCCGGGTGCGCGCCCTCAATCCCTGGCCCGGCACCTATCTCCTCCATGCCGGCGAGGCGATCCGGGTGCTGGCGGCCGAGCCGGCCGAGGGCGCCGGCGCACCCGGAACGGTGCTCGACGCCGCGCCCGCCATCGCCTGCGGCTCCGGCGCGCTGCGCCTGCTGCGGCTGCAGCGCCCCGGGCGTGGCGCGCTGCCGGCGGCCGATGTCCTGCGCGGCTTCCCGCTGCCCCCGGGCACCGTGCTGGGATGACGCCGCGCCGCCGTCCGGTGCCCGCCGCCGCGCCGGGTGGCGCCCCGGCGACCGGAGGCAGGCTGGCGGCCGGCCGATGCAGGCCTTCGCGCCGGGCGGCGCGGCGGCGACCGGGCGGGTGGTGATGCCCCTTTACGCCCTCACCCTGGAATACCACGGCGGGCCCTTCGTCGGCTGGCAGCGGCAGGCGAACGGGCTTTCCGTCCAGCAGGTGCTGGAGGAAGCGGCGGCAAGGCTGAACGGCGGCATCCTGCCCGCGGCCGTCGCGGCCGGCCGCACCGATGCCGGCGTCCATGCCGAAGGCCAGGTGGCGCAGGTCGCGCTGGCACGGGAGATCGACCCGCTGCGGCTGCGGGAAGCGCTGGACTTCCACAGCCGCCCGCATCCCGTCGCGGTCCTGCGCGCCGCCCTCGCCCCGCCCGGCTGGAATGCGCGGTTCTCCGCGGCGGCGCGCGGCTACCGCTACCGTATCCTCAATCGCCGCGCCCGGCCGGCGCTGGAGGAAGGCCGGGTCTGGCATGTGAAGGCGCCGCTGGATGCCGGGGCGATGCATGCGGCCGCGCAGCGCCTTCTCGGCAAGCATGATTTCTCCGCCTTCCGCGCCGCCGCCTGCCAGGCGAAGTCGCCGCTCCGCACGCTCGACCGGCTGGATGTGGCGCGGCTGGGCGAGGAGGTGGTGATCACCGCCGAGGCCCGCAGCTTCCTGCACCACCAAGTGCGCAACCTGGTGGGCACCCTGCTGGAAGTCGGGCAGGGCAAGCGCGGCGTGGCTTGGCCGCGCCAGGTGCTCGACAGCCGCGACCGCACCCGCGCCGGCATGACCGCCCCGGCGGAAGGGCTGTGCTTCACCTTCGTCCGCTACCCGGAGGAGCCGGGCTGGGCCTAGGGCAGATCCCGCTCAGATGGGATCACCCGATCGGGTGAAGATGCTTACAAAATCAAAAGACCAGGGCGGTTGCCGTGAGCCATGGCGAACGGAAGCCGCGCCAGGGTGGGCCGCCCGGCCGAGGCGCGGGACGAAAGGCGGATCGCGGCATCCGGATGGACGGGCGACGGCGGCCCGGAGCGTCCTGCGCGTTCGTCCGCGCGCCCGAGCCGCTCCAGGCCATTGGTTTCAGGGCGGGTGCGCGCTCCGCGGGCGTTCACGCCGCGCTGCGATCCGCCCTACCCGGTCAGCCGCCCGACGAAGCCGCCGATGAAGATGCCGATCAGCAGGTCGACGACGACGAAGGCCACCGCCGGGCCGCCGCCGATCCGCAGCGCCGCCTTCGCCACGAACCATTCGAGCCAGAGCGCATAGCCGATGGCAGCCAGGCCGAAGCCGCTGGCGAGGAAATCCGGCACGCCGAGGAAGCGCGGCACGCTGAAGGCCAGCAGGATCACGTACTGGACCACGTTGGACCAGTTCCAGGCGGCGATGAAGCGCGACCAGTCGGCGCGGCGCCCCTGCGCCTCGGCCAGCGGCAGGGTCAGCAGGGCGTAGCCGGCCCAGGCCGCGGCGAAGCCCGACAACTCGGCCACCAGCGCCCGCAGGATCCCGCCGGCCGGCGCGCCGTCATCCGCCCAGCCCAGCAGCTTGAGGGCGAGGAAGCCCGGCAGGCAGATCCCGGCCGCCCAGAAGCTGCGCCGCACGCCATCCGGCGAGAGGTCCATCAGTCCCAGCCCATCCGCCCGCGCCTGCGCCAGCCGGAAGGCGCCGCGCAGGCCGGCGGCGATGATCGCGCGGGTGGACGGGGCCGGCGGGCCACCCGGGCGTGGCAATGGCGGCCCCCCTGGAGCCGCCGCCTGTTGCGGGCCCGGTGGCTGGCCAGGGGGTGTTCCCTGGGGCGTTCCCTGGGGCGTTCCCTGGGGCGCCCCCGGGGGCGTCCCTTGGGGCGCACCCTGGGAAGGCGGCGGCGAAGACCCGCTCAGGCGAAGGCCTCCTCGAGCACCAGGCGGTAGAGCCCGGCGAGGTCACGCAATTCCTGAACCGGCACGCATTCATTCGCCTTGTGCATGGTGGACCCGACCCCGCCCAGCTCCGCCACCGGGCAGAAGCGGGCGATGAACCGCGCGTCGGAGGTGCCGCCGCCGGTGTCCAGCGCCGGCTCCCGGCCCGTCGCCCGCACCACCGCACGCCGCAGCGCATCCACGAACGGCCCGGGCTTGGTCAGGAAGCTTTCGCCGGAACAGTCGACCCGCATCTCGTAGCGCGCCTCCTCCGCCCGCAGCGCCGCATGCAGCCTCTCGGTCAGGGATGCGCTGCTGTGCAGGTCGTTGAAGCGGATGTTCAGCATCGCCCGGGCCTCGCCGGGGATGACGTTGTTGGCGGCGTTGCCGACATCGAAGCCGGTGACCTGCAGGGTCGTCGCCTCGAAGAACGCGCTCCCCTGGTCGATCGGCTCGGCCGTCAGCCGGTGGAGCACGCGGACCAGGCGATGGATCGGGTTGTCGGCCCGCTGCGGATAGGCGCTGTGGCCCTGGGTGCCGAACAGCGTGATGTAGGCGGTCATGCTGCCGCGCCGGCCGACCTTGACGATGTCCCCGAGGGCGACCCTGGAGGTCGGCTCGCCGACCAGCGCCATGTCCGGGATCTCGCCGCGCCCGGCCATCCAGTCCAGCACGCGCACCGTGCCGTCCTTCGCCGGGCCTTCCTCGTCGCCGGTGATCAGCAGGCTGATGCTGCCGGGATGGCCGGGATGGGCCGCCAGCCAGTCGGTCAGCCCGGCGACGAAGGCGGCGATCGCGCCCTTCATGTCGCAGGCGCCGCGACCATACAGGACGCCGTCCCGCACCAGGCCGGAGAAGGGGTCGTCCCGCCACCCCTCGGCCGGGCCGGGCGGCACCACATCCGTGTGGCCGGCGAAGCAGAGATGCGGCCCGCCGCTGCCGCGGCGGGCATAGAGGTTCTCGATCTCGCCAAAGCGGAGCCGATGGCAGGCGAAGCCCAGCGGCGCCAGCGCCGCCTCCAGCACCGCCAGCGCGCCGGCATCGGCCGGCGTCACGCTCGGGCAGCGGATCAGCGCCTGCGCGAGCGGAAGCGGATCAGCCGGCACCTTGGCCGCGCCGCCAGTCATCGGTCAGCTGACCGGCGAACCCCCAATCCGCCTCGGCGATCTCCTGGATCACGATGTGCGTGTGCTCCGGCGTCTTCCCGAGCACCAGGACGGGGACGCCGGTGATGTCGCGCACCAGCTCGGCCTTCTGCGCGCGGGTCGCGCCGCGGGTGATCTGGACATTCACATAGGGCATCGGCTCAGTCCCGCAGCAGCTCGTTGATGCTGGTCTTGGCCCGCGTCTGCTCGTCCACCCGCTTCACGATCACCGCGCAGTACAGCGACGGGCCCGGCGAGCCGTCCGGCAGCGGCTTCCCGGGCAGGCTGCCCGGCACCACGACGGAATAGGAGGGGACGCGCCCCTGGTAGACCTGGCCGGTGGCGCGATCGATGATCTTGGTGCTGGCACCCAGGAAGACGCCCATGGACAGCACCGCCCCGCGCTCGACGATCACGCCCTCGGCGACCTCCGACCGCGCGCCGACGAAGCAGTCATCCTCGATCACCACCGGGTTGGCCTGCAGCGGCTCCAGCACCCCGCCGATGCCCACGCCGCCGGAGATATGGACGTTCTTGCCGATCTGCGCGCAGGACCCGACCGTCGCCCAGGTGTCCACCATGGTATTGCGGTCCACATAGGCACCGAGATTGGTGAAGGACGGCATCAGCACCACGCCCGGGGCGATGTAGGCGCTGCGCCGCACCACGGCGCCGGGGACCATGCGGAAGCCGGCCTCCTTGAAGCGGTTCGGGCCCCAGCCCTCGGTCTTCAGCGGGACCTTGTCATAGGCGCCGGCGGCGACGTCCATCGGCGCGGAATCGGTCAGCCGGAAGCTCAGCAGCACCGCCTGCTTCAGCCACTGGTTCACCTTCCATTCACCCGGCGCGCCCAGCGGCTCCGCCACCCGCGCCTTGCCGCCATCAAGCAATTCCAGCGCCGCCTCGATCACCGCGCGGTCCTCCCCACCCGTGGCAGGGGAAAGCGTGTCCCGCCGTTCCCACAGGGCTTCGATGCGCGATTGCAGCGTGCTGGCGTCCATGATGGTCCGTGTCCCGAAGGCGTTGCCCGGCCGGCGCCGGCCGCCCGGCCCGGAAGGCGCGGACCATGCCGATGCCCGCACGCGCCTGTCAACGCGGCCCCCGTCGGCGCGGCGATGGGGCGCGCTAACCCGTCCTTCACCGCACGCCCGCGATCCTGGCGCCATGGGCCCAGGGCAGGACATGGCGGAGGACGCGCGCGCGCATGCCGCGCCGGCAGGGGAAGCGCCGCCCGGCCCGACCGCCTGGCAGGCCGCCCTGCTGGAATCGCGGCAGCGCTGGCGGGACTTCGCCGTGCTGGCCGCCGACCTGGCCTTCGAGACGGATGCCGAGGGCCGGCTCACCTTCCTGTCCCCCGACAGCCCGCTGGGTTGGCCGGCGGAGGCGCTGCTGGGCCGCCGCGGCCGGGACCTGCTGACGGCGCCCGAGCCGGACCCCTTCGCCCTGCGCCATCCGGTTCGGGACCTGCGGGTCTGGCTGCGCCGGCCCGGCGGCGGCAGCGCCTGCCTCAGCCTCTCCCTCGCGCCGCTGCACGACCCGACGGGCGTGTTCCTCGGCCTGCGCGGCTGCGGCCGGGACATCACCGACGACGCGCTGGCGGCCGAGGCGCAGGCGGCCGCGCTCCGCCGGGCGGAGGCGCTGCAGGGCATGGTGCGCCGGGTCCGCCGCCCGGTGCTGGCGCCGCAGATGCTGGAAGCCACGCTGGAAGCGCTGGAAAGCGCGCTCGGCTGCGCCGGCGCCGCCATCCTCGACTGGCCGCCCGGCGGCGGCTGCGCGGTGCTCCACCGCCGCGGCCAGGACCCGGCCGCCGTGCTCCCGGCGATCGAGCCGCATGCCGGCCTGGCCGGCCCGGCTTTCCTGGCCACCCCGGGCGGGGAAAGCGTGGCGCTGCTGCCGCAGGCGCCGCGCGGCGGCGGCCGGCAGGCGCTGCTCGCCTGGCGCGCCGCCGGGCTGCGGTCCTTCGACGAGGATGACCGCCACCTGCTGCTGGCCATGGCCGACCTGCTCTCGGTCGTGCTGGGCAACCAGGCGATGCTGGAACGGCTGGAACGGCTGGCGCTGACCGACCCGCTGACCGGCCTGTCCAACCGCCGCGCCTTCCTCGAGGCGCTGGAGCGCCGGCTGCGGCGCCACGCCCTGGACGCCGCGCAGCCCCCGGCCCAGCCCGGCCGGCGGGGCGCCGAGGCCGGCGGCGCGCTGGTCTTCCTCGACCTCGACAATTTCAAGCCGATCAATGACTGCCTGGGGCATGAGGCGGGGGATGCCGCGCTGGTCGCGGTGGCCGACCTGCTGCGCGGCATGATCCGGCCGGCCGACCTCGTCGCCCGCTTCGGCGGCGACGAATTCGCCCTCTGGCTGGACGGTGCCGATGCCGCCGCCGGCGCCCAGCGGGCCGCTGCCCTGCTGACCGCCGCGCCGGGCCTGGTGAAGGACCTGCGCGTGGACCTGCCGCTGCTGAGCTTCAGCATCGGCTGCGCGGTCTGGCAGCCCGATGGGGCGGAGGCGCCGGAGGCGCTGCTCGCCCGCGCCGACGCCGCGATGTACGAGGCGAAGCGGACGGGGCGCGGCCGCTGGATGCTGGCACCGCCGGATCCGATGCCGCCGGGCGCGCCATGATCGACATGCCGGACTACGAAGCCGCCAAGCGCGTCGCCGCCCAGGGGTCGGAGGCGGAGCGGGTGGCGCTGGCCGGCAGCGCCGCGGCGGCGCCGGAGATCCTGTACTTCCTCGCCAACGACCCGCGCCAGGCGGTGCGCAGCGCGGTCGCCGGCAATGCGCGCAGCCCGGCCCAGGCCGACCGCCTGCTGGCCGAGGACCAGGACCCCGGCATCCGCGCCGCCATCGGCCGCAAGCTGGCGCCCCGCGCACCGGAACTGGCCGGCGCCTCCGACCGCCTCCGCCGCCTCGCCTGGGACACGCTCTGCCGGCTGGCCGAGGATGCGGCCGTCACCGTCCGGCAGGTGATCGCCGAGGAATTGCAGGCGATGCCGGGGGCGCCGCGGGACCTGATCCTGCGCCTGGCGCAGGATGCGGCGATGGAGGTGGCGGAGCCGGTCATCCGGTTCTCTCCCCTGCTGACCGAGGATGACCTGCTGGCGCTGGTCGAGGCGCCGCCGGTGCCGGCGACCGTCACCGCCGTGGCGCGCCGGCCGATGCTGAGCGAGCGGCTGTCCGACGCCGTGGCCAAGCGCGCGGAGGCGGAGCCGGTGGCGGCGCTGCTGGCGAACGACTCCGCGGCGATCCGGGAGCGGACGCTGGATGCGCTGATCGCCCAGGCGGCGACCCAGCCGGAATGGCAGCGCTGCCTGGTGCGGCGGCCCGGCCTGCCGCCGCGGGCGCTGCTGGCCCTGGCCAAGGTGGTGGCCGATCACCTGCTGGAACCGCTGACCGGCCGCGCCGACCTCGACCCCGGGCTGGCGCGGCTGCTGCGCGCCCGGGTGGAGCAGCGCCTGCAGCGGACCGAGGACACGTCGCTGCCACCCGACCTCGCCTTCGAGGAAGCGGCGCTGCAGGGGGACCGCATCGCCATGCGCCGCCTGCTCGCCGCCGCCGCCGGCGTGCCGGAGACGGCGGTGACCCGGGCCGAGCGGCTGCGCAACGCCAAGGCCCTGCTCAGCCTGTGCTGGCAGGCTGGCCTGCCGCCGCGGGCCGCGACCCTGGCGCAGACCGTGCTGGGCCAGATCGCCCCCGGCGCGCTCCTCCGCGTGCCGGAGGATGGGCGCTGGCCGCTCAGCGAGGACGAGATGCGCTGGCAGATCGAGTTGCTGGCCGAACCCGAAACCGCCGCCTGATCCCGAGGATCGGGGAGCGGGACCCTTCGCCGCCGACCCGTCGCCCCGGGCGGCGGTGCCGCAGCCCTGCCCCTGCGCCTTCGGGCGACCGCCGATCCCCGGCCGCGAAGCCGGCCGCCTGGAGCAGACCCCGATCAGGCGGGATCACCCGATCGGGCGAAGATGTTCCTTCATTCAAATGGCCAGGGCGGTTGCCGTGAGCCATGGCGACCGGGAGCCGCGGTGGGGCGCGATGCGGCCGCCGCCGCGACCGGGCGGTGCCCGCGCGGGTCAGCCTTCCGGCGGCGTGGCCGGGCCGGGGCCGAGCGGGCGCACCATCAGCACGCTGTCCACCCAGCGGCCATGCTTCCAGCCGATGGCGGGCAGCATCCCGGCCCGCTGGAAGCCGCAGGCGGCGTGCAGGCCGATCGAAGCCGCATTGCCGCTGTCGCCGATGACCGCGACCATCAGCCGCAGCCCCTGCGCCTCGCAGCGGGCGACCAGCGCCGGCAGCAGGGCCCGGCCTGCGCCGCGCCCGGCGGCCTCCGGCGCGACATAGATCGAATCCTCGCAGGCGAAGCGGTAGGCCGGGCGGGTGCGGTAGGGGCCGGCATAGGCGTAGCCGAGCACCGTCCCCGCCGCGTCCGTGGCGACCAGGTAGGGATAGCCGCCGGCCAGGATGGCGTCGCGCCGCCGTGCCATCTCCTCCGCGCCCGGCGGGTCCAGCTCGAAGCTCGCCAGCCCGTGGCGCACCCAGTGGCCGTAGATGCGGGCGATCGCCGGAACATCCGCCTCCCGGCTGTCGCGCAGCGCCAGGCTCATGGCTTGATGAGCGTGCCGGCCCCGCCATCGGTGAACAGCTCATGCAGCACCGCATGCGGCACCCGGCCGTCGAGGATGACCGCGCCCTTCACGCCCTTCTCGATGGCGTAGATGCAGGTCTCGACCTTCGGGATCATCCCGGCATTGATCCAGCCGGCCTCGATGCCGGCGCGCACCTCGGCCACCGTCATCTCCGGGATCAGCTGGCGGTCGGGGCCCAGCACGCCGCGCACATCGGTCAGCATCAGCAGGCGTTCGGCGCCCAGCGCGCCGGCGATGGCGCCGGCCACCGTGTCGGCATTGATGTTGTAGGTCTGGCCGTCGGCGCCGACGCCGACCGGGGCGACCACCGGCACGATGTCGGCGCCGATCAGCAGCTTCAGCACCTTGGTGTCGACGCATTCCGGCTCGCCCACGAAGCCGAGGTCGAGCACCTGCTCGAGATGCGAGCCGGGATCGCGCATGGTGCGGACCAGTTTGCGGGCGCGCACCAGCCCGCCATCCTTGCCGGAGATGCCGACGGCGAGCGCGCCGGCGCGGGTGATGGCCTCGGCCACCTGCTTGTTGACCGGGCCGGCGAGCACCATCTCGACGACATCGAGCATCGCCTCGTCGGTCACGCGCAGGCCCTGGACGAAGGTGGACTGCACGTTCAGCCGCTTCAGCATGGCGTTGATCTGCGGCCCGCCGCCATGCACCACCACCGGGCTGACGCCCACCTGTTCCAGTAGCGCGATGTCGCGGCCGAAGCGCAGCGCCGTCTCCTCCTCCCCCATCGCATGGCCGCCATACTTCACCACCACGATCTGGTCGTCGTAGCGCTTCAGGAAGGGTAGCGCCCCGGAGAGGATCTGCATCGGGTCGGGGGTCTGGTCGCTCATCGGCCGGTATTCCCGCGGGCTGGCTCGGCCCGGGCTGTAGAACGGATCGGCCGCAGGCGGAAGCCGGACGGGCGCGACGCGGACATGCCCCGGCGGGGCCTGGACGATGCGCCGGGGCGCGAGGCCGCGCATCGCCCGGGCCAGCGTCGCGCCCGGGCTGGTGAGAGCGGCAGGCAGGCGGGCGCGCGTTTGGGGCGGATGGACCCGCCGGATCCCGCGGCGGGGGGATGCCGACCGGCTCTCATGCCGGTCGGCATGAATGCTGGCCGGCATGATCATCGGGCTTGGCGCGCAGCCGCCACGCCGACCCCGCGCGCGATACCGGTGAGCAGCGCTAGGGAGTTCTGCTCGCCGGTATCAGCCGGGCGCGGCCAGCGCCGCGATCTCCGCCCGCAATTCGGGGATGCCGAGGCCGGTCTCGCTGCTTGTGGCGATGACCAGCGGATGCCCGGCCGTGTGCTTGCGCGCCAGCGCCTCCGCCTCCTCCTGCCGCTTCCGCAGCCAGTAGGGCTTGGCGTCGTCGGCCTTGGTCAGCACGATCTGGAAGGCGACCGCGGCGTCGTTCAGCAATTCCATGGCGGCCAGGTCGCCGGCCTTGGTCTCGATCCGCGCATCCAGCAGCAGCAGCACGCGCCGCAGCGTCGGCCGGCCGCGGAGGAAGTCGAACATCAGGCCCTGCCAGTCCGCCTTCACGCTCTTCGAGGCCTGGGCATAGCCATAGCCCGGCATGTCGACGAGGGTGAGGCGGCCGCCGAGGTCGAAGAAGTTCAGCTGCTTCGTCCGCCCAGGCGTGTGGGACACGCGGGCCAGCGCCTTGCGCCCCGTCAGCGCATTCACCAGTGACGACTTGCCCACGTTGGACCGGCCGCAGAAGGCAAGCTCCGGCCCCGTCACCGGCGGCAGCTGGTCGATCCGCTGCGATGCGTAGAAGAACTCGCAGGGTCGGGCGAAGAGCAGCCGCCCGGCCTCGATCAGCGCCGCCCGCTGCTCCTCCGTCCGGGCCTCGGACAGGCCGCCGGCGGGCAGCGGGACACCCTGGAAGTCGCTCACCCCTTCTTCGGCACCGCGGCCGCGACCGCCACCGCCCCGCCGCCGCGCTGCTTCTCCAGCCGCATGATGTACCACTGCTGCGCGATCGACAGCAGGTTGTTCCAGGACCAGTAGATCACCAGGCCGGCCGGGAAGCTGGCCAGCATGAAGGTGAAGATGATCGGCATCCACTGGAAGATCTTGGCCTGGATCGGGTCCGGCGGCTGCGGGTTCAGCTTCTGCTGCAGGAACATGGTGACGCCCATGAAGATCGCCCAGGCCGGCATGTGCAGGTAGTGGGAGAGCTGCATGGGGTCGTAGGGGATCAACCCGAACAGGTTGAACAGGTTGGTCGGGTCGGGCGCCGAGAGGTCGCGGATCCAGCCGAAGAAGGGCGCGTGCCGCATCTCGATGGTGACGAACAGCACCTTGTACAGCGCGAAGAAGACCGGGATCTGGATCAGGATCGGCAGGCAGCCGCTGGCCGGGTTGATCTTCTCCGACCGGTACATGGCCATGACCTCGGCCTGCATCTTGGCCGGGTCGTCCTTGTAGCGCTCGCGGATCTCCTGCATCTTCGGCCCAAGCACCCGCATCTTGCCCATGGACTTGTAGGCCTTGTTGGCGAGCGGGAAGAACGCCGCCTTCAGGGCCACGGTGAAGACCAGGATCGCGATGCCGAAATTCCCGAACAGGTGGAAAAGGAAGTCCAGCGCGTAGAAGAACGGCTTGGTCAGGAAGTAGAACCAGCCGAAGTCGATCGCCTTGTCGAAGTCGGGGATGCCCAGGCGATCGCGGTAGGCATCCAGCAGCCGCACCTCCTTCGCGCCGGCGAAGAGCCGGGTGGCAAGCTGCGCGGTCCCGCCCGGCGCCACGGTCTGCGCCCCGACGGGGGCGAAATCGGCCTGCCAGCGGTCCTGCCCGCCTTCCGGCACGTGGCGGAAGGCGGCACGGGTGCGGATCGCCGGGTCCACCGTGGTGATGGCGGTCAGCCAGTACTTGTCGGTGAAGCCGGCCCAGCCGGCGCCGGTCTCCTGCTCCAGCGCCAGGCCGTTCTTCTTGTCGCCCTCCGACTTGGCGTCCTTGTAGGTCATCTCCCGCAGTCGGCCGTCGAGCACGCCGACGAAGCCCTCATGCAGGATGAAGAAGCCGAGGGTGGGGGGCGTGCTCTCGCGGCGGATGCGGCTCCAGGGCAGGAGCTGGACCGGCTCGGCGGCGGAATTGCGCACCCGCTGCTCGGCCGTGACCATGTAGTTCTCGTCGAGCGCCAGCGCGATCTCGAAGACCTGGCCCTGGCCGTTGTCCCAGCGCAGGGTCACCGGCTTGCCGGGGGCGAGGCCGCCGCCCTCGGCGGTCCAGTCCGTGTCGTTGCCGGGGACGCGGGTGCGGCCATCCGGCGCCGTCCAGCCCCATTGCGCGTAGTAGGGCGCCGCCCCCTCGCGCGGCGCCAGCAGGCGCACCGGCGGGGAGTTCGCCTCCACCGTCTCCCGGTGGTCGCTCAGCACCAGGTCGTCCAGCCGGGCGCCGCGCAGGCTGAGCGTGCCCCGCACCCGCGGCCCCTCGACCGGCAGCCGTGCCGCCGGCGCGGTCGGCGTGCCGGCGGCGGGCGCGACATCGGTCGGCGTGGACAGCACCCCGGCCGGCGCGGCGGGGGCGGCCGGCTGCGTCACCTGGGCCTGCGGCTGCGGCGCGGTCGGCACCGGCTTCGGCGGCGGGAACAGGTAGTTGAACACCAGCAGGATGCTGATGGAGAGGGCAATCGCCGCGAGCAGGCGCTTCTGGTCCATGGGACGGGGTCAGCCTTTCGGGGAGGGCTGGAGCTTGGGGGGCGGCACGGGATCGTCGCCGCCCGGATGCCAGGGGTTGCAGCGCAGGATGCGGCGGCCGGCAAGCCAGGTGCCGCGCAGGGCGCCATGCGTCCCCAGCGCCTCCAGCGCGTAATGGCTGCAACTCGGATGGAAGCGGCAATGCGCCCCGATGAAGGGGCGCAGCGTCCACTGGTAGGCGATGACGGCGCCCTGCAGCGCGCGGGCGCCGGGGGAGGCGGCGAGGCTCACGCCGGCGCGTCCCCGTCCGGCTGGCCAGGCTGCGGCACGCCCGCCTGGCGCAGCGCGCCGCGCAGGTCGCCCAGCAGCTTCGGCCAGTCCCGCGCGCCGGTCGCGTCCCGCGCCACCAGCACCAGATCCCAGCCGGCGGGCGGCGCCTCGCCCAGCGTCAGCCGCGCCGCTTCCCGCAGCCGGCGCTTGGCGCGGTTGCGGGCGACGGCGTTGCCGATCTTCTTCGTCGCGGTGAAGCCGATGCGCAGCCCGTCGCCGGGCTGCGGCAGGGCCTGCAGCACCAGCCCCGGGCGGGCGGCCTTGCGGCCACGGCCGGCGACCTTCAGGAACTCGCCGCGCCGGGTCAGCCGAGGCAGGCGTCCCGGCATGGCAAGACGTCTCCCTGACGCCTCAGGCGCTGAGCTTGGCGCGGCCCTTGGCGCGGCGGTTGGCCAGCACCTTGCGGCCGCCGACCGTCGCCATGCGGGCGCGGAAGCCGTGCCGGCGCTTCCGGACGAGCTTGGAGGGCTGGTAGGTACGCTTCACGGTCGGTCTCCGTCAGGAAAGGCACCGGCGCGGCGGCCCATGGGCTGGGCGCAGGCTGCGGCGATGGCCGGCGGCCCCCCTGCGGGCCCCGGCGAAGGCGTGCCGTATAGGGAGAGCGGGGGGCGGCCGTCAATCATGGCGGCGCGCCTCCTCCGCCCCATGGCGTCGCGCCGGCGGGCGTCGTAACGCCCGCACGGACGGAGACGAAGCCCCCGGATGACCGACGACACCCCGCACGGCGCCCCAGGCCGCCATGAGGCCTGGCTGCGGCTTTGGCCCCTTGGCCTGATCCTCGGGGTGCTGGCGCTGGCCTATGCCCTCGGCCTGCAGCGATACCTGTCCTTCGATGCCCTGGCGCAGCACCGGTCGGCGCTGGCGGCCCAGGTCGCGGCGCATCCGGTGCTGGCGCCGCTGCTGTTCGGCCTGGCCTATGTGGCGGTGGTCGCCTTCTCCCTGCCCGGCGGGGCGGTGATGACCCTGGCCGCCGGCTTCCTGTTCGGCCCCTGGCTGGGGGCGGTGGTGGCGGTCGTAGGGGCGACGCTCGGCGCCTGCGCGCTGTTCCTGGCGGCCCGCTACGCCCTGGCGGAGACGCTGGCGCGGAAGGCCGGTCCGCGCCTGGCAGCGGTGCGGGAGGCGCTGCGGCGGGAGGGGTTCTGGTACCTGCTTTCCCTGCGGCTGCTGCCGGTGGTGCCCTTCTGGTTCGCCAACCTGGCGCCGGCCCTGGCGGGCATGCCGCTCGGACCCTATGCGCTGGCGACCCTGCTGGGGATCATCCCGGCGACGGTGGTCTTCGCGGGGATCGGCGCCGGCCTGGGGCAGGTGCTGGAGGCCGGCGGGCGGCCCGACCTCTCGGTCATCCTCTCGCCCGGCATCCTGCTGCCCTTGCTGGGGCTGGCGGGATTGTCGCTGGTCGGCGCCTGGTGGCGCCGCCGCCGCGCAGCAGATTGAAGGCCTCCGGGGGCCTTTCGGCCCTTGGTGGGGTGAGCGCGAGGGGGGAAAAGCCCATTTCGCCGACGGATGCCGGGAGCAAGGGATGCCAGATTTCGACGTGGCGGTGATCGGCGCCGGCGCCGCCGGGCTGTCGGTGGCCGCCATCTGCGCGGGCCTCGGCCTCAAGGTCGCGCTCATCGAGCGCGGGCGGATGGGCGGCGACTGCCTGAACTTTGGCTGCGTCCCGTCCAAGGCGCTGCTGGCGGCGGCGCATGCGGCGGCCGAGGCGCGGCGGGCGGGGACCTATGGCATCCGGCTCCCGCCGCCGGAGGTGGACTGGCCGGCGGTGCGGGCGCATGTCCATGGCGCCATCGCCCGCATCGCCCCGAACGACAGCGCGGCGCGCTACCGGGGCATGGGCGTGACGGTCATCGAGGCGACGGCCCGTTTCGTGGCGGCGGATGCGATCGAGGCCGGCGGCCGCACCTACAGCTTCCGCCGCTGCGTCATCGCCGCCGGCAGCGCCGCCGTGGTGCCGGACATCCCCGGCCTGGCGGCGGTGCCCTACCTGACCAACGAGACGCTGTTCGAGGTCGAGGAGCGGCCGGGGCACCTGCTGATCCTCGGCGGCGGGCCGATCGGGCTCGAGATGGCGCAGGCGCATGCCCGCCTCGGCTGCCGGGTGACGGTGGTGGAGGCGGCGCCGCGCATCGCGGCGCGGGAGGATGAGGAGCTGGCCCTGCAGCTCCGCACCGCCCTGGCGGCGGATGGCGTGGCCTTCCGCGAAGGGGCGAAGGTGGTGCGGGTGGAGGCCGGGCCGGCGCTGGTGCTGGAGGACGGCAGCCGTATCGAGGGGACGCATCTGCTGCTGGCGGCCGGCCGCGCCCCGCGGCTGGACAGCCTGGGGCTGGCGGCGGCGGGGGTGGAGGCCGGGGCGCGCGGCATCCGCACCCGGCGCGACCTCCGCTCCGTCTCCAACAAGCGGGTCTGGGCGGTCGGCGACATCGCCGACCCGGAGGGGGTGGGGCCGCGCGCCTTCACCCATGTCGCGGGCCAGCATGCCGGCATCCTGGTACGGTCCATGCTGTTCCGACTGCCGGCGAAGGTGGACTACGCCGCCCTGCCCCGCGTCACCTACACCGACCCGGAACTGGCCCAGATCGGCATGACCGAGGCGGAGGCGCGGGAGGCCGGCCACACCGACCTCCGCATCCAGCGCTGGTCGCTGGCGGAGAACGACCGCGCCATCGCGGAAGGCCGGCCCGAGGGCGTGGTGAAGCTGGTGGTCACGCCGAAGGGCAGGCTGCTGGGCGCCAGCATCCTGGCGCCGCGGGCCGGGGAGATGGCCGGGACCTACGGCCTGATGATCGGCCGCAAGCTCCCGCTCTCGGCCCTCGCCGGGCTGGTGCTGCCCTATCCGACGCTGGCGGAGGGGGGAAAGCGCGCCGCCGGCGAATTCTACACGCCGAAATTGCTGTCGCCTGCGGTGAAGCGGCTGGTCGGGTTGCTCCGGCACCTGCCGCAGGCCTAATTGCTGCATCTGCGAAGAACACGCAGGCGAGGGACACGCACCATGGAACAGACACTGGCTGGCCGGACCGCCCTGGTGACCGGCAGCACCAGCGGCATCGGCCTCGGCATCGCGCTGCTCTATGCGCAGGCCGGCGCCAAGGTGATGCTGAACGGCTTCGGCAAGCCGGAGGAGATCGCCCGCGCCCGGGCGGAAGTGGGCGCCGCCATGGGCGTGGCGGAAGCGCCCTATTCCGCCGCCGACCTGTCAAAGGCGGCCGCCGTCAAGGACATGGTACAGCAGGCGCAGGATGCTCTCGGCTCGCTCGACATCCTGGTGAACAATGCCGGCATCCAGTTCGTCGCCCCGATCGACGAATTCCCCGACGACAAGTTCGAGGCCATCATGGCCATCAACTTCGCGTCCAACTGGTACGCCATCAAGGCGGCGCTGCCGGGCATGAAGGCGCGCAACTGGGGCCGCATCGTCAACATCGCCTCGGCGCATGGCCTGATCGCCTCGGCCGAGAAGTCGGCCTATGTCTCGGCCAAGCATGCGGTGGTCGGGCTGACCAAGACCGTGGCGATCGAGATTGCCCAGACCCCCATCACCTGCAACGCCATCTGCCCCGGCTTCGTCCGCACCCCGCTGGCGGAGGCGCAGGTCGGCCCGCTGGCGAAGCAGTTCGGCGTGAGCGAGGAGGTGGCGCTGAAGGACCACCTGCTGGCGCACCAGCCCTCCAAGCGCTGGATCGAGGTCGAGGAGGTCGCCCGCATGGCGCTCTACCTCGTCGGGCCCGGCAGCGGCGGCGTGAACGGCGCGGCGCTGTCGATCGACGGGGGCTGGACCGCGAATTGAGCCCCAAGGACGATGACGGCACCGGGCTCCGGCCCGGCACCGCCTTCCCCGAGAGCGAGCCGGCGGGCGACCTGCGCGCCGAGGGCCCACTGCCGGAGGCGCTGGTCCCGCCGCCCGCCGCCCGGCCGGAGGCGCCGGCCGCCCCGGCGGTGGCGAAGCCGGTCGCCACCAAGCGCCTGAACCTGGCGCTGCAGGGCGGCGGCACGCATGGCGCCTTCACCTGGGGCGTGCTGGAACGCCTGCTGGAGGATGAGCGGCTGGTCTTCGACGGCGTCTCGGGCACCTCGGCCGGGGCGATCAACGCCGCCATTTTCGTCCAGGGCCTGGCCGAGGGCGGGCGGGAAGGCGCCCGCCGCGCGCTCGACAAGCTATGGCGTGCGGTGGCCTTCAACCTGGCGGCCAGCCCGCTGCGCAATTCCCCGATCGAGAAGGCGATCTGGGGCTACGACCTGACCTATTCCTTCGCCTACCAGACCTTCGAGACGCTGAGCCGCGTCTTCTCCCCCTATCAGCTCAACCCATTCCCCATCGAGTTCAACCCGCTGCGGCAGGTGATCGCGGAGAACCTGGACGAGGCCCGCCTCAAGCGCGACCCGAAGGCGATCCGGCTGTTCATCAGCGCGACCAATGTGCGCACCGGCAAGCCGCGCGTCTTCACCCGCACGGAGGTGAACACCGACGTCATCCTCGCCTCCGCCTGCCTGCCCAACGTGTTCAAGGCGGTGGAGATCGACGGAGAGGCCTTCTGGGACGGCGGCTACCTGGGCAATCCGGCGATCTGGCCGCTGTACTACGAGCGCGGGGCGCCCGACATCCTGCTGGTGCAGATCAACGTGGTGGACCGCCGCGAATTGCCGACCACCCCGTCCGACATCATGAACCGGCTGAACGAGATCAGCTTCAATGCGTCCCTGATGGCGGAGATGCGGGCGATCGACTTCGTCCAGCGCCTGCTGGATGGCGGAAGGCTGGAGCAGCCGCGCTACCGCCGCATCTTCCTGCATTGCGTGGAGGACGAGGAGCGGATGCGGCAGTTCAAGCTCTCCACCAAGCTGAACGGCGACTGGGACTTCCTGCAGACCCTGCGGCGCTATGGCCGGGAGGCCGCCGACCGCTTCCTGGCCGAGCATTTCGACGCCATCGGGCGCGAGAGCACGCTCGACATCCAGCGCTACCTGTAGCGCCCCGGCCGCGCGGGCGCGTGCCCGGCGGCGCGCGTCTCCGGCCGCGCCGGCGGCGATCGCTGCGCGCCCCTGTCGCGG